>NZ_JBWVBA010000002.1:0-436340 GCF_057221005.1 Ruegeria sp. HKCCD7628
GGATCGCCCAGACATGCTTAGGCTTCAGCGGTCGTTTCTGACCCACGATGCGGCCTTTGTTCCATGCGGGCGAAGTGCGCGAATGGCTGGTAGGTTTGGTGTTTCCATGACTGATCCTCCGATCGGCCATGCCCTCCCGAAATGACAACCCGACGTTGACGAGGCACCATATCAAGAGATTGCTGCGCGGCCTCTGAAGTCCGTAAGGAGCCCAAAGCAGGCGTTCATTGCGTTACCCGGAACAGCTAGTTTACGCGAAAAACTGAATTTGCATAGGAGCGCACAATGATAAAGAGAATGACTGTTTAATAAAACCAATCAGGCGTTTGGACTGATCACGGCTGAAACTTCGTGATAATAGCGGTTCCTGGGGAAGTTGGTCCATTCATTGCTCGAAGTTCATTGCTCGCCTCTTCCAATCGGACCTCCCTGGCGACCATTGGCTGGATATCCACTTCGCCACGTTCGATCATTCCTAGAAGACGAGGGTATTTCCATGAAGGCATACCACGAGTGCCGAAAAACGAGAGTTGTTTGGAATAGATTGCCCGCATGTTCACGTGCATCTGGCCGTCGCCCGACGGCATACCAATTTGTACGTGTCGACCAAGGATAGCGAGACACTCTAAGGATGCGTTCGTCGTTTTTTCGATCCCCAGCGCTTCTATGGAAACCTGTGCTCCTCCATCCGTGATATCTAGGATCGCTGCTGCGGCGTCTTCTTTGCTGGCATTTACTGTAGCGTCTGCACCGTTGAGCTTTGCATGCGCAAGTTTCTCTTCAACCACATCCACTACGACAACTCTGCATCCAAGCATTTTTGCCAATAGAAGAACGGACAAGCCAATACCTCCTGTTCCGTGGACAGCCACCCATTCACCAGCTGCGACATCTGCACGGTCTGTCAAAGCATGCCAAGCAGTGGTTACACGACACCCGAGCCCTGCCGCCAAGGAAGGAGAGAGCGTTTCTGGCAAGTGAACTAAGTTATGGTCAAACGGCACTGCAACATATTCAGCGTAGGCACCTGGCGTTCCAAATCCTGGAACGATTTGGTTGGCACACGTGTTTGATACGCCTGTTTGACAAGCGCTGCAGCTGCCGCACCCCAAGATGAATGGCGCTATGAGGCGGTCACCAACACTGTGCTGCGCTTGAGGCCCTGCCTCTACCACAGTTCCACAATATTCGTGCCCTAAGATCGAGCCATTTTGAACTTTGGGATGCGCGCCAGACCATCCATGGTAATCCGAGCGGCATACGCCACAGGCCGCGACCTCCAGGACCACTCCATTGTCTGGGCAGGTTGGGTCCGGGACCGTCTCAATCGAAAGGTCTTCACAAAACTCTCTTACGACTGCAGCTCGCACTTGGCGCTCCTAAAGATCTGGTTTCTTTGATCGAGCAATTCGGTTCGGTCGAGTTTAAACAGGTCTATCGCCTTTCACGGTCACGCGTCGCCCTTTTCGCTCTGCGGGCCAATAGTCCCAGATCGCACGATGCATACAACACCGATTGTCCCAAAAGGCCATGTCGTTAAGCGACCACCTGAACCGGATTTGATAGTTGATCTGTTCCGCATGCTCGAAAAGCATGTTGAGGATCGCGTCGCTTTCCTTTTCCGACAAGCCCAAAATCTTTGTTGTAAATGTTCGATTCACAAACAGCGATTTCCGGCCCGTTTCCGGATGAGTCCTAACGATCGGATGAACTGCTTCGGGACAGTCAATTTCGCTGTCTTTTTGCCCCCTGTCGCTATAGCGGCCTTTGTATATATGCTCGGAACTATGAAGTGCAGATAACCCGCCGATCATATCTTTTATCGGTTCAGAAAGATCGTCGTAGGCCGCATACATATCACTGAACATAGTGTCCCCGCCACAAGGAGGGGCGATATGGATTTGCAGCATAGTTCCAAGGGGGGGTGTCTCATCGCAAGAGACGTCAGAGTGCCAGAACTCACCGTTTGCTACCTTGGAATTCTTAGTTGCATGTATTTCGAAAATCTCCGGATACCCGTCCATCGTTGGGGCTGCGGGGTGTGCGTGAAGCGGCCCAAAGCGTTTCCCAAATTCAATGTGCTGCGCTGGTGGTATTTCCTTCTGCTCTTTGAAGAACAGCACCTGGTAGGTGTGAAAAGCGTCGCAGATCTCTGCAAACTGGTCGTCAGGCACAGGCCGGCTTAAGTCGACTCCGTAGATCTCAGCCCCGAGGTTTGGAGCGAAGGGTTTGGCGACGATGGAAGTATAGGCGTTGGATTTGGGAGCAACCATAAGCACCTCTGGGTTTGGTTTCATAAGGCGTGCTGTGTGCATGGTACACATCAACAAAAATGAACAAAAACGAAAAATCTTTGACAAATTCGTGAAATGCTTTCACGTATGGATCACGATTTAAGCGGTGGCGAGGTTATCGGAATGAGCATTCGGGCACTGCGAACTCTAATCGCGGTTCATCGACATGGTAGCTTCCGTGCCGCGTCGGAGGCGGAGCATCTAACTCCGTCGGCGGTCAGTCACCAGATGCGGAATCTGGAAGTCGCGTTGGGGCTCGATTTATTTGACCGATCATCCAAGTCGCCCAAACTTACTCATACCGGGCTAACGTTCGTCGGTGAGGCTGCTGCGGTGGTGGCCGCATATGACGGTTTGGCGGAAAGGGTGAAGTCGAACAACGAACTCTCTGGTGAAATAACTTTGGGTGCCGTTCCAACGACCCTGACTGGATTAGTGCCGACTGCGCTAGCGACGCTAAAGTCCGTGCATCCGGATATCCTTGTACGGATTGTTCCAGGTTTGACCAATCAGCTTTTGCTACAATTAGACCGCGGGCAGATCCAAGCGGCGATCATCTCCCGACCGGATATTCTGCCAAACACGTTGGAATTCTCTGAAATTGTATCCGAAAAATTGGTCCTACTTGTCTCGGAAAACACCCCAGATTTATCTTCAAGAGAACTGCTTTGTGCGTCACCGTTTATTCGTTTTACGCGTGATGCGGTTGTGGGAAGGCAAATCGAGACTTGGCTGCAAAGGAAAGGCATTGAAGTCAAAGACGCTATGGAGCTTGAGAGTCTTGAAGCAATCTCAAGTATGGTGGCCGCTGAACTTGGCGTATCAATCATACCAGACAGCCGTTTAGCTGCATATGACCATCTGCGGCTCAAAAGGATCCCCCTTGAACAGAATGGACCAGAACGCATTGTTGGCTTGGCAAGTATGACGGCGTCGCCTCACACCAAAATGATCGACGCCGTTACGACGGCGCTAGTGGAAGCTTCATCTCCGCGTTGAATTTGAAGTGAATGCAACTGCGGCAGACCGCTTATCACATTATTCAGCGCTACCGTTTGTCCCCGCGCTATGTATGGAGCAGCCATTGCGGTTACGGTTAAGAACAGGAACTTTCGACGTGTGGTCATAGCATTTATTTGGAAGCAAAACTCTGAATGTCCAGAATTCTACGCTACATGGCAGCCTAATTGCGCAAAGTGTTAGCCCCCCAAATAAACGTAGTGTGGGATTTGTGGCAACACGAAGCTTCGTTGGTACACCTGGCTGGCGTCGTGAAGTATAAGAACTGTGTTAGACTGGCCAGGAGGACATTCTAGCAGGAGATCTCCAGTTGCTACCGAATTCACTCCGTCTCGCACTCACTGCCACTACAATTGCCATCTCGGCGGGCGTCCTCCCAGACCGCGTCGAGGCGATATCGCAAGATGTCCCAGTGTGGTTACAAAAACACGTGGGTACGGGTGACGGCCAAATCGCGCCGATCGTTTTGAACAGGGCGCGAGCGCTTTACATAGAGAAAGTACGACGAGGCGAAGTAAGGAACCCCTGCTACTTTGCCAAGGATGCAACCCGCCCCAGCACTGCAAGAAACGGCAATCCCGCGAAGCGGTTTTACGTCATCTGCGAGTCACAAAATTCTTTCCGAGCGGTTTCGTCCGGCTATGGAAATGGCCGAAAACTAAGGGCCGCCAATTTTTCGAATGGTCGGCAATGCGCGAAGAACTTCAGCAATGCAGAAGGATCTAAACTTACCGCCGGAGGTGCCTATGTGACGGCTGAAACCCGCACGTCCTTCAAAGGTTATTACAGTCATTCCGGCAAAACGCAGCCGTTCTACCGCACCTTTCTTTTGTTTGATGGGGAAGGAGAAACGAGCAATGCTCGCGAGCGCGCCATTGGAGGCCATCCCGCTGTTTTCCTTAAGTGGCAATGTAGGTTCAAAAGTCCTCGAAGCACTCATGCAGACAACGACGGCTATGTCCCCTACGGAAAACTTGTGAACTACACTGGCGGCCGTAGCAATGGCTGCACAACCTGGTCACAGTCGGCCTCAAAAGAGATATTGGCGCTTGTGGAAGGGAATCCGACGACCCTGTATATCTACCCGGAATCCAAGGATATCAATGCTGTCGCTAAGGCTGTGAAAAAGGGGAAATCACTATCGCGGGCAGGAGTTTATTGGAACGCTGCTTGCTTGCAAGCAATAGGCGCACCAAAGTTCTGGCCCAAAAGTAGCCTCCAACCGATCATAAATAGTTGGAGAGCTTCCTTGCCTAAACAACGGCCACTAGAATTGCCTATCTGCAAATAGTTGAAAAAGCGCGGGACAACTTAAGAGCACGCTGCCCTTCAAGCATTTCTGCTTTGTGCTAGTAGCAGCCGTCGGCTGCACTGGGATTGTACGAACGCTTTGCCGCTTTCCGAAGAATCCAATCAAATGGGACAGTCGCATAAAGCGCAGCATTTGCCTCTTTGGGTTCGACGCTGTCGTTCGCAGCACTTGGCGTGAACTACTGCTGAGCGAATTGCCAAATGGATACGTAGCTATATGCCTGTGCCTCAATTTCAGTGCTATCCACGTCAACCTTTTATTGATACCGCGCAGCTTATTCCTGACAATTTTCGCATCTTTGTGCATGATGAAAAACTAGGCAGACTGTTTTTTGTCTTCCGGGAAGTGTTTGAATTATTAAGAGGCGTGCTATGGAAGTATTGGTTAATGGCATAAACACGGTTCTTTGGAACTACGCATTAATTTACGGACTTCTTGGAACCGGTATCTTTTTTACAATTCGTCTTGGCGCACTTCAGTTTCTTCATTTTGGGGAAATGGTGCGCGTACTCACGTCTTCGAAGAGCACGGACAAAAGAGGTATTACTCCGTTTCAAGCGCTGACGGTAAGCTTGGCTTCACGCGTCGGCACTGGAAACCTGGCTGGCGTAGCTGTGGCCCTGACCTTAGGAGGTCCGGGCGCCATCTTTTGGATGTGGATCGTAGCATTGGTTGGAATGGCCACGGCTTATTCTGAAAGTACTTTGGCCCAACTCTATAAAGTCACATCGTCCAACGGCAGATTCAGAGGAGGCCCAGCGTTCTACATGGCCAACGCCTTGAATGCTCCTTGGGCCGGAGTCATTTTTTCGATCTGCCTGATTGTTAGCTTTGGTTTGGTTTTTGTCGCCGTCCAATCCAACTCGATCGCCGAAGCTTTCGAGGGCGCGTTCGGGTTGAACAAATTGATCGTTGGCATAGCGCTGGCCGCAGCCGCAGCCGTGGTCATATTCGGTGGAATAAGGACCATCGCAAAGTTCGCTGAGATTGTCGTGCCGCTCATGGCAGGTCTCTACCTCTTGCTTGCCTGTGTTGTGGTAGTCCTGAACATTTCCGAAGTACCCGCTATGTTGTGGTCGATTGTTGCAGGGGCATTTGGCCTTCAAGAAGCTGCCGGAGGCGTGACAGGCGGCGTCATGGCTGCTGCCCTTAACGGCATAAAACGGGGACTTTTCTCCAACGAAGCGGGCATGGGCTCAGCACCGAACATTGCAGCGGTTGCCACACCTGAGCCCCACCACCCTTCCAGCCAAGGTTTCGTTCAGGCATTCGGGTGTTTTGTGGATACAATTTTGGTCGCGACGGCAACTGCATTGCTAATTCTTTTGTCGGGCGCAATCGAAATTGATGGTCCTACGGGTATGCGACTGACTCAAGACGCGGCGGCGGTCCATCTCGGCGAAATCGGTCGCCACTTTATCGCGATTGCTATCGTCTTTTTTGGCTTCACATCCATACTTGGCAACTACTCATATGCCGAAAACGCGATGACGTTCTTAAAATTGGAAGGGAAGCTGCCGATTTACACCTTGCGTTTGGGCTGCCTTGCAATGGTTGTTTGGGGCGCTGTGCAAGCTGTTGCCACAGTGTTCAATTTCGCGGATGCCGCCATGGGAATAATGGCAACCATCAATTTGGTGGCAATAGTGCTCCTGTCTGGCACCGTATACAAATTAACGGTGGACTATTTTTCGCAACGCCGACAGAACCTCGAACCTCGCTTTGTCGCAAGCAAATTTCCCGAGTTTAGTAAGGGCGTAGATCACACTGTCTGGACGGAGGAGATCCATGCCGATACTCAAAACCACCGATAGCGAACGGCTTCAGGAAGTCTTGGACGATATCGCAGATCGCATTGCCGGCATGTCCGAAAGGGGGAAAGTGGCGCAATACATTCCAGAACTCGCCACAGTTGATCTGAACCAATTCGGTATTGCCATTGCACCAATCAACGGCCCGCTAATTTCCGCTGGAGACGCGAGCACGCTATTCTCGATTCAGAGCATTTCAAAAGTGTTCTCGCTCACATTGGCGCTTCAACAGGTTGGTGCCACTTTGTGGCAAAGAGTCGGTCGGGAACCTTCCGGCGATCCATTCAATTCAATCGTTCAGCTTGAACACGAACGCGGAATCCCAAGGAACCCGTTTATCAACCCGGGTGCGATCATAGTGGCAGATGTTCTGCTCGAAGACCGTTCTTCTGATGAAGCAGTCAACGACCTTTTGGGATTGTGCCAAGAGCTTTCGGAGGACAACTCGATCGAGGTCGATGCGTCAGTTGCAGAGTCTGAGATGCGAACTGGGTCCAGAAACCGCGCTCTTGCGCATTTTATGCAGGCGGAAGGAAATCTAAACGCGCCGGTAGAGGATGTTTTGTCTCTGTACTTTCGCCAATGTAGCATCGCAATGTCATGTGAACAGCTAGCATTGGCGGGCCGCTTTCTCGCCGCAGCGGGTCAAAATCCGGCCACCGGTGCCACAGTATTATCGGCACAGCGAGCCAGAAGAGTAACCGCACTGATGATGATGTGTGGTTCTTATGATGCCTCGGGTGAGTTCGCCTTCCGTGTTGGCCTTCCAGCGAAAAGCGGTGTTGGTGGCGGAATCTTGTGCATTGTACCTGGTATCGCATCTGTAGTCGCCTGGAGCCCCGGGCTAGATCAAAAAGGCAACTCCCATTTGGCGACTATCGCATTTCAGGAGTTAGTTCGTGCGACAGGCTGGTCGATCTTTGGACCGAGTGCATAGCCTGCCCTGTTCAATTCAAGACCAGTCACATAGCTTGAGCAGGCGCCACACTGAGGATGATCTATGACGGACAAAAATGACTTCGAAAATAGCTGGCAACCATCCCAACGGTATCCAGATCCCTCCGTTGTGACACTCGATCCTCGGTTTGATAAATACAAGCTGCCGTTGGCCGGCGTCGAACGATTGGCAACTGGTTGTCGCTGGTGTGAAGGGCCAGTGTGGTTCGGTGACGGGCGCTATCTGCTATGGAGTGATATTCCGAATAACCGGATCATGCGCTGGGACGAGGTTACCGGACAGTCATCGGCGTTTCGCCAGCCGTCGAATTTCGCCAATGGTCAGACCCGGGACAGGCAAGGTCGTCTGATAACGTGCGAGCACGGTGGACGACGGGTTACGCGTACAGAATATGATGGCTCAATCACTGTGCTAGCCGAGAGCTTTGACGGAAAGCGACTCAACTCGCCCAACGATGTGATCGTCAAATCCGACGGCAGTGTCTGGTTCACCGATCCACCGTTTGGCATCTCGGGCAACTATGAGGGTCATCGCGCCGAACCAGAGTTAGGCCAGAACGTATACCGAGTGGACCCCGACACCGAAAAACTGAAAGTCGTAGCCGATGACATTCTAGGGCCAAACGGCTTGGCCTTCAGCCCCGATGAGACCGTGCTTTACATTGTTGAATCGCGTGGTGAACCGTCTCGAAAGATACTGGCTTATGACGTGAACACGGATGGTGCCTCGATCCAGAACAAGCGTGTGCTAATCGATGCAGGTTCTGGCACGCCTGACGGGTTCCGCGTGGATGTGGACGGTAATCTCTGGTGCGGTTGGGGCATGGGTGATGCCGAACTGGACGGAGTGATGGTCTTTGCCCCTGATGGAACTCCTATAGGTCGCATCGCTTTGCCTGAACGATGTGCCAATCTCTGCTTTGGAGGCCGTGCGAACAGCCGACTTTTCATGGCAGCAAGCCATTCTGTGTACGCCCTTTATGTAAACGTAGCTGGCATGTCGGGAGGATGACACTACTCTCAGAAGTGCTTCTGCGCGATTAGAAATAGCGGTTTACCCAATGGGCTCTCAAATCTCCTGGCTCCCTTTTTAAGCGACAACTTTGGGCTCAGTGCGGTCGCTCAGAAAAATTCAGTGAATGACCGGTGTGCGGACTTAGCTGCCGGATGCTGATGCAGCAAACATCGCGCGCCCTCACCAACCAGATCGCAAAAATACTCGCGGCAATGCAGCGCGATTTCCCAAAAGCGGACGTCCAAATCACGCAAATCGACCGAAATCCAATCCGGACATTAGCTACGCTCCAGTTCTATGTCTCACATGCGGACACACCGGAAATTCGTAAATAGCTGGATTCCGTAGCCTACTCGATCAGCATGTGGATCTCAGCACGTACATCGGAGTTGCAAAATCCTGTTCTTCGGCCAAAGCTCGGAAACAACCTTAGTAGAGTTGAAGGAGACCCCATGGCTAATCTGGGCACACGTCCGATCAGGACGCGCGACGACATAGCCGAGTTCGAAGCCGAGATGACGCTCGACGAACGGTTGCCCGAGCAAAGCATCTTGGAGGTCTTTGAAAACAGTGCTGAGCGTGATCCCGATGCTGTTGCACTGACGATGTTGATGACCGGAGCACCAGATGAGCAGCCTCGTCGTGTCACCTACGGCCAGCTACTTGGGCAGATCCGGCGCGCAGCAAATCTTTTTGCCGAGATTGGAGGGGAGGCACCGGGCGTGGCGTATATGTTGCCCGCTTTGGTTGAAACACACGTCACGCTTTGGGGCGCAGAAACGGCTGGTTACGCTGTGCCCATAAACTTTCTTTTGCAGCCTGAGAGCATAGCAGAGCTTATCAAAGCGTCGGGGGCGAAAATCCTCGTTACTCTTGGCCCACACCCACAACTCGACATCTGGCAGAAAGCTTTGGCATTGAGGGAGCAAATCCCGGACCTCGTGCTGGTACGCGTTTCTCCCCCGGGTACGCCTGCTGAAGCCGGGGTGATTGACCTCACCGAGGCATTGTCTGACCAACCACAGGATCACCTGGCATTTGGGAAGGCCCGGAGCGGTTCTGATCTGGCGGCCTATTTTCACACCGGGGGTACAACGGGCGTTCCAAAGCTTGTTGCACACACGCATCGCAGTCAATTGGTTGCAGCTTTCGGGGGCGCAGCTATGTGTGGTTTTCGTTCGGATGATGTTTTTACGGCCACGTTCCCGCTTTTCCACGTCGCCGGCACGATTGTGGGCGGGCTCAGCTGTTTCATGGTAGGCGTAGAGCTGCTTGTGATGACGCCCGCGGGTTTGCGTAATCCATCGGTGGTCGAAAGCTTCTGGCGGCTTGTCGCAGATCACAAAGTCACGATTGTCGGAGGTGTTCCAACCGCGATTGGGGCGATCCTGCAGACACCGATTGGTGATAATGACGTCTCGGGCGTGCGGGCGGGTGCAACCGGCGCATCACTGCTTCCACCCGCCGTCGGGCAACGCTTCAAGGAGGTCACGGGCTGCACTTTGTTCGAAATTCTTGGCATGACAGAAGCGTCCGGACTGATCAGTATCGACCCACTGGGTGGTTCTGGTACTGCGGGCTCAGTGGGTTGGGCGTTGCCATACACAAGTGTCGACGTTCTGAAGCTGGAAAGCGATGGCCGTCTGGGAGAGGAATGCGAGGTCGGCGAAATTGGTGTAATTGCAATTACAGGCTCCCACGTGTCTCCAGGATACAGCGAGCCGAGCTTCAACACTGGGGTATTCGACGAGGGTGTCCTAAACTCGGGCGACTTGGGATACAAAGACGCTGATGGCTGCCTGTACGTTGCTGGCCGTTCGAAAGACCTCATTATTAGAAGCGGTCATAATATAGATCCGGCCATGATCGAAAACGCGATGAGCACCCATCCCGCTGTCGCGTTGGCCGCTGCGGTCGGGATGCCTGATCCTTATGCCGGAGAACTGCCCATGTGCTTTGTTCAGGTCCACACACCGGATGATGTTACGGTCGAGGAACTCATGGAACATGCTCGGCAGACCATCGACGAAAGACCGGCATGGCCCAAAATCATTGAAATTGTTGATGAGATCCCCCTGACGTCCGTGGGCAAGATTTTCAAACCCAGCCTGCGATGCGATGCTGCAAAGCTGGTCGTGAAAAATCTGCTTCGTGACGAACTTCAGGTGTCTAATGCCGATGTGCAGGTGGAGGCTGGAGGGCCACGCGGGCTTTGCGTGACGGTGAAACTGAATGATGCAAACACGACGTCCGGACCTCTTGTTGAGCAAAAGCTCAAGGATTTCCTGTTCGAGACGCGCATTTTGGGAGGATCGTAAAACGCGCTCGTCCTCGCTACGCGAGTTTCCGATCGCAAAATTTATTGCGCCGCGAACGCCCATTGTGCGAGCCTTTTAAACGATCGTATTGTTCGGGGAGGGCAAAATGGCGGTTCCGTTGGGTGTGATATCGGTCTTCGTCGGTCTGGCAATATGGGCGGGTCTGGCTGTTCATGCGGTCATGAAGAGAAAGTTCGTGCCCGTACTTCTCTTTGGCATTCTGCTGATGCTGTACTTGAACGCCGGATACGTCATTTACGGCCCCGCGGCCTCCATAGCTAACTTTGTCGGTATCTATGACGTGTTGATCAATTTGGGACTGAGCGATCCGTTGAGTGCCGCTGCCGTCTCCACGTGCCCAGACAATTCCTGCTCCGTCTGGGGCAACACATTCACAAACCATCCTGCGTGGGGCGTTGCCTTTTATGATCGTTTTGCGAATGGACCAGAGCTAAGATCGGCTCTGCTGCTTGGGCATGTCGTCTGCAATTCCATTGTTTTTGTGCTGATGCACGTACAAATGTTCTTTCCCGGTGGTCGGGGGGCGAACCACGCGATCCTTGGGCGCATCAGCTTTGGGATACTGACAGTTGGTGTTGGTTGCGCTGCGATACTCGCGGCCCAACACGGTCCTGTTGGAGAGTACGGCGGGGCCCTGTCGACATGGGGCTTTTTCTCAATGTCTATCTTCGTCTATGCCACCGCTGTTATGGGAATACTGGCAATAAGACGACAGGATACAGCCCAGCACCGTATCTGGATGTGGCGCTTTGTTGGTTCGATGTGGGGATCATTCTGGTTGTTTCGTGTTCTACTTTTTGTCATCGATCCGCTGTTTCGCGACATCGAAGCCCTCGCGATCCAGATTTGCATTTGGGGATCGGCGCCGGCTGGCATTTTGATTGCTGAGATGGTTCGAAGACGAGTCGATGAACGGGATGAAATCGCACCAGTCGTAGCTGAATAGGCTTTTTGTGCATCATCAGATTCACGTATGGCGATCCATAAGCACCATTCGAGACGGTCTCAAAAAGAGGCTGCTTAGGGCTCTGAGCGGTTGGCGAGCCAGGATTGTCCCAACGACAGCTTCCGAAATCTGAATGTCAGCGCATTGGGCGAAGACGCTGAAAACGCCCGGTCATCTCGACGATTGCAATGCCTGCTTTCGGGAGCAGTCCACAGTTCGAACCGCTGCGGTGCCGCAAGTCCGCTTCGAGCCCGAAGCGGCCAAAGCGCTGAGCCGTGCGTTAATGGCAAGTCGGGCGGGTCAATGTTGGGCGATGCTCGGATCTAGCTGGTTACAAAAACGAAGAGAGCCATTGATCCAGATCGCGTGCCACCGCATCTTTGTAGGGAACCAGTGAACCGAACGCACAAAGCATAGGACATAAATTGAAGGGAGATTGGACCGAAAGCTTTCTTGGCACCAGAAATCTACCTCGGCGGGTCAGGGATAAGCTTCTACATGAAGCACGCGTGGTTTCATACAAGCAGGGTCAGCAAGTTTTTGGACCCGACAACATCCCGGACAGTCTGATGTTTTTGCATGCCGGCCGCATACGCGTCTCTCAAAGTTCTGATGCCGGGCGAGAAATCGTGCTGTATCGCGTTGAAGCTGGAGAGAGCTGCGTGCTGACCACCGCCTGCATGCTGTCCGAGGAAGTTTATAATGCTGAGGGAATTGCCGAGACCGACGTCACTGCTATCACATTACCTAAAACTTCATTTGATAGGCTGGCTGCTGAAGAAGACAGTTTTCGCGGTTTCGTTTTCTCGGCTTATTCTCGTCGGTTGATTGATCTTTTGCGCGTAGTAGACGATGTCGCCTTTGGCAGAATGGATGTTCGACTGGCAGAGCGCCTTTTGGCGCTAGGAGAAGGCCATTCCGAAATCCAGGCGACGCATCAGGCTTTAGCAAACGAGTTAGGGACAGCGCGTGAGGTCGTTTCACGCATACTGAATGATTTTCAAAAGCGAGGACTTATCCTTCAGACGAGGGGGCGGATCACCCTCCGGAACAAACCTCAATTGGAGCGTTTGGCGAACAGCGCATGAATTCTTTGCGTTAAGTGACATTGTCACTGAAGAGTGAGGTGCCGACCGGTAATCAGGTTGCAACATGAACAACCGGAGACGCCTGATGGAAACCGTGTTTACGCCGATCGCCTCATTTGGAGGGGGGCTCGCAATTGGACTTGGATCCGTGCTTTTGATGCTCGGACTGGGACGGATCATGGGTGCAACGGGCATATTGTCTGGCTTGGCATTCCCAGAAAACCGCGAGGAATTCGCCTGGCGAACAGCCTTGGTTTTGGGAATGATGCTCGCACCGGGCCTGATCTACGCTGCGACCGGTGCAATGCCTGAACTTACAGTACCTGTCAGCCCGATTATGATCGTGATCGGCGGTGTGATCGTCGGTCTGGGCGCCAGTCTCGGATCTGGCTGCACGTCAGGGCATGGTGTTTGCGGACTATCTCGGCTGTCTGTTCGCTCTTTGGTGGCAGTGCCGACCTTCATGGTCACAGCTGCAATCACAGTCTTCCTGATCCGTCACGTCTTTGGAGTATAAAGCAATGAAACTTGTGTTTGCTTTGTTTGCCGGCCTGATCTTTGGCGTTGGTATCGCTGTTTCGGGCATGATGGATCCGGCCAAAGTTTTGAATTTCTTCGATATTGCCGGGACGTGGGATCCTAGCCTCGCCTTTGTTATGGGTGGTGCGCTCCTGGTCACGTTCTTCGGCTACAGACTTGCCTGGCGGCAAACAACGCCGCTCTTTGTTGGGCGTTTTCAAATCCCAAACGCGACGGCCGTAGACAAGCGATTGGTTGGTGGTTCGGCTCTCTTCGGCATCGGTTGGGGAATTGCAGGCTTCTGCCCCGGCGCTGCGATACCGGCACTTGGTACCGGGCGTTGGGAAGTTGTTCTCTTTCTGGTTGCCGTTCTTGCCGGGTTTGTACTGCGCAGGCTCCTTTTCGCGCGTCCTGTTCAGTCGGCGGCTTAGTCACCGATTTCCCTGAACCTCCCTGGAGTACAATCAGATGACGTATCCCGTGAACATGAACATCAAGCCGGACGTTCAGGCCTTTTTCGATGAGGCAACGAACACCATCAGCTATATTGTGAAGGATCCCACCTCGAATTCATGTGCCATTGTCGATAGCGTAATGGACATTGACTACGCGGCGGGGCGCATCACTCACGATCACGCAGACGAGCTCGTCCACCAGATCGTAAGCCAAGATCTGAATTTGGAATGGATCATTGAGACCCATGTTCACGCCGATCATTTGAGTGCCGCGCCGTATATCCAAGAAAAGCTTGGGGGAAAAATCGGCATTGGTTCAAAAATCATGATCGTGCAGGACACGTTTGGGAAGGTCTTCAATGAAGGTACCGAGTTCCAGCGTGATGGCAGCCAGTTCGATCAGCTTTTCGAAGACGGCGATACGTACACGGTTGGCAATATGCAGGTGTTCACAATGTACACCCCCGGCCATACGCCGGCTTGCATGGTACATGTCGCAGGAGATGCGGCTTTTGTGGGCGATACTTTGTTCATGCCAGATGGGGGATCAGCGCGCGCAGATTTTCCCGGCGGCGATGCAGCAACGCTTTACGATAGCATTCAAAGAGTCCTGAGCTTGCCGGACGAGACACGACTTTTCATGTGCCATGACTACGGACCAAACGGGCGCGACATCGCCTGGGAAACAACTGTCGGCAATGAGAAAGCCCACAATATCCACGTTGGTGGTGGCAAATCAAAAGAAGAGTTCGTCAAGTTCCGAGTTGAACGAGATGCTCTGCTGGAAATGCCGAAGCTGATCATCCCATCTCTTCAAGTAAATATGCGCGCGGGTGAAGTGCCAACGGACGTGGACGGCAACCCCATGCTCAAGGTTCCGGTCAACAAACTCTGATTTTGAAAGGATGAGAGCGATGGAAATCACCCAAATTTCCCACGACTTCAGTACTTGCGGTCAATTGGAGACCGATGACTTGGCGGAAGTCAAAACGCTTGGATTTCGCTCGCTAATCTGTGTGCGTCCTGACGGCGAACATAAGGAGCAGCCTACTTTTAGCCAGATCCAAGAATGCGCCAAGGCGCAAGGTCTGCAAGCTCGCTATGTGCCGGTTAAACCCTCCGGCGCGACAGAAGCGAACCACATTGCATTTTCTGAGGCGTTGGCACAGCTGTCCGAGCCTGTCCTTGGCTACTGCCGAAGCGGTCAGCGCGCTGCAACGCTGTGGCACGCACGACGAGACACTGCGGCGTAGCGGGAGGTAAGGATGCGGACGGCGCAATATCTGCCGGTTCTGAGTTGGGCTCGCAGCTATGGACGGGCAGAGCTTTCTAACGATCTGATGGCGGCGGTGATCGTCACCATCATGCTGATACCCCAATCCTTGGCCTACGCGCTCTTGGCTGGATTGCCTCCAGAAGCAGGGCTGTATGCATCCATCGCGCCAATTCTTCTTTACGCAATATTTGGAACCAGTCGCGCCTTAGCGGTTGGCCCGGTTGCCGTTGTCTCACTATTAACAGCGTCGGCTGTCAGTCAGGTTGCTGAACAAGGCACGGCAGGTTACGCGGTTGCGGCACTGACCCTCGCATTTCTTTCTGGCAGTTTCCTGTTGCTTTTGGGGCTCTTGCGGCTGGGCTTCCTGGCTAATTTTTTGAGCCACCCGGTGATCGCCGGGTTTATCACAGCATCTGGGATCTTGATCGCTGCCAGCCAACTCAAGCACATTTTGGGTGTGAATGCGCACGGACATACATTGCTCGAGATTGTCGCATCGATTGCAGCGCACTTGCACGAGGTGAATTGGGTTACGCTTGTCATCGGCCTCAGTGCGACAGCCTTCCTTTTTTGGGCCCGCCAATGGTTAAAACCCGGGTTATTGAGGTTGGGTGCTCCGGCGGCGCTTGCCGATATTCTAACGAAGGCGGGACCTGTTGCCGCCGTAGTTGCCACTACGGTTACTGTTTGGGCACTAGATCTTGTCGAAATGGGTGTGAAAATCGTTGGGGAAGTCCCGCAAAGCCTGCCGCCGCTTACATTGCCAGTATTTGCGCCCAACTTGCTTGCAGCGCTGTTGGTTCCGGCGGTCCTGATTTCAGTGATTGGCTTTGTCGAATCCGTCTCAGTCGCGCAAACTTTGGCAGCCAAGAAACGTCAACGGATTGATCCGGACCAGGAACTCATTGGACTGGGCGCAGCCAACATAGGCGCAGCGTTCACCGGAGGCTACCCTGTCACGGGGGGATTTGCGCGATCAGTCGTCAATTTCGATGCTGGCGCTGAAACTCCAGCTGCTGGCGCCTATACTGCGCTTGGCCTCGCAATCGCCGCCTTGGCGTTGACACCATTGGTGTATTTCCTGCCAAACGCCACATTGGCCGCTACAATCATTGTGGCGGTTCTGAGCCTCGTGGATTTTTCAATATTTCGCAGAACATGGGACTACTCCCGTGCAGACTTCATCGCGGTATCAGCAACGGTTTTGCTGACGCTCGGTCTGGGTGTCGAAGTCGGCGTCGCGTCTGGAGTGGCGATTTCAATACTTTTGCATTTGTACAAGACGTCTCGACCGCATGTTGCGGAAGTGGGCCGCGTGCCCGGGACAGAGCACTTTCGAAATGTCCAGCGCCACGATGTCGAAACCGCACCTATGGTGCTAACGCTGCGCATCGACGAGAGTCTTTACTTTGTAAACGCCGGCTTTCTGGAAGAACTGATCTTCAGTCGCCTTGCCGACCGGACGAAGGTCAAACATGTTGTTTTGATGTTCTCCGCCGTTAACGAAGTGGACTACTCAGCGCTGGAAACTCTCGAGGCGATCAATCACCGCCTTAGGGAGCTTGGCGTTGGCCTACACCTGTCCGAAGTCAAGGGTCCTGTTATGGACAGACTCAAACGGTCTCATATTGTCGACGGTCTGAACGGCAGGGTTTTCTTGTCCCAGCACGATGCGTGGACAACGATCATTGCAGAAGCGAGCGAGTGACTAAGATCAGCTTGGTTTGTGAACGTGATCAGAATGAGCGCTTTGGTTCGCATAGCGAACGCATGAGCGTATCTGATTAATGAACACCTCGTGCCGATATGTGCCATCAAAGGCAATCGTTTTCTAAAAAAAGAGAACCGCCGAAACCGTCCTTCATACGTGAATTCTTGTTTGAACTGTGACCTCAACGCTCAGTTATGAAAGACAGCCCATACACGAGTTGTTTCAAGCCAAGCGCCGCACCGGCGAAGATGGCAGCGAATGTTACAGGCGCGCTGTAGGCCAAAAGTGAGAAGGCAGAAATACCTTGTCCGACGCTGCAACCGACTGCGATGATCGCACCTGGCCCCATAATCGCCGCGCCGAGCATTTGACGCTTGAGTTCGCGTGGATCCTCGCATGCTTCCCATCGGAAATGACCTTTGGACCAGGACCCCAAAAATGCACCAATGAGAACGCCGGAGACTGATCCGACCGCAAAGGACAAAGTGTTTCCGGACGCTGTCATGAGGTAGAATAACGTGTCGCCAAGTGGTGCGGCGAAGGTATGGGTTTGAACCGGTTCACCATCGAAACCGTGCGTCGCAACCCAATTCGTGCCGAGCCACCCTGATACGATCGCCAGCCCAACTACAGATCCCCAAAATACCTGTGCGGGAGCGCGGCGGAAGCGCCGGTTTGCCAAGGCGAAAATCACCAACGCAATGCCGATGACCGCGCCAATGAGCCAAGCTGGGATAGAGGTCAGTTGTTCGGCAAGGAAGCTAATGCTCTGAGGGCCTTCAAGATCCATTTCCTCGGGGAAGACCCATACGCGCAAATATGCAAGGGGCCCGGACATGACAACGTAAGCAGACAGACCCATAATCAAAACGATGACGAATGATCGAAGGTCGCCGCCCCCAAGCCTTGCCAGCGCGCCATAGCCACAGTTTCCGCTGATGGCCATTCCGTAACCGAACATGAGACCACCCACGATCGATCCAAGTGGGTTCCAGGTCTGTGCAAGATACCTTGTTCCAACAGGGTCCAGCCACCCTAAAGCCATAGCTGAGTGGCTGCCTACAATTGCTACGCCGATCGCAATTGCCCACATGCGCAGCCGCCGGTCATCATCTGCGTAAAGGTAGTCTTCGATTGCACCCAACGTGCAGAAACGACCAATGCGTGCGGCCAAGCCTAAAACAATGCCACCGATCAAACCGATCAGGGCAACGGTGTTCGCGTCTCCCAATGCTTCGAACATTGCCAGTCTCCTCCCAAAGCTGGCGGCTACTTTTGGTGACTTCTACTTCTCCCTGCAGAATAGATCGTAGACGACTTCCAGAATCTGTGTCGATCTATCATCCGCCAGTCTGTAGTAGATCGTTTTCCCCTCGCGTCGCGTTTTGACCAAGCCCTCAAAGCGTAGGCGAGATAGTTGCTGAGAAACGGCGGCCTGGCGCGCCGAGAGCATTTCTTCCATCTGCGCGACAGATTTTTCACCGGAGGACAGATAGCACAAGATCATCAAGCGCCCTTCATGGCTGATTGCCTTGAGGAAACTTGACGCCGTCTGAGCATTTTCCATCATTCTGTCCATGTCTTCGGCGCACATGTCCGGGGAGAACACAGGCAGTTTCGAAGATTTGTCCAACAAGATCGCCTCGCTTTCATAGCTTCACGCATTCATAACAGTTTATGTAATGCGCCGCAGTTTATCCAGAGCTCTCAATCGGTACCCCCGCGTCACGCAGCAAAACGCCCAGCAACCCCCAGAAAAAATCTTCGCCGGGATAGCCTTCGATCCGGCCGACCTCTTGGCCATCGTCCAGCAGAACAAAGGTTGGCGTGTAGTAGAGAGGCCGCTCCAATGCGATGCCTTCAGGCACGGCCGCGTGGATATCGATGCGTTGAAGTGGAGCGGCATGTCCTTCCGGTGTCTTGGGGTAGATCTCCGAGATGTCGGTGTCCCAACGTGCGCACCACATACACCCATCTTCTTCGGCCATCAGAAGAGTCATTTCTGCCCGTGAAACCACGGGAGAAACAAACAACGTAATTGCAATCAAAAGTAGAATTAGGTGGCGCATCTCAAGCTCCGATTGACCGCAGCGACATATCTTTATTATTTTGAATGTGTGAATGATAGCGTGCCAGGACAGGTTTGACCATGCTCGACATTACATTTGCGGGAGCTTTAATTGCAGGGCTATTGTCGTTCCTGTCGCCCTGCATCCTACCTATAGTACCGTTTTATCTCAGCTATCTGGCCGGTGTCGGGATTGATCAGATATCTGCGGGTTCTACAATTCCCGGCGGCGTTCGTCGCAAGGCAACGCTTTCTGCGATAGCATTTGCAGCCGGGATCATAACGATCTTCATGGCGCTAGGTGCGACGGCTTCGATATTCGGGCAGCTGGTACGAGAGTATTTCGACATCCTGCGTTGGATCGCTGCGGCCATCATCATTGTGATGGGCATGCATTTCTTGGGGATTATCCGCATCGGGTTCCTGTATCGCCAATTTCGTGCGGATGTTGGTGATACATCAAATGTGAGCCTTGTTGGAGCATATGTTCTTGGATTGGCGTTTGCTTTTGGCTGGACCCCCTGTGTTGGGCCGGTACTCGCTGCAATCCTGTTCACAGCGGCCGGAACCGAAACGGCCTGGCGTGGAGCGGTGCTTCTATTCGTCTACGGTGTTGGAATGACCGCACCGTTTGTTCTGGCGGCCTTCCTGGTCCGCCCCTTCATGCAGTGGATGGCACGGTTCAGAAAGCACTTGCCCCTCATCGAAATGGCAATGGGTGGCTTTCTGGTGCTCTTCGGCATCCTCATCGCAACCAACTCCATCAATCACATCGCACAATGGATGCTCGACCATATGCCTTGGCTTGCAGCCATTGGATAACTCGGGAGGAAGACATGAATCGAGTTTTGTCATTATTGATCGCTTGTCTGATCGGCGGGGCAGTTTCCGCCGCTGAACTGGGCGACGACGGTTTGCATAAAACTCCGTGGATGCGCGACACCTTCAAAGACCTTCGTGAGGATCTTGAAGAGGCGTCAAGCGAAGACAAGCGGTTGGTTTTATTTATTGAGCAACAAGGCTGCATCTATTGCAAGAAAATGCATGAAGAAGTGTTCCCCCAGCCTGACCTTGCAGCGTTCATCGAAGAGAATTTCTTTGTCGTCCAACTAGATTTGCATGGCAGCACCACGGCCATCGACTTTGACGGTGAAGAGAATGAGCAAAGAGCGCTGATGCGAAAATGGGGGATTCTGTTCACCCCGACACTCGTATTCCTGCCGGAAGAGGTGCCAGAGGACGCTACAGCCATCGATGCTGCGGTCGCTGTTATGCCCGGAGCGTTCTCAAAAGGAACAACCTTAGACCTTTTCACCTGGGTCGAGGAAAAACGATATGAGCTTGAAAATGGTGAAGATTTCCAACGCTATCATGCGCGGCGCATTCAAGAGCGAAACAATGTTTCTCAGGATTGAACGCTGCCATTATAAATAAAAAAATTCATTATTATGAATTTAATGTTGCGACAAGCGGTACTCGTCGACTACGGTACACAAGGCTTTGGGTCGCAAGGCGCCGTCGGCGCGTTAGCAAATGGGAGGGATCATGAAGCTGAGACTCTTAACATTGGTCTGCGCAATGACAGGCGTTGCCGCAATTGCGGCAGAAACAGACCCGCAAGACGTAACCTATGACGACTATGGTGCCATTGAGGCTTCGTTGACCGGTGCTGCTGGCGACGCGGCGAATGGCGCGCTTATCGTTGGGGACAAGTCAAAAGGCAACTGCGTTGCGTGCCACGCGGTTTCGGCTTTGGCTGACATCCCGTTCCATGGCGAAGTTGGTCCGATGCTGGATGGCGCCGGTGATCGTTGGACCGAAGCAGAACTTCGCGGATTGGTCGCAAATGCCAAGATGACGTTCGAAGGCACGGTGATGCCTGCGTTCTACAAGGATGACGGTTATATCCGCCCGGGCGACGCCTATACCGGAAAAGCCCCAACCGCGCCTTTGACGTCGATCCTGACAGCGCAAGAAATTGAGGACGTGGTCGCGTTTCTTGCGACCCTGAAAGAAGAATAGCTGCGCTTTCAGGCGCAGATTTTCGAAGAATCAAAGGAGATTGAAAATGGAACTCTCTCGCCGCGAGACACTGGCCCTTGGGCTGGGCGCCGCGTTCCTGACAATTATGCCGCTTCGGGCAAATGCAGCTGCTGAAGATGCCATTGCGGCATTTACAGGCGGGGCAGATGTGGCTGATGGCGGTGTTACGTTGACTGCACCGGAAATCGCAGAAAACGGAAATACTGTACCTATCGAAGTGAGTGCCCCGGGTGCCGCTGCAATTCTGATCGTGGCTGCAGGCAACCCCGAACCGGGCGTCGCGACATTCAATTTCGGCCCATTGGCGGCTGAACAAGCCGCATCAACCCGCATCCGTCTTGCCGGAACGCAGGACGTCATTGCCGTGGCGAAGATGGCAGATGGCAGCTTTGCCAAAGCGTCCGCGACCGTAAAAGTGACAATCGGCGGCTGCGGCGGCTGATCGCCACGCGCCCTGAAGAACAGGAGATTAACCAATGGCATCCGGTGTAAAACCCCGCGTCAAGGTTCCAAAGACAGCCGCAGCTGGTGAAACCATAACGATCAAGACACTGATCAGCCACAAGATGGAAAGCGGCCAGCGTAAGGACAAAGAAGGCAACGTCATCCCGCGTTCGATCATCAACCGTTTCACCTGCGAGTTTAATGGAGAAATGGTGGTGGATGTGACGATGGAGCCGGCGATTTCGACCAACCCGTACTTCCAGTTCGAAGCGACTGTGCCCGACGCCGGTGAGTTTGTCTTCACTTGGTACGATGATGACGGCTCTGTTTACGATGAGAAAAAAACGATCGAGATCGCCTGACGGCTCGAACACTAAGGCAGATCAGCGCTGGTAGGAGGAGTTGGCGCTGATCCACCAAGGGAGGAACGCAATGAATACCAAGGCACTTACGGCGATCGCGGCAATTCTGGTTTTCCCGGCTGCAGCGATGGCTGGACCGGACGAAGACAATTTGGTTATCAATGATGAGTTGGACATGACCTCGGTCACTGAAGCTCCGGCACATCTGGAAAATTTGGACACGATCTACTCGGGTTGGCATTTTCGCACGGATGAAACACAAGCGCTTCAACTTGATGACTTCGACAACCCCGCAATGATCTTCGTCGATCAGGCCGCCGATCTCTTCGGGACCGTTGATGGTGCCGCTGGCGAGAGCTGTGCCTCTTGCCACGATGGGGTGGAAAGCTTCAAGGGATTGCAGGCGTCCATGCCGAAGGTGGATGCCGAAACTGGTAAGTTGGTCGTCATGGAAGATCTGATCAACAAGTGCCGCACGAACCGCATGGAAGCCGATGCCTGGAAATGGTCCGGGGGTGACATGCAGGGCATGGTCGCTTTGATCGGTCTGCAATCACGCGGGTTGCCTATGAACGTAGCGATTGATGGCGATGCCGCCCCATTTTGGGAGCAGGGCAAGGAGATGTATTATACCCGCTATGGTCAGCTGGAGTTGAGCTGTGCCAATTGTCATGAAGACAACTGGGGCAACATGATCCGCGCCGACCACCTGAGCCAAGGTATGATCAACGGGTTCCCGACGTATCGTCTGAAACAGGCCAAGCTGATCTCGCGCCACAATCGTTTCCGCGGCTGTATTCGCGATACGCGGGCGGAAACTTTTGCCGAAGGATCGGACGAGTTTCGCGCGCTTGAGCTCTATGTGGCCTCGCGTGGCAACGGGCTTTCAGTCGAAACTCCTGCTGTACGTCAATAACGAACGAGCCGCGCGGGCGTTGTCCTGCGCGGGTTTTTCATGCATATAACATTCACACATTTATATGTGTTATAGGAAAGCTGATAGATGATTTCTCGACGTGACTTCTTGCAGGTTTCAATGGCAGCTTCGGCTCTGTACGGGGCGTCCGGGTTTGGCAAATGGGCCAAGCTTGCCGCGCAGCAAAGCCTAACGCAGGATCAATTGCTGGAGTTCGAGACCTTCGGCAATATCAGCCTGATCCATGTCACCGACATCCACGCGCAACTCAAGCCGATCTATTTCCGTGAACCCGAGATAAACCTTGGTATTGGCGATGCGCGAGGGCAGATGCCGCATGTCACGGGGGCGGTTTTCCGCAAGGCGTACGGGATCGAAGATGGAAGCCCGTCGGCCTATGCGCTGACCTACAATGATTTCTCTGCGCTGGCCAAGACCTACGGTCGGGTTGGTGGATTGGACCGGGTCTCAACTGTCATCAACGCCATTCGTGCTGACCGTCCTGATGCCCTTTTATTGGATGGGGGCGATACCTGGCACGGTTCATACACCTGCTATCAGACGGCCGGTCAGGACATGGTCAATGTCATGAACGCGCTGAAACCCGATGCTATGACCTTCCATTGGGAGTTCACGTTGGGCAGCGACAGGGTTAACGAAATCGTCGAAAGCTTGCCTTTTGCGGCCTTGGGTCAAAACATCTTTGATGCCGAGTGGGACGAACCTGCAGAATTGTTCCAACCCTACAAGTTTTTTGATCGGGGCGGTGCAAAGGTTGCTGTTATCGGGCAAGCGTTTCCTTACATGCCCATCGCGAACCCAGGCTGGATGTTCCCAGAATATTCATTCGGTATCCGGGATGAAAACATGCAGGTAATGGTGGACAAGGTTCGCGATGCCGGTGCCGATGTCGTCGTCGTCCTCAGCCATAATGGCTTTGACGTGGATAAGAAGATGGCAGGTCAGGTGCAAGGGATCGACGTGATCCTAAGCGGTCACACGCATGACGCGCTACCCGAGCCGGTTCTGGTCGGTAAAACGCATATCATTGCGTCTGGCTCGAACGGAAAATTCGTTAGCCGCGTCGATCTCGACGTGAGGGACGGGCAGATGATGGGGCTGAAGCACAAGCTGATCCCGATCTTCTCTGACGTCATCGCTCCTGATCCTGCGATCACTGCTCTGATAAATGATCAGCGCGCGCCGTACGAGGCTGCGCTGAGTGAGGTGATTGGCAAAACGGATTCGTTGCTCTACCGCCGTGGCAACTTTAACGGCACCTGGGATGACCTGATTTGCGATGCTCTGATCAATGAGCGTGAGGCAGACATCGCGATGTCGCCCGGCGTCCGTTGGGGGCCGTCAATACTGCCTGGGCAGGATATCACGCGCGAGGACATTTGGAACGTCACATCGATGTCGTATCCCAATGCCTATCGCACAGAAATGACAGGCGAATTCATCCATGTGATCCTCGAGGATGTCGGTGACAACCTGTTCAATCCCGACCCCTACTACCAGCAGGGCGGCGATATGGTCCGCGTCGGTGGGCTTGGCTACCGCATCGATGTGACCAAACCACAAGGGCAGCGGATCAGCGAAATGACCCTGCTCAAAACGGGTGAAGCGATTGATCCGTCGAAAACCTACGTCGTGGCTGGTTGGGCCAGCGTCAACGAAGGCACTGAGGGTCCGCCGATCTGGGATGTCGTCGAAAACCACATTCGCAACCTTGGCACCGTAACGGTGGAAGAGAACATCAGTGTCGATGTTGTCGGCGCTTAAGAAACAGATGGAGACCTAAGAGATATGGATGACGCGTTCAAACCGTCCCGCCGGGCCTTCCTGAAAGGCAGTGCTGCGGTCGCCGCAGGATCAGTCGCGGGTGCGGCAGCGGCAGACACGCCCGATCCACTGATAACACAGCTTCAGGATTGGGCGTCTTATACGGGTGCCGGTGTCGATGAGTCACCTTATGGCCTGCCGATCAGTTTCGAATCTCATGTCGTTCGGCGCAACGTGGAATGGCTGACCGCCTCTCCGATTTCGTCGATCAACTTCACACCGATCCACGCCCTTGATGGTACGATCACTCCGCAAGGATGCGCTTTTGAGCGTCATCATTCGGGCGCGATTGAGCTGCGCAAAGAGGATTATCGCCTGATGATCAACGGGCTGGTCGATCGCCCGCTTGTGTTTACTTATGAAGACATTGAGCGTTTCCCGCGCGAAAACCATGTGTATTTCTGCGAATGCGCGGCGAACACCGGTATGGAGTGGGCTGGTGCTCAACTCAATGGCGTCCAATTTACGCACGGCATGATTCATAACATGGAATACACCGGCGTTCCTCTGCGCACGCTGTTGCAGGAAGCAGGCGCCGATTTCTCGCCAGACAAATGGGTCTATGTTGAAGGCGCAGACGCGTCATCAAATGGCCGCTCCATCCCGATGGAAAAAGCGCTGGATGACGTGTTGGTGGCTTTCAAGGCAAATGGTGAAGCGCTGCGCATGGAGCATGGATATCCGGTGCGACTGGTTGTTCCTGGCTGGGAAGGCAACATGTGGGTCAAGTGGCTGCGCCGCATTGAGGTCGTCGATATGGCGGTCGAAAGCCGCGAAGAAACATCAAAATACACTGATGTCTACGCTGATGGCACAGCCCAGAAATGGACGTGGGTGATGGATGCAAAATCCGTCATCACCTCACCCAGCCCGCAAATGCCGATCAAACACGGACCGGGACCTTTGGTCATTTCCGGGCTTGCTTGGTCAGGCCACGGGCAAATTACGCGGGTCGATGTGTCCAAGGACGGTGGGATCACCTGGGAGACGGCGCGTCTTGGCAAGCAGGGCGACAGCAAGGCTTTGACGCGTTTCTATCTCGATACGAATTGGGACGGAGCACCAATGTTGTTACAGGCCCGGGCGATAGACGAGACTGGCTATGTGCAGCCAACCAAAGACCAGCTACGCGAAAAGCGCGGAGAAAACGCGGTCTACCACAACAACTGTATCCAAACTTGGTACGTGAGCGCAGAAGGGATCGCTGAGAATGTCGAAGTCTCTTAGTCATGTTTTCCTACCCGTATTTGGTGGCACAGCCTTGGTGCTTGCGGCAGCGTTGGTATTTGCCAATCGGAACTACGGCCAGTCGAAGATAGACACTTTGGAAACCCGGATAGGTCAGGTTGAAGCGCATGCAGCATCAGCTCTAGAAAACGCGCAAGCGGAGGCCAATCGAGCGGCTGAACTCGAGACTATAGTCGAAGAAATCCAAGCGGCCGCCGCGGAACGGGTTGCAAATGGTGCGAACCTAACTGCACCGGCGCCCATTCGCGACGGTACTATTGGGCTTGGACGTCCTGCATTGGAGGAAGAGATCGCTGCCTGGGACGTTGACATCTTGCCCGACGGGCGTGGCTTGCCGGTTGGATCAGGCGATGCCTGGACCGGAGAAGAAGTGTTTGTCGACCGGTGTGCGTCCTGCCACGGAGAGTTTGCCGAGGGCGCCGACAATTGGCCTGTTCTGGCCGGTGGATTCGACACGCTTGCCGACGAGGATCCTGTAAAAACCATCGGGTCTTATTGGCCTCATTTGTCGACCGCTTGGGACTATATTTCCCGCTCAATGCCATTTGGTGAAGCAGGTACGCTTACGGCGGATGAGACCTACGCAATCGTCGCCTATATCCTTTATTCCAACGATCTGGTGGATGACGATTTCGTTCTCAGCAATGAAAATTTCGCCGAATTCAGGATGTACAACAAGGATGGATTTGTCGTCGACACGCGACCTGAGACTGAGTACGCAGAATGGCGAGAAGAGCCCTGCATGGAGAACTGCAAAACAGAGGCCGCGGTTACTATGCGTTCTGTCTTTCTGGTTGAGACACCACCAGAAGGCGGTTCGAATTCGGTCATGAATGAAGCCAGTGCGGACGAGTTACCGACGTTTACGGCGGAAGGGCCCTCGTTCATTCCAGCCGCAGCGCCAAGGCCTGAGGAAGAAGCTGCCGCTACACCGGCTGTTCAGGAAATCGACGAGGCTGACCAGATTACGGAACTGTTCGCAGCCGGTGAGAAGGTCTTCAAGAAGTGTAAGTCCTGCCATCAGGTTGGTGACGGTGCTAAGGACAGCACGGGTCCCGCGCTGAACGGAGTTATCGGGGCCAACGCAGGGTCGGTTGAAGGGTTCAAATACTCCAAAGCTATGAAAACGGCTGCCGAGTCTGGTCTTGTTTGGACCGAAGAAGAAATGGCGGCCTTCCTTACAAAACCCAAGGACTACATGAAAGGCACGCGCATGTCATTTGCGGGTCTAAAGAAACCGGACGATATTGAAGCCGTGATCGTCTACCTCAAGTCTTTCGGAAGCTGATCGTGCGGTGGTCGTGCATTCTAACCTGCGCAACACTTTTGGTTGCGATCGCGCCATCGACCCACGCGGCAGATGACCTTGGTGATGCTGAAGCTGGCAAAGTGGTGTTTGCCAAATGCAAAGGTTGTCATCAGGTTGGAGAAGGAGCCGAAAATAAAATCGGGCCGCATCTGAACGGTGTTTTTGGTCGGAAAGCCGCAGGCCTCGATGGGTTTAATTACTCCAAGAGCCTTGTGCGTGCAGGTAGCTCGGGTCTGGAATGGCACGCTGACACTCTGTCCGCCTACATCGAAAACCCACGCTCATTTGCGTCAGGCACGAGGATGAGTTTTCGCGGTTTGAACGACCCGGAAGACCGAGCCAACGTGATCGCGTATTTGCGGGGTTTTTCAGACAATCCCCGAGATATCCCGGAAGCGGATCCAACCGCGAAAGGCACGGATCATTCGATCGATCCTGCGATCCTGGCGATACAAGGAGATCCTGAGTACGGCGCATATCTCAGCAGCGAATGTACAACATGCCACCAGATTGAGGGAGGCGATGAGGGCATTCCTTCGATTGTGTACTGGCCTGACGAAGACTTCGTGGTCGCCATGCACGCTTACAAGGACAAACAGCGGCCACATCCGGTCATGCAAATGATCGCTGGACGGCTGAGCAATGACGAGATCGCGGCATTGGCCGCCTACTTCAATAATCCAGAATGAAAGTGCCTAAGGGGAGGAAACGCGATGACACTCAATAGACGAGTATTTCTTGGAGCCGCAGGGGTAGTGGCCGCCGGGCTATCCGCTCCGATGGTGCTGGCTCAAGGCAAGCCCCGTGTAGTGGTTGTTGGTGGCGGTGCAGGCGGTGCAACTGCCGCGCGGTACATTGCAAAGGACAGCAAAGGTGAGATTGACGTGACGCTGATTGAGCCGTCTCGGACTTACTATACCTGTTTCTTCTCAAACCTTTATTTGGGAGGTTTTCAGGAGCTATCGGACATCGCCCACAGCTACGGCACGCTTGCCGCGAACTACGGTATCAACGTCGTGCATGATTGGGCCACTGGGGTCGACCGCGACGCAAAGACGGTGTCCTTGGCAGGTGGTGGGTCAGTTCCTTATGACAAACTGATCCTCAGCCCGGGTATCGACTTTGTTGATGGCGCGGTCGAGGGCTGGGACCTATCGGCCCAAAACAAGATGCCACATGCGTACAAGGCTGGTTCTCAGACTGAGCTTTTGAAAGCGCAGATCATGGCGATGCCCGAAGGCGGTACCTTCGCGATGGTCGCTCCTCCTAACCCGTACCGTTGCCCGCCCGGGCCGTATGAACGGGTTTCGATGGTGGCGCACGTGCTGAAGGCAAACAACCCAACAGCAAAGATCATTGTCGCCGATCCGAAGCCGAAATTCTCGAAAATGGCTTTGTTCCAAGAGGGCTGGGGAAACAACTACGAAGGAATGGTCGACTGGATCGGCGAAGATTTCGGCGGTGGCATTGTATCCGTGAATCCGGATGCAATGACGGTGACTATCGACGGCGAAGAGACGAAGGTTGATGTCTGCAATGTGATCCCAGCGATGAAAGCAGGTCGAATTGCGGAAATGGCGGGAGTAACCGACGGCAACTGGGCACCAGTAAACGCTGCGGACATGTCCTCCAAGGCCGATCCGGATATCTACGTTCTTGGTGATGCCAGCCAGCAGGGTGACATGCCGAAATCCGGTTTTTCGGCAAACAGCCAGGCAAAGGTCTGTGCGAATGCGGTACGAGGTGCGTTGACCGGGTCTAAAGTATTCCCGGCCAAGTTCTCGAACACATGCTGGTCGCTGATCGATACCGATGATGGCGTTAAGGTTGGCGCAACCTATGAGGCGACGCCAGAAAAGATCGCGAAAGTCGATGGCTTTATCAGTCAAACCGGTGAAGATGCCGATTTGAGAAAAGCGACTTACGAAGAGTCACTGGGTTGGTACGCCGGTATCACGTCGGACATGTTTGGTTGAGGCAATCGGGGGCTTTGACCGGTGTCAAAGACCCCGATGATCAATCTGAGAAAATGCGGTTCAGGAGGAGGACTAAAAACATGAAACACTTTATCGCCGCAGCCGCGTTTTCCACTGTTCTGGCGAGCCAAGGGCTTGCAGAAGAGATCATCACTATCCCCTTCGACGGCAGTTTTGATGATGCAACGTTCGCCGTCGAGTCCGCTATTGTGGGACAGGGACTAGTCATCGACTATGTAAGCCACGTCGGCGATATGTTGAATCGAACAGGCGCTGACGTCGGCAGCGACAAACAGATATTTGCAGCTGCAGACATCTTCATCTTCTGCTCGGCAA
This sequence comes from Ruegeria sp. HKCCD7628, assembly GCF_057221005.1. Lineage (NCBI taxonomy): Bacteria > Pseudomonadati > Pseudomonadota > Alphaproteobacteria > Rhodobacterales > Roseobacteraceae > Ruegeria > Ruegeria sp. HKCCD7628. The sequence goes on from NZ_JBWVBA010000002.1 coordinate 29,291, forward strand.
AAATCTCGCGTGAAGTGATGGAAGCAGACCCGATGAATATTGGCTTCTGCCCCTATGGGATTTTTGTTGCCGAAGGCGACGATGGCGTGATGGTTGGATATCGAAGCTATCCTGATGGACCAATGCAAAAAGTTCAGGCCCTGTTGTCCGGGATCGTAGAAGAAGCCGTTGGGAACTGAAATGAACTATCAGCAGTTTTTTCGTGGTCAACTCGACCAGCTTAAGGAGGAAGGGAACTACCGGGTCTTTGCGGATCTCGAAAGGCAGCGAGGCGCGTTCCCGACAGCGCGTAGCTACGCGGAAAATGGCCCCGAGAAAGTCACTGTTTGGTGCTCAAATGATTATCTGGGGATGGGTCAGCACCCCAATGTTATTGCAGCAATGCACAAGGTGATCGATGAGGTTGGTGCCGGAGCGGGAGGAACGCGGAATATCTCTGGAACGACCCACCAGCATGTTTTGCTGGAGCAAGAGCTTGCTGACTTGCATGGCAAGGACGCTGCGTTGCTGTTTACGTCCGGTTACGTTTCGAACTGGGCCGCGCTGGGAACTCTGGCGTTTCGCATTCCTGGCATCACAGTCTTGTCTGACGAGTTGAACCATGCCTCGATGATCGAGGGCATTCGCCACAGTCGGTGCCAGAAGCGTATCTGGAAACACAACGACGTGGCGGACCTTGAAAGGCACCTTGCTGAACTGCCTGCCGATGCTCCTAAGCTTATTGCGTTCGAGAGCGTCTATTCCATGGATGGCGATATTGCACCAATTGCCGAGATCTGTGATCTGGCGGATCGCTATGGCGCGATGACCTATTTGGATGAGGTTCACGCGGTGGGGCTTTATGGACCACGCGGCGGAGGCATTGCCGAACGCGAGGGCCTGATGGATCGGCTAACCGTCATTGAGGGGACATTGGGCAAAGCATTCGGCGTAGTTGGTGGATACATCGCGGCGTCGAAAGAACTTGTCGACTTTGTGCGATCCTTCGCCAGCGGGTTTATCTTTACCACTGCATTGCCTCCCGCCGTGGCCGCAGGAGCTGCTGCTTCGGTTCGGCACCTGAAGCAAAGCAATTCGGAACGACATCTACACCAGCAGCGCGTGCGCGAGGTGCGAGACAGGCTGGACGATCTGGGCATTCCGCATACACCGAACCCAAGTCACATAATTCCGGTCATGGTCGGCGATCCGGTCAAGTGTCGCTTCATCTCTGACGTGCTGATGCGTGACTATGGAATTTATATCCAGCCGATCAATTATCCAACCGTCCCCAAGGGAACGGAACGTCTACGGATTACACCTTCCCCAGTGCATTCCACCGACGACGTGGATCGACTGGTGTCTGCCTTGGGTGAGCTATGGACACAATGCCAATTGGCGCGCAGACCAATGGCCGCTCAATAACAACTTGACCGAAGACAAGGACGCGCAAGCAACCAAGTGAGAGTCTCTGTTGATGGAAAGGCTCATCGATTTGTTGGGAGACCCTGGCGCTTTGGCATTTGCCGGTGCGTTTGTCGGTATCTTGTTCGGCGTAACGGCCCAGAAGTCTCACTTTTGTTTGAGAGCGTCGACCATCGAAGTCGCCGAAGGCGAGCTTGGTCCTCGCCTGGCTGTCTGGCTGATCGCTTTCACCGCAGCGCTCACCTTAGTGCAGGCGTTTGTCGCGTTTGAGTGGTTAGACCTTTCCGAGACACGCGCGATTGCGTCGACGGGCAGCCTCAGCGGCGCAATACTTGGCGGAGCGATGTTTGGCGTTGGTATGGTTCTGGCGCGTGGGTGTGCATCTCGCCTGTTGGTATTGGCCTCCTGCGGAAATCTGCGCGCCCTGATTACAGGATTGGTTTTAACCTTAGTGGCTCAGGCTGCTTACACGGGCGTTCTTAGTCCCGCCCGCGAATGGCTTTCCGGGATCTGGACTGTCTCAGGGGGCGCCTCGAGAGATCTTTCAGAAATACTTGGATTTTCGCCAGTGGCTTATACAGCCGTTGCAGTATTGGGATTGGTGTCGGCAATTGCATTCGCATTCCACCGGAGAGTCGCGCCAATCAGGATCGTAACAGCCGCCGGAGTTGGCGTGGCGGTGGCGCTTGGCTGGTTAATGACATATGCCATCGCGCAAGCATCATTTGAAGTCGTGCCTGTTTCGTCAGTCACGTTCACCGGACCGGCTACGGATACACTGATGGCGTTGGTTGCCGAGCGAAACGTCGTGTTGTCCTTCGGTATCGGCCTTGTTCCAGGCGTAGCAATTAGTGCCGCAGGCTCGGCCCTAACTGCAGGGGAGTGGAAGATCGAACGTTTTGGTCCGGATGCTCCGATGGAGCGCTACCTTGTTGGAGCTGTCCTCATGGGGTTTGGAGCCATGCTGGCCGGAGGTTGCGCCGTGGGTGCAGGGCTTTCAGGAGGGACCGCCCTGTCATTGACGGCATGGCTTGCCATTTTCTTCATGTGGGTTGGAGCGATCAGCACGCATAGGTTAATGCGCCGAATTCCTGTTCCTCAAACGTCCTGAGTTATTCGAATTCCATCTGCTCAAATACCCGCCCGGCATTTTTTGTCGCCAGTTCCTCAAACGTGTCCAAATGGGCATACGGTGACTGATCGACATAGTAAGCCTCTGCCAGATCGCCGCCGGCATCCATGTGCTCTTGGATTTTGCCGCGCAGATAGACCAGGTAGTCGCGTGTATAAAGGCGCACCTGATCCATGTTCGTCGGATGACCATGTCCGGGGATGACATATTTGGCTCCCAAAGCTTCGAACTCTTTGTCCCATGTTTCAAGCCAATCCGCTGTATAGGTCTCTTGAAAGATCGGCAGCATTCGCTCGTGAAACGCCATATCACCCGCGATAACAAGGCTTTGGTTCGGCAGCCAAATCGAGATATCGCCGGGACTATGGGCCGGCCCGAGATATTTGGCCTCAATCCGGAAATCACCCATTTCAATCACGTATTCATCCTCGAATGTCTCGGTTGGGCCTGCCAGGAAGGTTCTTTCAGCCTTGCCCTGGTTGTACCGCTGCATTCCCTCAAGGATCTGTGGGCCGTATTCCTCGAATTCAGCCGCAGCATCCGAATGGGCGATGATCGGAATACCGAGCTCTGACCAGTAGGCGTTGCCAAGCATCGCGTGCCCCTGACCATTCTCGTTGAAGACAAGCTTAACCGGCTGATCCGTGATTGCCTGAATTTCCCGGTGAAGCGCTTCGGCAAGCACATAAGCCGCGCCGCCGTTTATGACGATCACGCCATCTCCGGTAACTATGAAGCTGAGGTTGTTGTTGTGACCAGAGTTCTCGAAGGTCGGCGGGGCGGTTGCGCCAATGGCGGAATAGACCCCGGGGATGTACTCGACCGGTTTGGAATACAGCACACTTTGCGGGTATTGGTCTGCAATATCCTCGCTTGCCCAAGCTGGTGTGGCTAGGGCCAAGAAAATCGCCAGCGATCGCATCATTATTGTTCTCCAATGAACTTATAAGCAGACCCAGTCTTCTCGATCCGGCCGATTCCACCATTCGGCAGGTGGAAACCAATTATTTTCATTTGCTCGTGTGAAATCTGATCCAGCAGTGAATTCCGAGTTGCTGCCGCCGCCTGCGGATCCTGATCCGTGCCGCTGTGCCAGTCGGGGCGTTCAAAAGCTACGTGTGGATTTCCCAGCGCGTCGCCGACAATCATCACGGATTCACCCCCGCTGCGAATTTCAAACGCCATGTGACCGGGAGTGTGTCCAAAGCTCGCGCGTGCGGCAATACCGGGAAGGATCTCTTGCCCGTCGTCAAAGAACCCGGTCTGATCCTCAATTGCTTCCATACGCCGTTTTGCGCCTACTGCGAACGCAGCGCGATCTTCTCCAATGGTATCCACCGTTGAGGGGTTCCACCAATAATCCCACTCATTACGGCCAAAGTGATGCGTGGCGTTGGGGAACAGAAGGTCGTCGAAATCATCCAAAACACCCCAAATGTGATCCGGGTGCGCATGGGTGAAGATCACGTGCGAGATGTCTTCGGGCGACAGGTCGGTTGTTTCAAGAGCCTCCAGAAGCTTACCAGAAGTGGGCATGAAATCTGGCCCAGATCCCACATCGAACAGCACGGAGTTTTGATCGTCTTGATAAAGTGCCACGTTGCACTCTGGCTCGTACTTGGTCGCGTCCACCTTGTAGTTATCCAAAAGCTGCCTGAGCTCTTCCTTCGGCATGGCGCCAAAGACCATTTCCGAAGGCAATGACAGGTACCCATCTGACATGGTTGTAATCCGAGCCGAAGCACCGAGTTGTAACTCTGCCCACCCGATCTTGGATTGAACTCCAAGCGCTGCGATACACGTGGCGCCATACAAGAATCTGCGTCGTGAAAACTCATTTCGATCCATTAACAATCAATAAATTGAATATATTAATTTGTAAATGACGTAAGGTGGGGTCTTTCCAGAAGAACTAGAGTTGCGGCGGGCAGGGGCTTTCGCAGCATTTACTCTATGAATTAAAATCGCCAATCAAGCACCTCAAGACCAGCTCCAATGTCATTCGCCTTGCGGTGGTGCTGTATACAGGCGTCATGTCCTATGAAATTTACTCGTCGCTCGATGTCTGCTCTGTCCCCATAGCGGTCACTCAGACAGATCGCAGCGAACGACCGCACCGACCCCAATTCAGTCGTATACAAGACCATGAAAACCCAGTGCTATTGGAAAACTATTACAAACCCGGCGGCCCCGAATGACAGATCGGTGCCTTCGTCGCTCACTCAGCAACCATCGCTACCACGAGAGCCTCGTGATTCTGACACCAGTGGACGTCTATCATGGCCGCGGTGCGAAAATCCTGAAGGTAAGAGAGGAGATCAAGACGCAGACAATCCGATAACGGCAGTTGCAGAGCCAAGCCGCTGCCACCTAAACTTCAACAGAAACCGAACTAGAGCCTCCGCTACGATACAGCCTGTGTTCTCCTTTGGCAATGATGACCAAGGCATTGGGACAGGTTCAGATCAGCTCGGACCGTTCGTCGGGGTCGCCTTTGGAAACCAAGATACTGGTCTCTCACTTATCCCCTTGGTCCAGCATTTTTTTGACTACAATGGCGATACCGATATCAGCCAGACGGCTCTGAGGCTAATTGCGCTACAACCCTTCGCAACCGACTACTGGGCAAAGTTAGATTTGAAAGTCCCATATGATTGGGAAGAGGATGCATGGTCAGGCTCTGCAGAAGTTCAGATCGGATACAACATCAACGAAGGCATCGCAGTCTACGGCGAAGCGCTTCTGGGAATTGGTGGCAACCGGTCTTTCGACGAATGTCTCGGTGTAGGCCTTCGCTTCCGATATTGAACCGAATGGCCTATCTCAAATTTTGACAAACGGCCCCACCTTTTTGTGACTGCTTTGGGGCTCAGAGCAGTCGTTCGCTGCGCAGTGCATCAGTGACCGCTGTGCGGACCAAGCCGCTCTCAGATGGTATCGCTTGCATGTCTGCGTTACATTGGAGCGGTCGTCGCCTAGAACAGCTTGCAATTCTATCGCGACGGAAACCCGAATGGTGGAAGTCCATGTCCGACACAATCCTTGTTGCTGAACCAACTATCCGCCTTATTGCCTTCCTTTCCGTCCTGGCCGCGATGGCACTTTGGGAAGTGGCCGCACCCCGGCGAAGACGGGATATTCCGCGCGTTATCCGATGGACAAACAACCTTGCGCTCGTGGTGCTCGACACCGCCATTCTGCGGCTGACCTTTCCAATCCTCGCAGTCGGTCTCGCAGCCATGGCCGAGGATCGCGGATGGGGGCTCTTCAACAACATCGAGGCGCCGGTTTGGGTTGCCATCTTGGTCTCCATGCTGCTTCTCGATCTCGCAATCTACCTTCAGCATGTGATGTTCCACGCTGTACCTGGGCTTTGGCGTCTACACAGGATGCATCACGCCGACCTCGATTTTGACGCGACCACTGGCTTGCGTTTCCATCCGGTAGAAATCCTGATCTCGATGGGGATCAAGCTGTCGGTTGTAGCAGCCTTAGGGCCGCCCGCTGTCGCCGTACTCCTGTTCGAGGTGATCCTGAACGCTACCGCGCTTTTCAATCACGCAAACATCGATTTGCCGCGTCCGGTGGATCGAATTCTCAGATGGCTCGTTGTCACTCCAGACATGCACCGAGTCCACCACTCCGTCGATCCAAGCGAGACCAACTCGAACTTTGGCTTTAACCTACCGTGGTGGGACCGCCTTCTAGGTACTTACATTGCGCAACCCGAGAAGGGGCATAAAGGCATGGAAATCGGCATCGAGCAGTTTCGCACACGCCGAGACCTCTGGCTCGACCGAATGCTGCTTCAGCCGCTGCGCGGCCCGGCGAGCGGAGGTGCCCTCGACGCCCCGAGCCAACGGAGGCGATCTTCATCTGTCTCGTCCGGGCGAACCAAGCTTGGCACTGACCAAATAGACCAATAGCGTTGAACCAAAGACTGCTTTGCCGCGCTTGAGTGTCCTTCGCAAGGCGTTCAGCATCGGCAGAAAAGTCCGCAACTCGGACATCCGCATAGTCATTTTCGCTGCGTTTGGGCTGAACGTCTGCTTTTCTCACTGCGGCACGGCTAACCATTTTGGCGTTCGCGTTGCTGCACTTGCGAACTTTAGCGCAGGACCGCTTCCGGTTTGGGCTCAAGGCAGTCGTTCGCTGCGCAGTGCATCAGTGACCGCTGTGCGGACCAAGCCGACGTTCAACGTTAGCTAGCGAGATGGCCAGTATGCCTTGAGATGTTTCGTCATGACACGAGACCCAGCTGCTGAGCGATAGAAGCAGCATCGTAGTAATCCCGACCTTCTACTACTTTGCCATCCTTGACCCGCATAACACTGCAATAGCGCGTCTCTTGCCACCTACCAGTTGGTTCGAACGATCCAAGCGAAGACTCAAGAAGGCCGGTATGGGTTCCGCGATTAATAAACTCAACCACTGCTCTGTCGCCATCTACTACTACGTTTGTGACCTTCACCTCTCCATCGGGGAACGCGCGTCGCCAGCGTTCATAGTCCATTCTGTAGCCCTCAGGTCCGATCTGGCTCTCGCTTCGTGGGATGATCGAAGTCTAGCGGTAGGTGGATACAGCCAACACCAAAAAACAATGCTGGAAGGGTAAACCGTCTTTTCTGTCCTTGACCCGCTTGCGCCCGCCGGCCGCTTGTGACGCATCCGTCGGATTTGCGCGCGATGCGACGTATAATTGATGAAGGCTAACCGCCGAATTTGGGATAAATGAAACCGTTCACCGGGTAAAAACTGCCATATCTCCCCGGATGGCTTTCAACCCGGACCAACGTCCAATCATTGTTTTTGGATACATCCTTGACGCCCATTTTCAATGATACCTTGTTGCGGTGCCAGTTGGCATGGTTCACGATGACTTCCCTGTCGGTGATAACATCGGATACGACAGCCACGTGACCAAGGGGCATCCCTCGGGTTGCTCTAAAGGACATGACCGCTCCGACAACCGGTTCACTGCCTCGCTCAAAATTATTGCGCGCTTTGCCCCACCAGTCCTTGGCGTTTCCGCGAATTTCGATGCCACTGAGGTTGCGTGCGTAGGGTACGCACCACACCCTTTGTCCTCGAGCTTGTTTTTGTGAGACCTCGAGCAACGCCATGGACTGACGTTCTGGGTCGAGGTCCGCGTCGTTTGAACTCTGAGCACAGGCAGATACAAGAACAAAAAACCCCATCGCAAACGCAGTACGCGCAGCGCCGGGTAGGCGCTGCCATTTGGCATTCGTTTTGCTGTCGCTGTTTTGCAAGAAACTACATTGCCGGTATGAGTGGTTTTAGAGTTTTAAGGCGATCTTTCGGCCTGTGAAAAGAGCCTAGTTTATTCCCCGGCAGGAATTTGCCAGGTGGTGTTCCCGATCTGCGGGCCGAGCGCGAGGCTTTGCGAAGTCAGCTTTCCGTGCGTAGTCGCCGTCGGTTGACCGCGCTGCACCGGTAACTAGCGGCCCGAAGGAGACGTTCCGTGCGTAGTTCATCAGTGACCGCTGCGCCAACGTTCCTGTCAGTAGCGTTTTTTGTTTGAACAGCGGATCTTAGTACTTAACTTTGGCGCAAAAGTACATTGGCTGTAGAACGGACAATCGCTGCGCATTGTAAATGCCTATTTTTGTGGACCTAGGCAGTCGCGTCGAAGTCTGCGTGATAATGCTCTAGATTGTATCCTATCAGCGGCCAGTCACGTTTTTTGGGTAAAGAACGATTAATTCAGCATTCTTTCCGAAACGTCCTCAAGAATAGCGTGCAGATCAAACTCTTCGCCTTTTTCCGCAAGTCTCCTATCGTGCAGAATGAAAGACAGCCCGTGCACGAAGCTCCACAACAAAAAACCACGACGACGGACTTCTTCTGTGATTCCCGGTTCCCCAAGGCATTTTGCAACCTCAGTTAGCAGAATCGAAAAGTTTTGCTGACCGCCTTCTTCCAGTCGGGGATCCGCGATGCGGTCTGTAAAGCCGCCAAATTTTAATCTGAATATCCCGGGCTCACTTAAGGCGAAAGCAATATACTCCATACCGATTGCAGTAATGCGCTCGGGAGATCCTTCAGAAATGCCGTCAAGCGCTGCTAGCATTTTGCTTCGGTGACGGTCCATCCCTTCCAGAACTGTCGCGACCAGCATTTCTGTCTTATCTTTAAAGTGTTTGTACGGTGCCGCAGTCGATACGCCCGCCCGTCTGCAGGCCTCGGAAACGGAGAACCTGTCTGGTCCTTTCTCTTCAACCAACTGCCGCGTTGCCTCGATCAGCGCAGCGCGGAGATCGCCGTGATGGTAGGCTTTCTTGCTTACTGAATGGCTGGTTGTTGCGTGATATTTATCTGTGCTGCTCATGATCCAACATGTGCCAGATCACGTATTCCTTGTCAAAGTGAGAACTTCTAACATATGTTAGAGATGCTAACTTGATGAGGTCCCCAAATGTCGAGTCCTGCGGATTTACCAACTGAAACGACCAAGCCGAACCTATTTTCGCGTATGCTGCGCGGTATTGTGCGTCTCTTGGTAACTATCTGTTTTATAGCCGTCGCAGCTGCTGCAGTTTACCTTGGCGCTTCAGAGCTTAATCGTAGGGCAGATGCTGTTCCTTCACCGGAAGCGGCCGCAGTGACCCCTGTTTCAGCAACGCTCATCACGTCGGAGAGCGCTTACACGGTCGACCGTGTGTTCATCGGACAAGTCGAACCTCAGCGTTCAGCGGATATCTCTTTCGAATTGAATGGTACGCTGGACCACATCCTGGTGGATGAGGGTGACGAGGTCGCTAAGGGCCAGCTTCTCGCAACACTGGATGTAGCTTTGTTGGAGGTCGAACGCGAAAGACTGTCAGCATCACGCGATGCCATTGCAGCCCAACTTGCATTCGCAAAGAAAACCGTCGAGCGAAACGCTAAACTTATCGAGCAAGGCTTTACCAGTCAGGCCCGCCTCGATGAGGCAGTTTCCCAGCAAGATGAATTGCTTTCCAGAATTGGTGAACTGGATGCGGGATTGCGCGACGTCACCGTTCGGATCGCGAAATCCAGCATCGAGGCACCTTTTGCGGGTCAAATAACCGCTCGGCACGTGGACGGCGGAGAGACTTTGCGTTCGGGGCAGTTGGTTTTGGGAATAGTCGAGGTCGTGTCGCCGCAGGTTCGGATCGGTATCCCGCTCGACGTTGACCCTGCGTTGCTATCCGACGTTGAAATTGAAATAGAAGATCAAAGCTATAGGGCTGACCTTGCAACTTTGCGACCCGATATTGATCCGGTAACCCGAACACGAACTGCGCTTTTCGATCTTAGGAACAGACCGGACGTTGCCTTCGGACAAACTGCCCGGGTGCATGTACTTGATCCCGTCCAGAACGCAGGAACCTGGGTGCCCACGACTTCACTTAAAGAGGGGAAGCGCGGGCAATGGACGTTGCTGGTTGCCGACGCGCAGAAGACTGTGCGACTGGCAACGGTCGAAGTGCTTCATGCCGAAGATGACCGTGTATTTGTGCGAGGCGTTTTTCCTGAAGGCACCGTCCTGATTGATCAAGGGCCGCAGCGCGTTACCGTCGGTCAGCGCGTCGACTTCAGCATTGGCGAGTGACGGAGCGACATGATGGAAACCCTTACCTTTCGCCATCCCCGGCTCGTCGCCCTCATAATTTTGGTGCTTGTATCTGCAGGCCTGTCTTCGTTCCTATCACTGGGGCGGCAGGAAGACCCAACGATTACCAACCTCTTCGCTACTGTTACGACGCAGTTCCCGGGTGCAGACCCTGAACGGGTCGAAGCGTTGGTTACTGCAGAAATCGAAGAAGAGCTTCGGAAAATTGCCGAGGTGAATGAAATCAGTTCTGTATCCCGCTCGGGCGTTTCGGTTGTTTCGGTGGAATTGCTCGAGACGCTGGACGAGGCCACGATTGAGCAGGTTTGGGCCGAGGCTCGGGATGCGGTTGAAGACGCTCGACAAAACTTTCCGAGTGGAGTCGGGCAGCCGGAATTCGATGCCGAGGGTATTTCTGCCTATTCTGCTGTTATCGCGGTCGCGGCCGAAGAGCCTGACTTTCCGATAACTTTGCTTTCGCGTCATGCCGAAGCGTTGGGTGACAGATTGCGCGCGATACCTGCTACGCGGGCAGTGGACTATTTCGGTCAGCCGGAAGAAGAGGTGCTCGTAAGTGTCGATATGGACAAGGCCGCTGCGCTTGGGCTTGGCGCCGCAGAAATTTCGCAGAGAATCGCCGAAGCAGATGGAAAGGTTCAGTCTGGGCGGTTGCAGTCCGATGTCGACCTGACCATAGGCATCAGCGGTGAAATTGAAACTCTGGACCGTATTAGGAGCATCGTCCTGCGTGAAAACGCGGAAGGTGCCGTTGTGCAGCTCGGAGATATTGCCAGCGTGGACCGTGGCGCGCGCGAACCGCAGTCTTCAATCGCGTTTGCCAACGGCAATCCGTCCGTTCTAGTCGGGGTACTGGCGCAGGATGGCGTACAGATCGACCGCTGGACCGGTTTTCTTCGGGATGAGCTTGAGGCCGGGACCGCATCGGTACCTTTGGGCATGAAGGAAATACTGCTGTTTGATCAAAGCCAGTACACGACGGATCGTTTGTCAGAGGTTGCGATCAACATGGCTATTGGCGTGGCTCTGGTCGTGGCTGTTTTGTTCATTACCTTGGGGGTGCGGGCAGCAGCGATTGTCGCTTTGGTGTTGCCGGTTGTCTCATTGGCAACGTTGGCAACAATGAACATGATTGGATTGCCAATTCATCAGATGTCCGTAACGGGTCTGATTGTTGCACTCGGTCTGCTGGTCGACGCAGCGATCGTAATGACCGATGAAATTCGGCGCCGTCTGCAGGATGGGAAGGAACGGCTTGCGGCCGTGCGAGATGCTGTTCGCCGGTTGGCTACACCGTTGCTGGCGTCGACTGTGACAACGGCGCTTGCCTTCACGCCGATGATCTTGCTTCCGGGGCCCGCTGGCGACTTTGTCGGTGCTATCGCTATAGCCGTCGTGCTTATGCTTGTTTGGTCCTTGGTTGTGGCGTTGACAGTGACTCCAGCCGTTGCCGGCTGGTTACTATCCGATCGCCCTGACGCAGGAATGCTGAGCCGTGGTATCAGTATCCCCCCGCTTGCCCGCTTGTTTGAGGCGTCAATTCGATTGTCCGTTGCTAATTCGGTGCGATCCATCGCGTTGGCATTGGTCTTGCCCGTGCTTGGCTTTGCGGCCTTTCCAACCCTGACTGCGCAGTTCTTTCCGGGCGTCGACCGAAACCAGTTCTATATCGAGGTCGACATGCCAGGTGGAACTTCAATCGCCACCACCGAAGCAACCGCGCGACAGATTGACGAAATCCTACTGGCCGATGACGGCGTCAAGAGTGTTTACTGGACTGTGGGTGAGTCTGGCCCGGCATTCTACTACAACATCGTTGGTAACCGTTCACGCGAGCCTGGGTTTGCACAAGCCATGATCACGACCGACACGGCCGACGACGCTGCCCGCCTTGTTGGAGCGTTGCAGAACCGTCTAGATGTCGACTTTCCTGACGCTCAGATCATCGTTCGCAATCTTGTACAGGGCCCCCCAGTCGCTGCACCGGTTGAAGTCAAAATTCAGGGGCAGGACATCACGGTTTTGCGCGATCTTGGCGACGAAGTGCGTTCGGTCATGGCAAATCTCGATTTGGTGACCCAGGCGCGTGCGAGTGTGAACGGAGGCAATCCCCAAATTCGGTTCGAGATTGACGAGGTCAAAGCCCGTCTGTTGGGGCTGGACGTAGCGGATATAGCTGGCCAGATGGACTCGGCGCTTGTGGGCATTACCGGCGGATCACTGATCGAAGGGACAGAACAACTGCCAGTACGCGTTCGCTTAGGCGACGAGGTACGATCAGATCTTAGCGCAATTGTCAGTATGCCGATCCTTTTGCCGAACGCTGCTGAAATATCTGCGATCGGAGTTTTTCCCGGCGTACCGTTGTCAGAACTAGCCCGGCCAGTGATCGAACCGGCCGAAAGCGTCATAACCCGAACGGATGGCACGCGCGAGAACACTATACAGGCGTTTATAGTGCCCGGTGTTTTGCCTGAAGAAGCATTGCAGGACGTATTAACGGCGCTTGACGCGTCGGAGTTTGATCTGCCGCAAGGCTACAAGATGACTTTAGGCGGAGACAGTGATGCTCGATCCAATACCGTGGGTAATCTGCTCGCGTCCGTGGGTTTGATCGTAACACTTTCCATCGCGACCATCGTGCTAACCTTTAACTCGTTTCGCCTGACACTTGTGACCTTGGTCGTTTGCGTTCTGTCCGCAGGCCTTTCAATGTTGTCGCTGGCAGTTATGCAATTCCCATTTGGAATAAACGCGATAATTGGGGTCATTGGTTCAATCGGGGTTTCGATCAACGCTGCAATCATTATCTTGACCGGGTTGCAACAAGACCGGCAGGCCAGCCAGGGCGATCAGGCGGCCATGGCTCGCGTCGTTATTGGTTCCAGCCGTCACATTGTCTCGACCACGGTCACAACATTTGGCGGCTTCCTGCCTCTGATATTGGGCGGAGGTGCATTTTGGCCACCATTCGCCGTGGCAATCGCCGGAGGCGTTCTGTTGTCAACCGTTGTATCGTTTTACTTCACTCCACCCGTTTTCGCTTTGGTGTATCGAGGAACATTCAACAAAATAAATTCGGCCAATCACGACCATTCTGAGCCCTGCAATGATATTGTTGCACTTGTGGCAGAGTGAGGATTGAGTCGCCTTCTATAGGCGGGTTGTAATGCTTCGATGTGGTCGTGGTTCAACGCAAGCTTTCTAATCTGCTTCGTCTCGTAAGTGGACTATGCGCAATCTGCTTTTCTAGAATCTACTGCACTTGGCTATCGCGGCGATAGCCGTTTTGAGCTCATCGGCGGCATACGTTGAGCTCTGCATGAGTGGCTTCTATGAGACAGCAAGCGGATCATCTGCTTTGCTTGAGCCTCGGTTTAAGCTCCGCCTGACATTAGGATCGGTGTGGTACATTTGGTGGTGGTTCCAAAAGAGTATTAAATATTGTTTATATTTAATAGTGCTTTAACGAATTAGTTATACTGCCTTCGTCTCCGCCATCAACACAGAATTTGTGTGCTCTTCCGCCTATTTTGATGGTTTCTTGTGGATCGAGTTGATCACAACACGACATTCCAACCCGCCCAGCACCTTTGATCTGCCCAGATCCAGCTTGGCTCCGTATGCGTTGAGCAAATCGACCGCAATCGCCAAACCTAGTCCCGTTCCAGCGACAGAGGTGTCTAGTCGCCCGCCTGATCGAAGAGCTTCGCGCCGGTCATCCTCGGGGATACCCGGTCCGTCGTCCTCGATATGAATTTCAATACTGTTCCTTTTGGCCATCGCCGAAACACGCACAGTTTGACGACACCATTTGACAGCGTTGTCCATCAAATTACCCAGGACTTCCTCGATGTCCTGGGGATCCATCCGTACCCAAAGGTTTTTTTGTCGGATGACTTCGAGCTCTTTGCCGTCACGTTCGGCCATGCGAGAAAACAGGCGCGACAACCGGTCCACCGAATTGGACAGATCTGCGCGCGAATGGCTAAGTTCGGCTGTGTTCATAGCCCTCATTCGTGCCAATGAACGACCGAGTTGAGCGTCTATCCTGTCCAGTGCTTCCTGCGCGGTGTCGATCGTGGCGCCATGTTCAGCAAGGCTGCTCAATTCATTGCGAAGGATCGCTGTCGGCGTCTTGAGCGCATGCGCAAGGTCGGCAGTTTGTCGACGCGACCCTGATACAATATCCCGATTACGCCTTGAAAGTTTGTTGAGGTCGTCGACCAATGGCGACACCTCATCAGGATAGTCGTCAGGCTTGAGCCCCTCATCCGTGTCCCAGCGATGTGCAACATCTGTGCGAAGTTTGCGAAGAGGACCCATGATCGCAGACATCAAAAGCAAAGATCCGGCGACCCCAATCAGGCCCACCAGAGTAAACACCGGCAGCAGGCTGCGCTGCGCGGCCCGGCGCTCGGCAATGAGCTCGTCGCGACTCTCGGCTACACTGACGCCCCATACGGTTCCGTCCTCGTACGAGATTTCCTGATAGATACTGCGCAGGGCCTCACCTTCAGGGCCGGTTGTGTTCCAGAAGGTTGCGGACGCCGTGGCAACGACAGGTTCCGCGATGGTTTCATCGAACAGAGAAGCCGAGGTGAAAACCTCATCCCTTCCGTTGGTCACCTGCCAATACCGCCCTGAATAAGGTGTGCCATAGGCCGGATCGAACATCAGATCCTGCAATGCATCCGGGTTGTCTGTCGTGACACTTAGCCCGACAACGAGCTGCGTGTGGCGGTCACGCAGATTGGAGTCAAATTGATCCGAGACCCTTGAGTTGATGTAGGATAGAACTGCCAAAGTGCCCACCGCAACCGAGATGGCACCCGTGGCAACGCCGCCCAGCAGGGCTCGTTCCCGTAGTGACAGCATCAGGCGCTGTCGATCATATAGCCGCGCCCGCGTACGGTTTTGATCAGTTCGGGACCCAGCTTTTTTCGAAGACGTGTGATGAAGACAGCGATCGTGTTCGAATCCCGATCACCATCATATTCGTAAATATGCTCGGAAAGCTCGGTGCGCGAGATCAGACGGCCCCGGTTATGCGCCAGATAGGTCAGCACAGCAATTTCCTGTGCAGTCAGATCAACCGGAACGTCTTTCGCTGTTACTCGTCCGTTTTTGGTATCCAGTGACACACCCCCCATCTCGATCAGGGGATTAAGCTGTCCGCTTTGTCGACGTAGGATCGCACGCACTCTGGCTGCCAGCTCGGGCATATGGAAGGGTTTGGTCATGTAGTCGTCGGCGCCAGCATCCAGACCGTCGACCCGTTCGCTCCAGCCATCCCGTGCAGTAAGGATCAGCACTGGGGTCTTGACGCCGTTCGCGCGCCATTCCCGCAAAACCGAGATACCGTCCCGTTCCGGCAGACCGACGTCCAAAACGATCACGTCGTACGGTTCAGTTGATCCAAGATGAAGCGCCTCAAGCCCATTGTGCGCGACGTCCACAACCCGGCCTTCGGCGTTCAGAAGTTTTTTGATCTGAGCGCAAAGATGCGGCTCATCCTCTGCAAGCAATACTCTCATAGGTGAAAACTACAATGCTTCGGCGAAATGTTCATCGGTTATCTTCCGCGTCCGCCATTTCCGTTACCGTTGCCGCCGGAGTTACCACCACCGCTGTTGCCACTGCCGGAGTTACCACCACCGCTGTTGCCACCGCCAGAGTTGCCGCCACCGCTGTTGCCACCACCGCTGTTGCCACCACCGGAGTTACCGCCGCCGGAATTGCCATTACCGTTACCGCCGGAATTGCCATTACCACCGGAGTTGCCACCACCGGAATTGCCACCGCCGGAGTTGCCGTTGCCGCCGGAATTGCCATTACCATTGCCACCGGAGTTGCCTTTGCCGTTTCCACCGGCATTGTTGTTTCCGCTGTTGGCCCGGTTTCCAGCTTGGCTTTTGGAATTGGCCGATTTGCCGTTATTCGCCTGAGCCGCTTCGCGTATTTGCCGACCAACACTAGATCGATTCGATACGACAACGCCGGTCTGGGCATCAACAATAACACTTATAATGCTGCCGTTGGGTTTTTTGACCAGAATCCGGTAGTAGACCCTGTCCGTCTGAAACGCGCGTGCGTCCACAGGAGTGCCGCCAAACACTTTTTCAACGCCACGAATAACTCTTTTCAACCGAATTGCACTGCCAGTCTTTGTCGCCTGGCGTAACTCGGATTGCTTAAGTTCGCGCGCGTCAGCAAACCCCTCACCAGTCATGAGAAGGGTGGCAAAAAGCGTTACTGCTACAAGCTTTAACATCACGGTCACTGTCTTTGCGTAGATCACCCTAAAGATTAATTAATTCTATGTGAACTAGTGATGAACAAACAGTTTTTCGTGTGTTCAGTGTGCATCATGTCAAATGCAATCAAAGGGGTGATTCTGCCTCTGGCGACTAAGTGGGGGCTGTCGTTCGGAATATTTCGATCCGCGAGGGCCAAAGTAAATGAACATCAAGATCAAGACGACAAACCTCCTGAAAGCTTCTGCTGTTGCCGTGGCCTTAGTTGGCTCTGCTGCTGTTGTTATGACGGTCGCGGTGCCTGAACCCGCCTTTGCCAAAGGGGGGCAAGGCAATGGCGGGGGCAACGGTGGCGGTAAAGGCAATGGCGGCGGTAACGGTGGAGAAAAAGGTAACAGCGGCAAAGGGAATGGCGGCCAAGGCGCAGGCAAAAATGATGGCGCAAAGGGTAAAGGGGGACTCAACCGTAGCGGTAAGAAAACCGCGGGGTCGGGAAGTAAGTCGCTTGGGGGAAAAGGCTTCTCTTTGAAGGATTTTTTCCAAGGCAATAAGTCGTCCAAGAAATCGTCCAAGTCCAGCCGTTCCGTATCCTCTGGCTCTCAGCAGAAAGATGCCGTGACCGAAGTGACAACATCTGTTCGGCCACAGGGCCGGAGCAAAAAGGTCAAAGCGTCCGAGCTTCTTCAGGCCCATCCTTCTGAACTTGGTGCCTTGAATGCGGCCAATGCCAGCCCGACAGCGTTGTTGAATGCCTCTCCGAATTCCCGTGTCGGCCGGATCGCAATCTATCGTGATACCGTGCTGGCAGGTTTTGCCCTCGAAGAGGATCTGGAAGAAGCGATCGAAACGCTTGCGGGCCTGGAACAGCCCGATCGTACAACCGATGAGATCGAAGATGCGCTTGATGAAGCGCAGCAAAATGTCGACGAGAAACAAGAGGTTGTCGACGGTCTGGAACAAGACCTGGCGGATGCCGGTGGTGAGGATGAAGCAATCGAAGAGGCGTTGGGCATTGCAGAAGCAGAGCTTGCGGAAGCCGTAAAGGAGGAGCAGGAAATTGCGGATGAGCTGCAGGATGCTGTCGACTACAACGATGCGGTTGCAGAAGTTGAAGATCTAACTGAGCAAGTTGAACAGCAGCCAGACCTGGAGCGTGAAGCGCTTGAAGATGCGGCGAACAAACCTGTAACCGACGAAGTGGAGGCGACGGTGCGAGCCATGCTCGGGCTCGAATAAGACATGATCTGATTGCCCTGAATCTCACGGAGGCAACGAGAGCCGGGCCAGCCTTTATCATCCACCTACAAAACATTGGCTGGCCCGGTAATCGACTAATGGATGTGAACTGAAGACGAAAAGGATCGCGCACCCGTACTCACTCTAGGCGCGAATTAAAGCCCGCTCTTATTATGAGCGGGCTTTTCCCTTTTTTGGGGGCGAGTAGCGCCAGAATGTTGGTCCGAAATCACTTGGGCGCGGCGGGTTTATTTTCTTCCTGAAACCGCATTTCTCTGACGATGCCCGCAAGCGTAATGTTGATCGGAGGAAAACGTTCACGACCCCGCATTCCCACCGCAGGGCTGCTGCTGCACCTGACCGACTTAAATGTGTATCGCTCCACCGAAGACCACGGTGTTGCAATCAATATGGCAGACTTTGTCATGTTATTCCCTTTGCAGAATCTCGGGACGATTAAGGTGTTCAGATTCAATTAATACGAATTGTGCCAAATCTTGATTGAATGAAGTGCGAATACATTATTCAACTTCCGTTAAAGTTGTTGCGAAAATGAGAACAACGCCACTTTAATTCGCCGAATCGACGTAGCCGTTCCCAGCGTAGGCAAATAGGCTTTGGTTTTCGGGAGTTTTCCAATTGTTCCAGTCCGCCCCAAAAATCGCAATTTTCGAGCTATTTTTTCAGAGTATTAATTGAAAATGAACCGATCAGGGGGATTCTCAACGCAGTTTGAATTTATTTAACTTCTTGTTATTGAATGACTATTTAGAGCCTTTTTCTGTAGAAAATCTTCGTTAATTTTCAGTTCATTTCACATTCATTTATTGTAATCTAAACACCCGATTTGTGGCAAATTGGGGACAAAATCTCAGGCAATGGTGAAAAAAATTTACGTTGCCCCGGAGATTCAAATGCCCAGAATTCGGACTCGAAGACAACTGAACTCAATTTTAAGTGGTCCTTCTAAAAAGGGACGTTTCGCCACTGGCGAAGAAGGCGCTTTGACGATTTTTGCGCTTTTCGTCTTTCTCATGTTGTTGGCCGCGACGGGAATCGCAGTTGATGTCGCCAACTATGAGCGCGACCGCGTTAAGCTACAGTGGGTTCTTGACAATGCGGTGCTTGCCGCCGCCAACCTCGAGCAGACACTGCCACCAGAGGAAGTGGTTAATGCGCATCTGGCGGCGCAGGGGCTGTCGGAGTACCAAAGCTCAGTAGCTGTTCAAGAGGCGTTTCAGGACCGGACGGTCGCCGCAGCGATCGGGGCAGAATACGATACAAAATTCATGCGCCTGAGTGGTATCGACTCTATTCCTTTGGGTATCGGAGCCGCGGCCAATGAAGCTGCGCCCCATACCGAGATCTCATTGGTGCTGGATATTTCGGGCAGTATGGGCAGCAACAACCGTGTCGACTTGATGCAAGCTGCCGCCAAGGCGTTCATCACCAAAAGCCTCAGCCGAAATGAAGACTCCACAACGGGGACCAAGGCGGACAAGCAGACTTCGATCAATGTCATCCCCTTTGCTGGTCAAACAAACCCGGGGTCGACGATGTTCGAATACCTGGGTGGTGAACGGTTTGGCACGACCACAGAAGAGGGGTATTTCCCGACCTGGAAGCAGGATATTTCCAACGTTGTCTTCTGGTTTGACACCAGCGGCGACGGTTCACCGGATTACTCTGTAAAGATTGACAGCTTTCCGGACAACGACGTGGATGGTTTCGACAAAGACGACGTCGATACCTACTATTACTACGTCAAGGATTTCGCCATCGAGAACTCTGTCCTGACCGAAGACGCAGAACTGGTTGGTGCTTCGATCAAGGGTGGTAAGCAAGCAACCGAATACTACAGCGTCACGGGTGACATGGAAGTCAGCGAAACTAAATTCAACAATGTCGATGCTGAATTGCAGTTCAATGATTTCCACTCATACTACCAGACCATCCCGAACAATGAATCGTCCTGTCTGGAACTTTCATATTCCGATTTCATGACGTCGCAATTGCCATCCGGTTCGACCGAGCAGGTGCCGTACTTCGTGAATTGGGACTATGACGAGACCACGCAGAACTGGGGTTGGTGCCCGGATGACGAGATGAGCATCAAATACGCTCAGAACGACGAGGTCACTCTGCACAGCTTTATTGACAACCTGCGTCTGTTCGACGGCACTGGCACCAATTACAGCCTGAAATATGCGCTGGCTCTGCTGGACCCGTCCTCGCGCGATGCCTTTGCCTATCTCAGCACAATGGGTGAGGTTCCGGCTGAATTCGCGAACCGTCCCCTAAACTGGGATCATGAGGACACGTCGAAATACATCGTCATCATGACCGATGGCCGGACCAGCCCGCAGGTTCGCCCAGCTGATGAAATGGAAGAAGAAAACGGTCTGACCGAGCTGGTCTCGCGCCCGTCAGAAGACACGACCATTACATCGTCACAGGTTACCAACTTGCAGCTGTTCAAACAGCAGTGTGAGCTGGCCAAGGCGAACAACGTGATCATCTATGCGGTTGCGTTTGAAACTTCAGATCAGGCGGCGGCCGAGGTCAAGGCATGCGCCTCGTCGCCTTCGCACTATTACGAGGTTACCGGCGAAGAGATCATCGACTCGTTCGTGTCGATTGCCGGTTCCATCCAGAAGCTGCGGCTGATTCAGTAACCATGCAAAAGGAGCACACGTGGTGTGCTCCTTTTCGTTTTCCCTCTACCGCTCGGTTCCGAAAGGGCCGGGCGATTTTTTTGCTTTAGCCCAGCAGTGTGGCGGTTGAGGATCTGTCGAAGTCCCAAATCACTGCGCGCTCAACGCTGGCGCAAGGCAAACCAAAATTCGGCACATCCAGTACGTGCGAACGGTGCTGAATTTCGAAGTGTCAGGCGTTGGATGGGGTCGTTCAGGAATAGCCCAAAACTTTACGGGCAACGCGGAAGCATTCCAGAGCCTGTGGAACGCCGCAATAGATACCGATGACATGGATGATGGCGCGGATCTCTTCTGGTGAAACACCGTTGTTGATCGCGCCTTTGCAGTGAATTTCCCACTCATGCATTTTGCCCAGGGCGCCGATCATCGACAAGTTCATCATCGACCGTGTTTTGGCGTCGATGACATCATCACCCCACCCAAAGCCCCAGCACCATGCTGTCATTGCTTCTTGGAATGGGCGGGTGAAGTCGTCAGCCGCCGCGAGGTTCTTTTCGACATATTCTGCGCCAAGAGTGTTTTTGCGTTGTTCCAGGCCTTTCAGAAACAGGTCTTCGTTGAACAGGTCTGACATTTTCACCTCTGAAGTTTTGTTTGTACGCTAAGCGTCGGGCCAAGAAAATTCGACCTATTTTCCTAGCCTTTAGGCAGGTCAGCCATCAATGGCGTCGCGCATCCATTGTTGCAACCGTGCGATTGAATGTTCGGACATAACCCCACAGCCGGGATCCAGCACCAGCGGTCCGGGGCGATAGCCGCGGGATTTCAGGCCGCGGTGGACGGATTCGACCAGACGGATATCCTCTTCGACCGTTGTCTCGCGGTCTTGCACGGCCAGTTGGCGGATGACGGCGCTTTCCGATCCGCCCTCGGTATACCATCCGCGCCAGACGTTGCAGTGATCGGCGTCATTCGCGCGCCAGTGATAGGTGTTCAATACGTTACCCGGATAGCACTGGAACGAGAACATTGGCCACAGGAACCACGACTGGTAGTCGCCCGCATGAGGCACGGACATGTCGATGGGGTAGGTCATCTTGTCGAGGCTCTGACACTCGGTCGTATGACGTAGGACATAGCCGCCGCTGGCGTCGGCCTGAATGTCATAGGTCTCGGGCTTGACGACGCCTTCGGCAAAAGTCGGGTGGTTGGTCGGGCAGTGATAGCATTCCGAGTAATTCTCGATACTGACCTTCCAGTTGCAGTTTTCCGGGATTTCCACCCATTCCAGCGGTTCCAGGTCGTCGATATGCGGCACAAACGCACGGATTTCCTCGCGCACGCCGGGATACCAATCGTCCATGGGGGCTGCATCATCGTCGAGGTTGACGAAGATGAAACCGTTGAACACTTCGGTCCGGACCGAGGTCAGGCAGATCGCGCTGCGGTCGAAACCGGGAACGGATTTGATATTCGGGCCGGCCCGCAAATGACCTGTCAGCTCATAGGTCCATGAGTGATACGGGCAGACGACCACGCGGGTATTGCCCGCGCCACTGACCATCTCATGCGCGCGGTGTTGGCACACATTGTAAAATGTGCGGATTTCCCCGTCGCGACCCCGAATGCAGAACAAGTTCTGGCCTGCGATTTCAAACGCGAAGTAATCTCCCGGTTCGCGCACCTGCGCCACGTGACCGGCAAATTGCCATGTTCGGGCCAGAAGCCCCTGCATTTCCTGCGCGAAAATCGCGGGGTCTGTATAGTATCGCGCGTCCAGTGAGTGGGTCAGGGGGGCGTTCATTCGGGCTCCTCCGCGTAGAGGCCAAGTTGGTGTCTGCGTTGATGAAACCGCTCCACCCGCTCGACGATTTCGTCGCTGGAGACGGCCACCACAAAGGACAGCAGCGTTTCCAGCAAGGCGATGGTCGAGACGGAGGAGGGGAAGAATTGCGGTGTATCAGCTGCCACGACAAAGCCGTGCTGCGCGTTCAGAATGACCGGGCTGGCCGGGCTGTCCGATATACCCACGACGGTCAGGCCCTGTTGCCGGGCCAGCTTGATCGCATCGATCACCTCGATCCGGTAGGGGTGGCAGGTGATGGCGATCAGCACGTCCTGTTCATCGGCCCAGGCCAGATCGTCGACCGGAGTTGATCCGGGACGGGGGATGGCGTGGAATTGCTTCATCCCCGTCGAGGCCAGATAGGTGAAATTGCGCGCGTTCGAGTTGTTGACGCCCACGCCCAGCGTGAAAATCTGGCGGCAATTCCAGATATCTTCAGCCGCCGCTTGCAGGCGCTCGGCGTCGATCCCGGCGAAGGTGTCTTCGATATTTCGGATCGCGGCGCCAATCATGTCAGCATAGAGCCCGCCCAATTCTCCGAACTTGCCAATGTCCTGCAACCAGCGCGCGCGGTCCGGAAACGACGCGGTGCCGCGCCGAATCGCGTCGCGAAACGGGGCGCGGAAATCCTCGTACCCTTCGAACCCCACTTGCCGCGCCATGCGGACAAAAGTGTTGGGCTTCACCTTGGCGGCTTCGGCGATTTCGCGCACGGTCGAAACCCCAACATCCGTGGGGTTTTCCAGCACATAGCGTGCAGCCTTTTGCGCCTCGGGCGTCAGCGCCTCCCATTCCTCCGTAAGGCGGTCGAGAACGATTGATGATACATTTGTGTCATTCATGATTGACGATGGTACAAATGTGGAATTAGCCTGTCGAGCAGAAAAGCGACTCGGGAAGAGGAAATGTCATGTCCGAGAAGAAATTGCCCACCCACGCTCGCGTAGTCATCGTCGGAGGCGGCGTCATGGGGGTCGGTCTGGCCTATCATCTGGCGCATGAAGGTTGGGGCGAAGATACCGTCCTGCTAGAAAAGGCCGAGCTGACCAGCGGCAGCACGTGGCACGCGGCGGGCCAGATCACGCATTCGACCTCAAGCTTTGGTCTGGGCAAATGCGTGGACTACAATATCGGTCTCTATTCCGGCGCGTTGGAGGCTGAAACCGGCCAGCCGGTCACATGGCACGGCTGCGGCTCGTTCCGCTTGGCTTATACCGAGGATGAGATGGACTGGCTGCGCCACACCTTGTCGGTGGGCCGCTCGCTGGGGTTCAACATCGAACTGGTCGGTCCTGAGAAGGTGGCCGAACTGCATCCGTTCTACAATCTCGACGGTGTGTTGGGTGCGCTGCACACGCCGGATGACGGGCATGTGGACCCGACAAATGTGACCATGGCGATGGCGACGGGCGCGCGCCAAAAGGGCGTGCAAATCTTCCGCAACTGCCGCGCGACGAACATCACGCAGGCCGAGAATGGCGAGTGGGTGGTTGAAACTGAGATGGGTACCATCACCTGCGAGCATGTGGTGAACGCAGGCGGCACCTATGCCCGCCAGATGGGCGAATGGTCCGGTCTACAACTGCCGATGACCTCGATGACCCACCATTATTTCGTGACCGAGCCGGTGCCCGAGTTCCAGAATCTGGACACGGAATTGCCGGTGATCCGCGACGACCGCAAGGTCTCGGGTTATATCCGGATGGAGCAACAGCGCGGGCTGATCGGGATTTACGAGAAAGAGAACCCGAACTCGGTCTGGCATGATCACTGCCCGTGGGAATACGAAAACTGGCTGTTCGACGCGGATTACGACCGTGTGATGCCGTGGCTTGAGGAAAGCCTGAACCGTATGCCGATCTTTGCCGAACTGGGCATTCAGCGTGACGTGCACGGCGCGATCTCGCACCCGCCGGACGGCAACCCGTTGATCGGGCCTGCGCCGGGTGTGCAGAACTACTGGTGCTGCTGCGGTACGCAGATCGGCATTGGCTGGGGGCCGGGTCTGACCCGCGAACTGGCACGCTGGATGGTGCATGGGGCGGCCGATATCTCGATGCGCGAATTCGACCCGCGCCGGTTCGGCAGCTATGCCACGAAGGACTGGCAGGTGATCAAGGCCGTGGAAGATTACTGCCTGCGCCACGAAATCCCCTTTCCGCATTTCAACCGTCTCGAAGGGCGTCCGATCAAGCCATCGCCGCTCTATGAGCTGCTGAAATCCAAGGGCGCGGTGCATGAGGAAGTCTATGGGTTCGAGCGCCCCCGCTGGTTCACCCGCGATGGGGTGGAACAGCGCGACCACTATTCCTTCCGCCGTACCCCAGCCGACGACATGGTGGCCGCCGAGGTCAAGGCGGTGCGCGAACGCGTGGGCATCATGGATGTGACGGCCTTTACCAAGGTCGAGGTTTCGGGGCCGGATGCCTACGCCCTACTGGATCGGCTGACGGCCAACCGGATGCCGCAAAAAGTGGGCTCGATCACGCTGACCCATATGCTGAACCGCCGGGGCCGGATCGAGTTGGAGACCACGATTGTCCGCATGGCTGAAGATCGCTTCTATCTGGTATGCGCCGCGTTCTTCGAACAGCGCTTGCTGGATCACCTGACGCAACAGCGGGCGGATGAGGATGTTCAGATTACCGCCCTCTCGTCCGATTGGTCAGCCTTGTCGCTGAACGGTCCCCGATCGCGGGACGTACTGGCGCGCTGCACCGATGCCGATTTGACCAATGTCGGGTTCCGCTGGTTGTCCGCGCAGGAAATCACAATCGCAGGCCACAAGGTCTGGGCGTTCCGCATGTCCTATGCCGGGGAACTGGGCTGGGAGTTGCACATGTCCAACGCCGCTTGCCTCGACGTTTACAACGCACTTTGGGGTGCGGGTGAGCCGCATGGCATCGCCGACTACGGCAGCTTTGCCATGAACGTGATGCGGATGGAGAAAGGCTTCAAAGGCGCGGGTGAACTAACCAATGAAGTCACATTGGCCGAGGCGGACGTGCTGCGCTTTGCGCGCACCGACAAGGAGTATCTGGGCAAGGACATGACCCTGAACACCGACCTTCCGTGGATTTGCGCCTATCTGGAAATCGAACCGGATGGTGAGATCGACGGCCATGGCGGTGAGGCAGTGATGCTGAATGGTCGCGTGGTCGGCTCGACCGCTTCAGTGGTCTATGGGGATACCGTCGGCAAGATCCTCGCCTTTGCCTACATCAAGCCCGAGGCCGCCACGCCCGGCACCGCATTGCAGGTCGTGATCCACGGTCAATCCCGTGCAGCGCGAGTGCTGGGCGAACCGGCCTATGATCCGCAAAGCCTGCTGCCACGAACCGACGCTGTACTGGAGGCCGCGCAATGATCTTGCCTGATAGAATGAAAGCTATGGTCACGATGGGCCATGGCGGTCTAGAGCAGATGGTGCTTCACCCAGACTGGCCTCGCCCCGAACCTGGGGCTCATGAAGTATTGATCAAGGTCGCCGCCTGCGGTCTGAACAACACGGACGTCAATACGCGGTCGGGCTGGTATTCCAAGACAGTCACCGACGCGACCACCGGCGGCGCGTTTGATGAGGTGGGTGAGGAAGACCCCACCTGGGGCGGCAACCCGATCACCTTCCCGCGCATCCAGGGGGCGGATATCTGTGGCTATATCGTAGCCGTGGGTGCAGGTGTCGACCCCGCCCGTATCGGTCAGCGCGTAATCACCGACGGCTGGTTGCGCAACCCGGATGATCCCGGAAACAAGGACAAAACCGGCTACTACGGCTCGGAACGGGACGGAGGGTTTGCCGAATATGCCACCACTCTGGCCGTGAATGCAGTGCCGATTACCTCTGATTTGTCGGATGCGGAGTTGGCGACGTTTTCTTGCTCCTACTCAACCGCCGAAGGGATGCTGACCCGCGCCAATGTCGCCGAGAAAGACACGGTTCTGGTGCCCGGAGCCTCGGGTGGTGTCGGCGGCGCATTGGTGCAATTGGCCAAACGGCGTGGCGCGCGCGTTATCGCAATGGCGTCCGAGGCGAAACATGCCGACGTCGCCCAGCTTGGTCCTGACATGATCCTGCCGCGCGCACCGGAAAACCTGCGTGCCGCGTTGGGCGGTGAAAAGATCACGGTGGTCGCAGATGTGGTCGGCGGCCCCTACTGGCCGACCCTGGTCGACATCCTCGAACGCGGCGGACGCTATACCTGCTCCGGAGCCATCGCGGGCCCGATGGTTGAGTTCGACTTGCGCACCTTCTATCTGCGCGACCTGACCTTCACCGGCTCTACCGTGATTGATCCGCAAGTCATGCAGAACCTCGTGAAATATATCGAGGCGGGTGAGATCAAACCGGCTCTTGCAGCCACATACCCGCTTGAGGAGTTGCGCGAGGCGCAGGCGGCTTTCATCGCCAAGCAGCACACCGGCAATATCGTGGTGATCCCATGACTTTGGATGATGTGCTGAACGCCGCGCGACAGCTGCACCAAACGCATCCTGATCTGGCTGCGTTCGGTGATTGGCCAGATGATCTGTGCGCCGTTGACGTGTCGCCAAACGCGATCCCGGCGGTTCCTCTCGTGCAGGCGATCCAGTCCGATGTGGGGCCGACCCAAGCCCTTACGAAGGCGATCTGCGCAACCGCGCATCTCGCCGATTGGAAGCTGACTTACACCGAAGACGAAGTCGGTGCCGACTTCCTGAACCGTTTTGGCTATTATGAACTGTTCGGTCCCACGGGCCATTTCCACTCGACAAAGCTGCGCGGTTACGTGGCCTTTTGGGGTGAGGGGTTGGCCTATAATTGGCACAGCCATCAGGCCGAAGAACTGTACCTCATCGCCGCCGGCCGTGCGAGGTTTCACGTCGCTGGCAATGACGCCGAACTAACACCCAACCAAACTCGTCTGCACACCAGTTGGCAAAGCCACGCCATGACGACCACCGACAGCCCCATCCTGACCTACGTGTTGTGGCGCGGCGAAGGGCTGGACGCCTTGCCCCGGATGGACGCCGCATGAAAATCACTCGAATCCGTATCTATCAGACCGGGCTGCCCTATGTCGGCGGGGCCTATGTTTGGGGTGCGGGCAACGCGATTCAGACGGCCATCGCCTCGGTTGTAGTGATCGACACCGATGCCGGGCTGCAGGGCTGTGGAGAATTCACGCCCTGCGGCGAGAATTACATGGTTGCGCATTCTCAGGGCGTTCCTGCTTTGGCCGGTCTGGTCGCCCCATCTCTGCTGGGCGAGGATCCACGGCAGGTTGGGCGGATCGAACAGATGATGGACCATCTGGTGCAGTGGCACGGCTATGCCAAGGCTCCGTTCGACGCGGCGTGCTGGGATATTCTGGGGCAGGCCTGCGCGCAGCCCGTCTGGATGTTGCTGGGCGGCAAGCTGACGGACGGTGCCCCGATGTATCGGGTGGCACCGCAGAAACCGGTCGATGAAACCGTGGACGAGATGAACACCTATCGTGATCAGGGATACCGTCAGTTCCAGATCAAGGTGGGCGTAGATTGGACCACGGATATCGACCGCATCAGGGCCACGGTCCCTTTGCTGCAACCGGGTGAGATCGCCATGGCCGACGCCAATCAGGGCTGGCGCGTGGATAACGCGATCCGAGTGGCTCGGGCGACGCGCGACCTGGACTTTATCCTCGAACAACCCTGCAGAACGTACGAGGAATGCCAACAGGTCCGCCGCGTGGCCGAACAGCCGATGAAGCTGGATGAATGCCTGACCGGAATGCACATGGCGCAGCGGATCGTCGCGGACCGGGGGGCCGAGATCTGCTGCCTGAAGCTTTCCAATCTCGGCGGGCTCAGCAAGGCTCGGCGGGTGCGCGATTTTCTGATTGAAAACCGTATTCCAGTGGTGGCCGAGGATACATGGGGCGGTGAAATCACCACTGCCACCGTCGCCCATTTTGCCGCCTCTACGCCCGAGGAATACCTGCAAAACACCACAGACCTG
This sequence comes from Ruegeria sp. HKCCD7628, assembly GCF_057221005.1. Taxonomy (NCBI): domain Bacteria; kingdom Pseudomonadati; phylum Pseudomonadota; class Alphaproteobacteria; order Rhodobacterales; family Roseobacteraceae; genus Ruegeria; species Ruegeria sp. HKCCD7628. The sequence goes on from NZ_JBWVBA010000002.1 coordinate 57,418, forward strand.
ATGAACTACAACACCCGCTCGACCGGATGCGGCGGGGCTGTGTCGCGAAACGGCAAGCTCTACGCGCCAGATGCGCCAGGTTTAGGTGTCACCCCTGATTTCAAAAGCCTCGGCGCGCCCGTGGCAGAGTACGCGCTATGAAGATCAAAACCATCACCGTCTACCAAATCGACCTGCCGCTCGAACATCCCTATTGGCTGTCTGGCGGGCGTCTGAAATTCGAAACGCTGGACGCAACGCTGGTTAAGATCGAAACCGATACTGGCTTGATCGGCTGGGGCGAGGGCACGCCCTGGGGCCATACCTATGTGCCGGCCCACGGTCCGGGTATCCGTTCGGGAATCGAGACCATGGCCATGTTTATTCTGGGCCTGGATCCGCGCCGCGTGCTTGATGTGGAACGCGCCATGGATACGGCGCTGCCCGGCCACCTCTATGCCAAAAGTCCGATCGACATGGCCTGTTGGGACATCGCCGGGCAAGCAGCGGGCCTGCCAATTGCTGATCTGATGGGCGGCGGTTCCCGCACCCCACGCCCGATTGCCTCGTCCGTCGGTGCCAAAACCGCTGAAGAAACGCGCGAGGTGATGACCCGCTACCGCGACCGTGGTTACATCGCCCATTCGGTCAAAATCGGCGGAGACGTCGAACGCGACATAGCCCGCGTTCAAGATGTTGAAAGCTTCCGCCGCCCCGGCGAGATTGTTCTTTATGACGTGAACCGGGGCTGGACTCGCCAACAGGCGCTGCGCGTGATGAAAGCCTGCGAGCCTTTGCAGGTGATCTTCGAACAACCCTGCGAATCCCTCGACGACATCGCCGCCATCTCGGGTCGCCACGCCTCACCCGTCTCAGTGGACGAAAGCCTCGTCACCCTGCAAGACGCCACCCGCATCGCGCGCCATGGTCTGGCCGAGGTCTTTGGCATCAAGCTAAACCGTGTCGGCGGCCTTACTAAGGCAGCCCGAATGCGTGATATCGCGCTGGCCCACGGGATCGACATGTTCGTCATGGCCACCGGAGGCACCGTTCTTGCCGATACCGAAGCCCTGCATCTGGCCGCCACCATCCCCGATCAGAACTGCCATGCCGTCTGGGCCTGCCAGGATATGATCACCGTCGACATCGCCAACGGTCGCGGTCCCCGTAACAATAACGGACACCTCCACCTGCCGGAAACCCCGGGCCTTGGCGTCCACCCCGACGAAGATACCCTCGGTCCCCCAATCGCAACCTACGAGGCCCCGCGATGATCCGCCCCTTCATCTGGCTAGAAATATCTCGGGGTGTGAATTGGCCGAAGGCCAAGAGAGGGGCTGGCCCCTCTGACTGCACAACATCAACACCCCAAGGACGGCCTGAATGAAAATCACCGCCATCACCCTCTGGTCCGTCGACCTCACCAGCCACGAAACCTACCACATGGCCGAGGGCAAAACCTGCGCCACCGTCAAAACCCATGTGCTTTGCCTTGAAACCGATACTGGCCTTAAAGGATGGGGCGAGATCTGCCCGATTCCCCACTATCTGCCCGCCTATGCCGATGGCGTCCCAGCGGCGATCACCGAAATGGCCCCGGAAATCCTCGGAATGTCGCCCTTCGGGGCCGATGCCCCGATGCGCAAGCTCGACGGGTTTCTACAGGGCCACCGCTACGCAAAATCGGCCGTCGATCTTGCCCTATGGGACCTGTTCGGCCAGGCCACAGGCCAGCCGGTCTATGCGCTGTTGGGTGGGCGCACGCGCAAGGACATGCCGCTCTATCACTCGATCACCTGCATAGACCCCGATGAGATGGCCCGCATCGCGCAGGCCGCCTATCAGACCGGTATTCGCCAGTTTCAGGTCAAGCTGGGGGTCGAAGCCGACTGGCAGGCCGATGCCGAACGCTTGACCAAAGTGCGCGAAGCTGTGGGTCCAGGCCCCATCGTTTACGGAGACTGGAACTGCGGCGCATCGCGCCTGCAGGCCACACGCACGGGCCGCGCCGTGGCGCATTTGGATGTGATGCTGGAACAGCCCTGCAAAACGCTGGAGGATTGCGCCGCCGTGCGGCAAGCCACCGGCCTGCCGATGAAGATCGACGAAAACGCACATGATCTCGCCTCGCTGCTGCGCGCGCATGAATTGGGCTGCATGGATGCGGTTGCGTTGAAATTGTCCAAGTTCGGCGGTCTGTCGGCTATGCGCCGCGCGCGCGATCTGACAGTGCATCTGGGGGCCGAGATCTGCGCCGAATGCACATGGGGATCCGATATCGTCACCGCCGCCGCGTTGCATTTCGCGGCTTCGACCCCGCATGGCTCGTTGATGAACACCTGCGATCTGTCCTCATACGTGGGCCCGCGTCTCTGCCCGGATGCCCCCAGCCGCAAAGACGGTCGCATCGCCCCGCCCGAAGGCCCCGGTCTGGGCGTGACGCCTGCCCTGGAAACCCTTGGTTCCCCGATATTGGAGATCGCCTGAGATGCTCAAGATCAACACCCAATCCGAATGGATCACCCGCGCCAACGCCGCCTTGCCCGCCGGGGGATTTGGCAATTTCGACCCCGGCATCATCATCGCCCGTGGCGAAGGCAGTCGCGTCTGGGATGAGGACGGCACGGAATATATAGACTATCTGATCGGCTCCGGACCGATGTTGTTGGGCCACGGCCACCCCGAGGTGATGGAGGCGGTGCTGGAACAACTGCCCAAGGGCATGACTTTTTTCGCCAACAACGCCAAAGGCATCGAACTGGCCGAGGCAATCATCGACGCCGTGCCGTGTTGCGAACAGGTGCGCTTTGTCGCCTCGGGTGGCGAGGCCGACATGTACGCCATCCGCTTGGCCCGCGCCTATACCGGGCGCGACAAGATCCTGAAGTTCGAGGGCGGCTATCACGGCATGAGCGCCGAGGCGCAGATGAGCCTCGCCCCCAGCCGCCATGTGAACTTCCCACAGGCGGTGCCCGACAGCGCCGGCATCCCGGCGGGCGTGGCCGAGCAGATGCTGATCGCACCGTACAATGACCTTGAGGCCGTTGCGGCGCTGTTGGACGAACATGACGATATCGCCGCGATTATGGTCGAGCCGCTGCAACGGATCATTCCGCCAATGCCCGGATATCTGCAAGGGCTGCGCGACCTGTGCGACAAACACAATGTCCTGCTGATCTTTGACGAGATCGTGACCGGTTTCCGCCTCGCTTATGGCGGCGCGCAAGAGAAATACGGCGTGACGCCCGATATCTGCACGCTGGGCAAGATTACCGGTGGTGGCTTCCCTCTGGCCGCGCTGGGCGCAAGCACCGAGATCATGAAGCATTTCGACAAGGCGCAGGTCGGCGAAGACGGCTGGCTGATGCAACTGGGCACATTGTCGGGCAATCCGGTTGCCTCTGCCGCAGGGTTGAAAACGATGGAAATCCTACGCCGTGAAGGTACCTATGAGCGTCTGAGGGCCACAGGGTCCGCGTTGCAACAGATGCAGGTTGATGCGCTGACAGCGGCCGGTATCCCGCATCAGGTTTGTGGCGATGAAACTCTGTTTGATATCTATTTCACCGATGCCCAGTGTCGCGATTATCGCAGCTCTCGGCACGATGACCCCCGACGCAACGTGGATTACAACAACAGCTTACGGGCGAGTGGCATCTTTAAATCGCCCGGAAAGCTCTACCCTTCCCTTGCGGTAACTGACACGGATATTGAAATGACAAGGGAAGCGGTCAATACGGCGGTCGAGTTGATTGCCAATAGATGACCGCACGCTGCGCAAAAAAGGGACGGGCCGCTGTCAAATCAATGACAACGGCCCTAACTGATCGGATCTCAGGATCGGGTCTCACCCCCTCGAACACCACTTAAAACGGTACAGACTTACAAAACTTTCGACTTATTTGAGACCGAGCCGACTTCACAACCGGTATGCAAGCGTTATGCCTGACTCATCAGGCGACGGCAGTGAAGTAGTTCACATTGCGTGAATTTTTTTAGTTTCGCCAATCGAAGAATCCGACGCCCGCCTGTGTAAGCAGGGTTTTAGCAACTGTGCGGCCCATGTCGACGCCGTCTTCAATCGATCCTACAACGTCTTCGGTGATCGCCTCAGACCCATCCGGGCGCAATACCTCGCCCTTCAGGTGAAGCTGACCCCCATTGATCTCAGCCAGACCCGCGATTGGCGTTTCGCAGGAGCCGTCCAACGCGGCCAGCAATGCGCGTTCGGCGGCCAAACGCTGCCCTGTTTCAATGTGGTGAATCGCTTCCAGCATACCCGCAGCACGGGAATCGTCGCTACGGCGTTCGATGCCAATGGTGCCCTGTGCGATGGCGGGCAGCATGTCCTCGGGTGCAATGGCGGTGGCGGGGACGTCTTCCATGTTCAGGCGGCGGATGCCGGCCATGGCCAGAAAGGTACAATCGGCCACGCCGTCCGCCAGTTTCTTCAGCCGCGTCTGCACGTTGCCTCGGAATTCCACTACGTTCAGGTCAGGCCGACGATTCAACAGCTGCGCCCGGCGGCGCAGGGATGAGGTGCCGACGGTGGCACCCCGCGGCAGGTCGTGAATTGATTTCAGGCTGGGCGAGATGAACGCGTCGCGCACATCTTCACGCGGCAGGAAGGTGTCCAGCACCAGACCTGCGGGCTGCTCCACCGGCATATCTTTGGTGGAATGCACCGCGATGTCTATATCGCCGCGCAGCATCGCCTCTTCGATCTCCTTGGTGAACAGGCCCTTGTTGCCGATTTCTTTCAGAGGGCGGTCTGCGTCGATCATGGCGCGGTTGTCGCCGGTGGTCTTGATGACCACGATCTCGAACGCCTCTTCGGGCAGATCGAACGCCGCTGCCAGCCGCTGCCGGGTTTCATAGGCTTGCGCCAGCGCCAGAGGCGATCCTCGGGAGCCGATCTTTAAAGGTTGGGCGGGGGAGGGCAGGGTCAATGTCATGGCCTCAGCTTTAATCGCGTCACATTGCCCTGACAATGGGGGCAGAGCTTGACAAATTGCCACTGAGGGCCGACCCGTGGCGCAAACCAGATGATTGGGGGCAAAGATGGCCGAGACAAAGAAGATACTGCGCGCATTGGCAGGTGAAGTGCAGGATGTGCCGCCGATCTGGATGATGCGCCAGGCCGGGCGGTATCTGCCCGAATATCGCGCGACGCGGGCGCAGGCGGGGGATTTCCTGTCGTTGTGCTATAACCCCGAGCTGGCGGCCGAAGTCACATTGCAGCCGATCCGTCGCTATGGGTTCGACGCGGCGATCCTGTTTGCCGATATCTTGTTGGTGCCGCAGGCGCTGGGTGCGGATTTGTGGTTTGTCACCGGTGAAGGCCCGCGCCTGTCGACCATAACCCAACAGGCCGAGTTTGACGCGTTGAAGCCCGTGGATGCGATTCACGAGACTTTATCGCCGGTCTATGAAACCGTGCGAATCCTATCGCGGGAATTGCCGTCCGAGACGACTCTGATCGGTTTCGCGGGCGCGCCCTGGACGGTGGCCACCTATATGATCGCCGGGCGCGGCACGCCGGATCAGGGCCCGGCCCATGCGCTGCGCGAGGGCAATGTGGCGTTGTTCGAGGCCCTGCTGGATCGGATTACGCTGGCGACGATCGAATATCTGTCGGCCCAGATCGAGGCCGGAGCCGAGGTGGTCAAGATCTTTGACAGCTGGGCCGGGTCCCTGAAGGGCGAGGCATTCCAGAAATATGCGGTCGAGCCGTGCCGTGTGATCACTCAGGCCATCAAAGAACGTCATCCCGGAATTCCGGTCATCGGTTTCCCGCGCGAGGCCGGAGAGGGCTATGTTGGGTTTGCCAAGGCGACTGGTGTGGATTGTGTGGCGCTGGACAATTCGGTCGCGCCGGATTGGGCGGCGGCCAATGTGCAGGTGGATGGTTGTGTGCAGGGCAATTTGGCCTCGTCCCATATGGTGACGGGCGGTCAGGCTTTGGTGGATGAGACGCGGAAGATCGTTGAGGCATTTTCCAAGGGGCCGCACATTTTCAATCTGGGTCATGGGATCACGCCGGATGCGGATCCTGAGAATGTGCAGCTGATGATTGACACGGTGCGCGCGCGTTAAGTTGGGTGGAAGGGGGCCAGCCCCCTTCTTGGCCTGCGGCCAATTCATCCCCCGAGATGTTTTTGGCCAGATGAAGGGCGGATCAGTCTTTGGTGTCGAGGTCGGCGAGAATCTCGGCCCGGTGTTCATCGCGATTTGGGCTGGGTTTTGGTTGCCAGTCATGGGTAGAGAATCGTGGGGCGGCGTGGGCTTGCAGGGTGCCGTTCTGAGTTGTCCAAATTTGGCGGCTTTGGTTCATTGGGTGGTCAAGTGCCTGTTCGGGGCTGAGGACCGGCGCGACGCAGGCGTCTGAGCCGTGGAACAGGTGTGCCCAGTGGTCGCGCGGTTGTTGGGCGAAAATCGCTTTAAGGCGTTTGGTGAGCGTGGGCCAGCGCGTGATGTCATACTGCTGTTCAAAGTCCGGGTCTTCTGACAGGCCGAGTAGCTGCAGGAATGTGGCGTAGAATTTGGGTTCCAGGCATTGCACCGTGATGAAGCCGCCGTCGGCGCAGCTGTAGGTGCGGCTCCAATGGGGGCCGTCGAGAAGGCTTTGACCTCTGATTTCATCAAGATTTTCGGTTTGCCGCAGGCTCATCAGCAGGTTCATCATATGGGCCGAGCCGTCGTAGATGGCGGCATCGACGACGGTGCCTTCCCCTGTCTTTTGAGCATGTAGCAGGCCGGCCAGGAGGCCCGCCACCAGATACATGGCACCACCGCCGATGTCGCCCACCAGAGTCGCGGGAGTTTGTGGCGGCTGACCTGCTTGCGACGCGTACCAGAGCGCGCCGGACAGCGCGATGTAGTTCAGGTCATGCCCCGCGGTGTTGGCCAGCGGGCTGTTCTGGCCCCAACCAGTCATGCGGCCATAGACCAGTTTGGGGTTCAGGGCGTGGCAAGGAGCCGGGCCGAGGCCCAGCTTTTCCATGACACCTGGGCGGAATCCTTCGATAAGTGCATCTCCAGAAGCGATCAGGCGTTGGGTGATGTCCAGATCGTCTGAGTCTTTCAGATCCAACGCAATCGACCGTTTGCCGCGATCCAGCACCGATTGCTCGGGCATTCCAGGTGTTCCTGCCCCTCCCTTGCGGTGGATGGTGATCACATCTGCGCCCATATCTGCCAGCAACATGGCGGCGAAGGGCGCGGGGCCCAGCCCTTCGAATTCGATGATCCGAAAACCGTTCAGCATTTTGCCGCTCCTATAAGTATCGCCGCAGGTTTTCGGGAATGCCGGTGAATTGCAAGCCCGAGCTGGGTTCGGCAAAATCCGCGTAACGGCCGGTGCGGAATGGGTCTGTTCTGCGCTCGCCCACCGGGGTAGGGTCGCCGTCAGGACAGGGAAACAGCATGACCACCATTCTTTCGATCAGGGATTTGCGAAAATCCTATGCTGACGGGTTTGAAGCGCTTAAGGGCGTGACTTTGGACATTCGGCAGGGTGAGATTCTGGCCTTGCTGGGTCCGAATGGCGCGGGCAAAACAACTCTGATTTCAACCATCTGCGGAATTACCACGCCGAGCTCGGGTACAGTTACGGTCGGAGGGCATGACATCCAGTCCGACTTTCGCGCTGCGCGCCGGATGATCGGCCTTGTCCCGCAGGAGATCGCGCTGGAGCCATTCGAAAAAGTCTGGAACACGGTACGTTTGTCGCGTGGGCTGTTTGGCTTGGGCCGAGATGACGCGCGGATCGAAGAGATCCTGCGCAAGCTGTCCCTGTGGGACAAGCGCCGCAACGCCATCAAAGAGCTGTCGGGCGGGATGAAGCGCAGGGTGCTGATCGCAAAAGCGTTGGCGCATGAGCCGCGCGTGCTGTTTCTGGATGAACCCACCGCCGGTGTTGATGTCGAATTGCGCAAGGATATGTGGGAGATCGTGGCCGAACTGAAACAGGCCGGCGTCACGATCATTCTGACCACTCATTACATCGAAGAGGCCGAAGCAATTGCCGACCGCGTTGGTGTCATCGACAAAGGCGAATTGCTGCTGGTTCAGGACAAGAACACTCTGATGGCGCAAATGGGCAAGAAGCAGATCGAAGTCATGTTGACCGATCCCATCGCGTCGATCCCCGACAGTCTTGCAGCGCATAACCTGACGCTGAATGGCAATGGCGATGCCCTGATCTATACCTACGATACCCATGCCGACCGCACCGGCATCACCACGTTGCTGAACGATGTGGCGCAAGCCGGGCTCATTCTGCGCGACGTGCAGACCCGCCAGTCGAGCCTGGAAGAAATATTTGTCAATCTGGTGTCGGGAGAGCCCGCATGAACTGGTCCGCAATCGCTGCTATTTACCGGTTCGAAATGGCCCGGTTCTTCCGGACGCTGGCACAGAGCTTTTTGTCTCCGGTTCTGTCGACCTCTTTGTATTTCGTCGTCTTCGGTACTGCGATCGGCAGTCGTATCCAAGAAGTTGAGGGCGTATCCTATGGCGCGTTCATCGTGCCGGGTTTGATCATGCTGTCGGTGGTGACGTTGTCGATATCGAACGCGTCTTTCGGGATTTATTTCCCCAAATTCCTTGGCACGATCTACGAGCTGCTCTCGGCCCCTGTGAACTTTATCGAGATCGTGGTCGGCTATGTGGGGGCGGCGGCGACCAAGGCGCTTTTTGTAGGGGTGGTGATCCTGATCACGGCGACGTTTTTTGTGGATTTACGGATCGAACATCCGCTGGCAATGGTGGCGTTTCTGGTGCTGACTTGCCTCAGTTTCTCACTGCTTGGATTCATAATTGGCATCTGGGCAGGCAACTTCGAGCAGATGTCGCTGGTGCCGCAACTGGTGGTAACTCCGTTGATCTTTTTGGGGGGCACATTCTATTCGATCTCGATGCTGCCGCCGGTTTGGCAAACGATCACATTGTTCAATCCGGTAGTCTATCTGATTTCAGGTTTCAGATGGTCGTTTTATGGGCTGGCTGATGTGCCGATAGGCTTCAGCCTGCTGGCAATCGTGGTCTTTACAGGCATTTGCCTTGGCATCATCTGGTGGATTTTCAAAACCGGCTGGCGCATTCGCAGCTAGGGTACGTTTGGCGTTGCATTTTTGCCCATCAACTCCGGGAAATGTGATCCGGCTGCATCTAACGTTCAAACGGTCCCTTGTTTAGCACAATGGCGCACTCTACATCGGCTCCCATGAAACTCAGCCTGCCCTTTGTCAAAAAGCAGCCATGCGTGGCCATTGTGCGTCTGTCCGGAGCCATCGGAATGGCCGGCCGAGGGTCGATGTCCGACACGTCGCTGGCCCCGGTTCTTGAGAAAGCCTTTCGCAAAGGCAAACCCGCCGCCGTCGCGCTCGAGGTCAACTCGCCCGGTGGCTCACCGGTGCAAAGTTCTTTGATCGGTGCGCGTATTCGGCGGTTATCTGAGGAATTAAACGTTCCTGTCATAGCATTTGTCGAAGACGTCGCCGCCTCGGGCGGGTATTGGCTGGCAGCTGCAGCTGATGAGATTTATGCCGACGACAGTTCGGTTCTGGGGTCCATCGGAGTGATCTCATCCGGCTTTGGTGCGCATGTACTTTTGAAACGTCAGGGGATCGAGCGGCGCGTGCATACGGCCGGAGAGTCGAAATCAATGCTCGACCCGTTCTCGCCCGAAAAGAAAGAGGACGTTGCCCGGCTAGAGCGCCTTTTGGGTGATATTCACGAAAATTTCATCGCCCATGTCAAAACCCGACGTGATGGAAAACTGGATGAGAGTCAGGACCTCTTCACCGGCGAGATTTGGCTGGCGCGTCGCGCGCAGGAATTGGGATTGATCGACGGGATTGCTCATCTGAAACCCAAGATGCAAGAGCGGTTCGGCGACAAGGTAAAATTCCGGCGCTATGGGTTGCGGAAACCTTTGTGGTCCCGGTTCGGTGCTTCTTTGGCACAAGATGCGATTGCAGGGCTTGAGGAACGCGCGGCCTATGCGCGTTTTGGGTTGTGACGTGATTATCAAGATTGTCACCCTCTTCCTGATCGCCATGGGCGTGTTGGCCATGTTTGGTAAGCTGCGTTTTCCCGGACAGAAAAGGTTGCAATCGGCACGGTGTCCGCGCTGCGGGCGGTTCAGGATCGGTAAAGGCCCCTGCGCCTGCAAAAAAGGAGGCCGTACATGACGGCATGGCTGTTATCCGGCCTCGGATTGCTGATCCTGTTGCTGGCAGGGGATGCGCTTGTGCGTGGTGCGGTAAACCTGAGCCTGCGTCTGGGCGTACCTGCGTTGATCGTCAGTCTGACGATTGTGGCCTTTGGCACTTCGGCGCCTGAATTGTTGATCGCTATCAGTGCGATCAAGGAAAACGCGCCGGGTATTGCGCTCGGGAACGTGGTCGGGTCGAACACGGCCAACATCCTGCTGGTACTGGGCCTTCCAGCGTTGCTTGCCACTTTGCACACAAGCGAATGCGACAGCCGCAAGAACTATGTCTTCATGATCATGGCCACAGTGTTGTTTATTGGGTTGGCTTTCTTGGGCGAATTCAATCTGGTCAGCGGAGGTATCCTGCTGGCTGCACTGGCTCTGGTCCTTTGGAATGCCTTCCGCGAGGCCCATGCCCATCGGAAAGCCTGTGGTGAGGCTTGCAACGATGGCGAAGAACTGGATGGTCTCGAAGAGGCCGACCCGGATATGCCGTACTGGAAGGTCGCGATCTATCTGCTGCTGGGTCTGATCGGATTGCCGATGGGCGCGCATCTGCTGGTCGAAAACGCAACCGTGATCGCGCGCACCTATGGGATCAGTGAAACGATTATCGGTCTGACTTTGGTGGCGGTCGGTACGTCTCTGCCCGAATTGGCCACGACTGTTATGGCGGCGTTGCGGCGTCAGGCAGACGTTGCGCTAGGTAACGTGATCGGGTCAAACATGTTCAACCTGTTGGCCATTGTCGGTATCGCGACATTGGTCGGACGAATTCCGGTTGATCCCGAGTTCCTGCAATTCGATCTGTGGGTCATGCTGGGCGCATCATTGCTGCTGATCCCGTTCGTGTTTTTCAAGAAAGATATCACGCGAGTGTGGGGCTTGCTGTTGACCCTGCTCTATGCGGTCTACATCGTCACATTGCTGGCGTAATGTGACGGAGAGTCCCCGATGACCCGAGCCCTTGTAACCGGAGCAGGTATTCGCCTTGGCCGGGCCATGGCCCTGTATCTGGCGCAGCGTGGATATGATGTAGCTGTCCACTATGCTTCGTCCGAACAACCGGCGTCGGATGTCGTGGCCGAGATACGATCAATGGGTCGCAATGCTGTTGCCCTACAAACCGACCTGCTGGACGAGGCGCAGGTGAACGCCCTGTTGCCCCGCGCAGCCGAGGCACTGGGTGGGTCGATCACCTGTCTGGTCAACAACGCCTCGATCTTTGAATACGACAATATCCAAACGGCCACGCGGCAAAGCTGGGACCGGCATCTCGAAAGTAACCTGCGCGCGCCTTTTGTGCTGACTCAGGCGATGGCTGAACAAGAGTTGCAGCCCGACACCGATGCGGCAGGCGAACCGGTCGCAACCGGTCTTATCGTCAATATGGTCGACATGCGGGTACGCAAGCTGACCCCCGAGTTCATGTCCTACACAATCGCCAAGATGGGCCTGTGGGCGCTGACCCGCACTGCTGCGCAAGCGTTGACCCCGGCGATCCGCGTCAACGCAATCGGTCCCGGTCCCACGATGCAGGGGCACCGCCAAAGCGTCGATCACTTCAATGCGCAACGGCGGAGCACGGTATTGGAGCGCGGCGCGAACCCTTCAGACATCACTGCCGCGCTGGGGTATTTTCTGGATGCACAGGCGGTCACAGGGCAGCTTTTATGTGTGGATGGCGGGCAGCATCTTGGCTGGCAAACTCCGGATGTTTTGGGCGTTGAATAGGTAATTCTCAGATAAGTTTTGCACCGCTCTCATTTCCGTTACCAACACGTTACAAAAATGTATTGTTTTTCATGCACTTGTCTCGTTTGAGAAAAAATAACGTTGAAAAACAGTTGGTTAGGTTATTGCCTAATTTTTGTGCAAACCAAGGAATCCTTAATGAATTAAGGGAAAATCGCGATACCCGGAAACTTATCTTCATACTTATCCACAGAAACCGTGGATTTGTTTTCTCTTGATCTGAGGCGCTCAAGATTGCAGCCATGGTCAGGGAATCATATTTCAGACACATGACCGTCCAGAACGAATCGAACTCCGAAACCCAAAGCGTTGGATACGAATGTATACAGCGATATGTGAAAACGCTGGACAGCTCTCCGGGCGTTTACCGGATGTTGGATGCCGACAGTCGGGTTCTTTATGTCGGCAAGGCGCGAAACCTGAAGGCGCGGGTGTCGAACTATACGCGGCCTGGACATTCGGGGCGGATCGAGAAGATGATCGCCGCGACGGCTTCGATGATGTTTCTGACCACGCGGACCGAGACCGAGGCGCTGCTGCTGGAGCAGAACCTGATCAAGCAGCTCAAGCCTAAGTACAATGTGCTGCTGCGCGACGATAAGAGTTTTCCGAACATTCTGGTGTCAAAGGATCATGGGTTTCCGCAGATCAAGAAACATCGTGGGGCGAAGAAAGAAAAGGGCGCCTATTTTGGCCCCTTCGCCAGTGCGGGGGCCGTGAACCGCACGCTGAACCAGCTTCAAAAGGCGTTCCTGCTGCGCAACTGCTCGGATTCTATGTTCGACAGCCGCACGCGGCCCTGTCTGCTGTATCAGATCAAGCGCTGTTCTGGGCCGTGTGTTGGGTTGATCTCGGAAAGCGACTACGGCGAAAGCGTCAAGGATGCAGAACGTTTCCTGTCGGGCCGGTCGACCAAGGTGCAGGAAGAACTGGCCGAACAGATGATGGCCGCGTCCGAGGCGATGGAGTTCGAACGCGCCGCCAGCCTGCGCGACCGAATCCGGGCGCTGACGCAGGTGCAGACAAGCCAGGGCATCAACCCGCGCGGCGTGGCCGAGGCGGATGTGATCGGCCTCTATATGGATAGTGGGCAAGCCTGTGTGCAGGTGTTCTTTATCCGGGCCAACCAGAACTGGGGCAACAAGGACTTTTACCCTCGGGTCGGGGCGGATGTGTCGCCGGCCGAGGTGATGGAGGCTTTCCTTGGTCAGTTCTACGACAACAAGGAGCCGCCGCGTCAGTTGATCCTGTCGGACGGGGTCGAGAACGCTGATCTGATGCAGGACGCGCTGTCGGAAAAGGCCGGTCGCAAGGTCGAAATCCTTGTGCCGCAGCGCGGTGAGAAACAAGAACTGGTCGCCGGGGCCCTGCGCAACGCGCGTGAGTCGCTGGCCCGTCGCATGTCGGAAAGCGCCACGCAAGCCAAGCTGTTGCGTGGCGTGGCCGAGGCGTTTGATCTGGACACGCCACCCGAGCGGATTGAGGTTTACGATAACAGCCATATCCAAGGCACCAACGCGGTGGGTGGGATGATCGTAGCGGGCCCCGAGGGGTTCATGAAAAACGCCTATCGCAAGTTCAACATCCGGGGCGATGACCTGACGCCGGGCGACGACTTTGGCATGATGAAAGAGGTCCTGACCCGCCGTTTCACTCGTCTGTTGAAAGAAGACCCAGACCGGGACAAGGGCCATTGGCCCGACCTGCTTTTGATCGACGGCGGCGCTGGGCAGGTCAGCGCGGTGCATGAGATCATGGTCGAACACGGTGTCGAAGACATCCCGATGGTCGGCGTCGCCAAAGGTGTGGATCGCGACCACGGCAAAGAGGAATTCCACCGCATCGGCCAACGCGCCTTTGCGCTGAAACGTAACGATCCGGTGCTGTATTTCATTCAACGCCTGCGGGATGAGGCGCACCGCTTCGCCATCGGCACCCATCGCGCCAAACGGGCCAAGGCGGTGGGGGCGACACCTCTGGACGAAATCCCCGGCGTAGGGTCGGCGCGCAAACGCGCCCTGTTGACCCATTTCGGCAGCGCCAAAGCGGTTAGCCGGGCCAATCTGGCGGATCTCAGGGCGGTGGACGGGATTTCAGCCGGGTTGGCGCAGAAGGTCTATGATTTCTTCCACGACAAGGGCTAGGCTCGCCGCCCGCGCCACAGGATATACAGCCCCGAGGCCACGATCAGCGCCGACCCGATCCACATGGTCTGGTCCAGCCGCTCACCAAACATGACCACGCCCAACCCGATCCCGAACAGCAGCCGGGAATAGCGGAAAGGCGTGACGGATGAGACCTCACCCGTGCGCATCGCCTTCATCAGCGCGGCATAGGCCATGACGCCCATGATGACTGCGCCGGTCATATGCAGGCTGACTTGCGGGCTTAAGGGCTGCATCGGTGTGCCCTCCCAGAACCGATAGGCCAGACCGGCGATTATGATGCAAAGGAACCCGTAGAACCCCAGCACCTCGGTCCCCAGTGACGCGGGCGCGGCGCGGCTGGCCAGATCGCGCCCGGCAAAGCCCAGCATCCCCAGAACCGCAAGGATGGACAGGGCCGAGAAGCTGTCCCCGGTCGGTTGGATGATGATCACGACGCCGACAAGGCCGATCAGAATGGCGCTCCACCGGCGCCAGCCGACGGTTTCGCCAAAAACCAGTGCGGCCCCGGCGACGACGACCAAGGGCGTAGCCTGCAGGATCACCGTGGCCGATGACAGCGGAGTAAGCGCGATGGCCAGCACATAGAACAACCGCCCCAGGATTTCGAATACCGCACGCACCTTCATCGGGCGCGACAGTACATCGGCTTGAAACAGCCGTGTGCCGCGCAGCAGGGCCACCACGGCATAGATCACCGCGCCGCCTGCGCCGAACAGAACCAGCACCTGCCAGATCGGAATCGCCGCCGAGGCCGCTTTGATCAGCGCATCCTCAAGCGCGAACAGTGCCATTGCGGCGATCATCCATGCGCTGCCGATCAGGTTCGATCGGGGGTCGGTTTGAATGTGACGGGTCATGTATCGCTCTGTCTGGGCCAGCCGCCAATCTGACCGCAAAGCCCGCGCGCGCCAAGCCGTGTGATCGGGGTTGCGACCCTTTGACCCCGAAGGCCACAACTGCCTGTGATCGGGTCAGATTTTCAATGGCCCATCTTTTATGTCCTGAACCGGCGATGTAGAGTTTTCTTCATGAAGTGGAACTTGCCCAATATCCTGACCGTGCTGCGCCTTCTGGCCGCCCCCGGTCTGGCCGTGATGTTTTTGTATTTCACCCGGCCCTATGCCGACTGGTTTGCCCTGATCCTGTTCATGTCAGCGGCGATCACCGACTGGTTCGACGGGTATCTGGCCCGTGCTTGGAAACAGGAAACCAAGATCGGAGCGATGCTGGACCCTATTGCCGACAAGGCGATGGTGGTGATCGCGTTGATGATCCTTGTGGGCTATTCGACCGAGCATTGGACGCCTTGGCTGGTGCTGCCCGCCACCGTGATTCTGTTCCGCGAGGTGTTTGTTTCGGGGTTGCGGGAATATCTGGGCGATGTGGCGGGAACTTTGAAAGTGACCAAGCTGGCCAAATGGAAGACCACAGCACAGATGTTTGCCATTGCGGTTTTGTTTTCACAGGGAATTTTTGAACACTACTTTGTCATGGCCACGTTTGGCATGGACCCTGCGACCATTGATCAGGTTCTCATTGGACAGCTTGAGGACGTAAACCACGTCCGCTGGCATCTGGAAGGTATGTTCTGGTCGGGCCGGGTCGGTCTGTGGCTGCTGTGGATCGCGGCGACGCTGACGTTGATCACCGGCTATGACTACCTACGTAAAGCCATGCCCCATCTGAAGGAGAGCTAAGCGATGGATGTGCTGTATTTCGCATGGGTGCGTGAACGCATCGGTCTTCCCAAGGAAAAGGTCGAAACACAAGCCGCAACCGTATCCGAGCTGGTCGCGGAACTGACCGCGCGCGAAGATCGCTATGCCGCCGCTTTTGCCGACCTGTCGGCGCTGCGCGTGGCGCTGGATCAGGAACTGTCGGACTTTGACGCCCCCCTGTCGGGCGTGCGCGAAGTTGCGTTCTTTCCGCCCATGACAGGTGGCTAAGATGCGGATCGTCGTACAAGAAGCCCCTTTCGACATGGGCGCCGAGGCCAACGCCTTTGCTGCCGGGGATGAGGCCGCAAATGGGGCCATCGTAACCTTCACTGGTGTTGTGCGCGATTTGGCCACAAGCGATCTGGACGTGATGGAGATCGAGCACTATCCCGGCATGACCGAGCGCGCCCTGACCAAGATCGCCGAAGAAGCACAGTCGCGATGGTCGCTGGGCGATGTGCTGGTGATTCACCGCCACGGGCGGCTGGCTCCGGGGGATCGGATTATGATGGTGGCCACAGCCTCGCGCCACCGCAAAGATGCGTTCGAGGCGGCAGAATACCTGATGGATTACCTGAAATCCCGCGCGCCATTCTGGAAGAAAGAGATCACCAAAGCAGGCGCCGACTGGGTCGCCGCCAAGGACGAGGACGAGGACGCGCTCACGCGCTGGTGACTTAATCCGCGTTGTTGATGCGCCCGCGCAGCTCTTCGGCCTCTTGCCGTGCGGCGCGCAACCCATCCATTGCGGCGGACAGCTCGGCCTCGGTTTGCGTCAGCTGGTTGGTAAGTTCGGCCTCGCGCTGCTGCAGATAGGTGATGGCCTGATCGCGGGTTTCCTCGGCCTCATGCAACTCCTGGCTCATGCGGTCCAGATCGGCTACGTCGCTTTGGCGCACGCGGGACAGGCGATGGGCCAGCCAGTTGGCGAACCACCCCATACAAAACGCTGCAAACAAAATGACGGCGGTGGCGATGATGAATTCTAGTCTGTTCAACTTACTGGTCCCCTGCGCCGGTTTCTTCGGCGTCTGTTTGTGCGTCTTCTGACGGCTGTGTGTCCTGTTCCAGCGCTTCCAGACCCGTCTCGGAATTGGCGACGGGTTCAGGGCGGATCAGGCGAAATTCAATCCGACGGTTTTCCTCGCGACCTTCCTCGGAGCCATTGTCGGCGATAGGTTGCGTTTCGCCGTATCCCACTGCAGTGTAGCTTGCGGTGGGAACGCGCCGTCCGCGCAGCTCGTTTAGGATGGACTGTGCCCGTGACTGGCTAAGCTGCTGATTCATCTCTTCCCGGCCCTGACTGTCGGTGTGGCCCTGGATCTCCATCCGGATTGGGCCGCATTCGCGCAGAATGTCGGCGATCTGGTTCACAGTATCACGCGAATCCGCCGCCACCGTGGCCGAGCCAGGTTCGAAGGCGATCTTGCTGGACGTCTGAACTTCGGCAATGCGGTCTTCGCATTGCTCGGGGTCTGGCAGTGCGTCTTCGGGTTCCGGAGGTTTCTGGTAGGTGATCGAAAGTGTGTATTCCTGCGCTTCGCCTAGCTTGTCGGACAAAAGGCCAGCGATGCGCGCTCTGGTGTCGGGTTCATGGCTGACGCCGATCAGCATGACATCGTCCGGCGTCACAGTCAAAGCACCATTGTGCAGTAATGACAGCGCCTCAAGCCCGGCCAGGACGCGCACGGCCCAGTCGGTGGGCAGGTCAGGCACAACGCGAGTTGCGGTATAAACCTGTTCCGAGCCAAACGCCGCGCGGGCATAGCTGTCGACCATGTCCCTAAGGGTTTCATCACCCAAGCGTCCGCGCATTTGGACCAGCCCTTCGGGGCTGCGCGTGGCGGAAAACTCGGACGGGCCTGTGGGTTCGTCGGTTTCAGGCTCGGGCAGGACGGCGTGAAGGGCGAAGACCTCGGGCAACGCATTCTCAAGCTCGCCGACCACGCGGTCGAACGTGGCGGCGTTCGTACCCATCTCGGCGACCAGCGTGATGTCGGCGTCAGACATGGTCACAGATCCCAAACCGATCTGAGCCAACGCTTTGATGCTGAGCGTTGCGGCCTCGGACCAGCGGGGTGATGGAACGCCCAACCCGATCGTACAGGTGTAGGGTCCGGTCAGCCCTGCCGCTTCGGCGGTGGCAATGATGGCGTTTCGGGAATCCTGATCAGGCGCCGAACACGCGTCGAAATGACCGCCTTCGGCATCGACAATGTAGCGCAGCGTAAACGGCGTGATCACCGGCCGCGGGGCCGTGATCGACAATCCGATCCTAAGGCTGGGTGGCGCAGCACGCGTCAAATCCTGTTCAAGCCGTTCCTTTTCCTGCTGGCTGTCGGCGATAGCGGTAATCCTCACCAACCCCGGACTGGCCGAAATCTTGGCGCGTGGAAGCCGAACAAGGGCTTCGATCGCGTAGGTTAGTGCCTCATCCCAGCCTTTGGGCTTAGGATAGTCGGCGGTCTCAAGAAGGTCCGATACATTGTCCCCGTCCAGCCGATGCAAACGCTCCATCAATGCCTCGCGGTCCTGGCTGAGCGGGACCAGACCTATTACCGAAATACCGCTGTCATTGCGCAGAATTTCGGCTGAAAACTTGGGTGGTGCCAGTTGGGTTGTTGGAGCGACTTCCATCTCGTCAATAACGCGCGAGGTGTCGACTTCGGTGCCGGCAGCGGTCAGGGCGCTGAAACGCGCGGCTTCGTCAGCAGCGGTGCCAGTCAGTATGACGCGCAAGCCGTCAGATTCGACCTCGGCCCAGTCATGGCCTTTCAGATCAAGCGCGCGGCGCACCGCGAATTCCGATGCCTCTTCGACCTTGGTGACCGAGTAACTGGCGGCCAGCAGAGACAGCCCGGCAGAAACCAGGAAGATAAAGGCAACAGCTAGGAGATAAGGCAGGCGCATGTGCAGACAGAAGACTCCTCGGGTGATTGAGCCGGACTCTTACAGAGGCCCGGCCCGAGGTGCAATCAGACCAGCAAGGCCACGCAAAGGAAGATCAGCGGAATAAGGCCGGTGTCGCGATTTGCGCGGAACAACTGCAGCAGTTTGGCGTTGTCCTCGGTGTCCAGTCCGCGCAATTGCCACGCCATGTGCCACCCCATCGCCCAAGGCCCGGCCAGCGCAACAAAAAGCGCCATGATCGAGGCCTGAGTCGTTGCCGCGTCGATGATCGCCAGCCCCATCAACGACACGGTCGCAACGAGGAAGTATTTCAGCCATCTGGCTGTATCCGAACCAAACAGGCGTGCAGTGGATTTGATGCCGATCAACTCGTCATCTTCGGCGTCCTGATGGGCATAGATCGTGTCGTAGAACAGCGTCCAGGCGATTCCGGCCAGATAGAGCGTGATCGCGGGCACCCCGACCGTTCCGGTATGCGCTGCCCAGGCCAGCAGAATGCCCCAGTTGAACGCCAGTCCCAAAAACACCTGGGGCCACCATGTAAAGCGTTTTGCGAACGGATATATTGTCACCGGCAACAGCGAGAGGACGCCCATCGCGATCGCAGCTTGATTGAAGGTCAGCAGAATACCCAACGCCAACAGGCATTGCAGCCCCATCCAGACAACCGCTTGTCGTACCGTGACCTGACCTGATGGGATCGGACGCGACCGAGTACGCTCGACCTTAGCATCGAACTCGCGATCAGTGATGTCGTTCCACGTGCAGCCCGCGCCGCGCATCAGAAAAGCGCCGATTGCGCAGCCAACGGCGATCCAAAGGTCTTCCCATCGCGGGGTGCCATCGCTGAGGATGGCAAGCGCAAGACCCCACCAGCAGGGAATCAGCAACAGCCATGTACCGATGGGCCGGTCTGCGCGGCTTAGGCGTAGATAGGGGCGGGTGAAGGCGGGCGCATGGGTGTCGACCCAGTTGCCGCTTACGGCATCAGCGACCTGACCGTCTGGTGTTGGGGCATTGCCTTGCATATTAAGGTCTCATGAGTGCAAAGATCAGACTGTATGTAGAGCACCCTTTGGGTCCGGGGCAATCGGTTCCTTTGACGCGTGATCAGGCCCACTACCTGTTTGGCGTCATGCGGCTGGCCGTGGGCGGGCAGGTGGCTCTGTTTAACGGCCAGGATGGCGAGTGGCTTGCCGACGTGGCCGAGGCGGGCAAGCGTGGCGGCGTGCTGTCCTGCGCCCGCCAGACCAAACCATTGCAAATGCCGCCCGATCTGTGGTTCCTGTTTGCGCCGATCAAAAAGGCGCGCACCGATTTCATTGTCGAAAAAGCAGCCGAGATGGGGGCTACGCGTATCCTGCCCGTGCAGACTGAATTCACTAATTCCGAGCGTATCCGCCAAGACCGCCTTCAGGCGCATGCCGTTGAGGCGGCTGAGCAATGCGGCGGAACTTACGTGCCCGAGGTTTCCGATCTGCAGCGGCTTGATCGCGTGCTGGATGCGTGGCCAGAAGACCGACAACTGATGTTCTGCGACGAGGCAGAAGTTGGGTCGGCCCTGCGATTGGCAGCCAATGAAACGGGCCAGCCCTGGGCCATTCTCATCGGGCCCGAGGGTGGGTTTTCGGATCGCGAACGGGCCCGCTTGTCTGGTCTTCCCTACGCACACGTGGTCAGCCTTGGGCCACGTATTCTGCGCGCGGATACAGCAGCGGTGGCGGCACTGACCATGTGGCAGCTGGCACTGGGGGATTGGTCATGAGCTGGCAACAGGCCCAACAAGAGGACGTGCCGCGCATCACCCGGTTTTTGTCCGACCACATTCAGACCTCGATGTTTCCTCTGGCCAATCTGCGGGATTTTGGTTTGAGGGGCACGGACCCTCGTGCTTTGAACGTCTGGACTTTGGGTGACGGCCCGCGCGCGGTCTTCGCGATCACGAATGAGGGCATGGTCCTGACCCAGTGCCCGGACTGTTCTGATGACGAGCTTATGGCCGCGATTGACCTGATCCGGGGGCGCCCCTTGTTCGGCATCGCCGCCGAGGCGGCTCAGGCGCGGCGTATCATGCAGATGGCGGGATGGGCCGGCAGACCCGCGACGCTCAACAGTGATGAACCGGGCTTTACGCTGGACCTGACACAGCTTGTCGTGCCGGACACGACGGGCGCTATGCTGGAACCCTTAAGCGGGTTTTACGGGGACATTGCCGAAGGCTGGCGGACCGACTATTTGATCGAGGCGATGGATTTCGATCCCGCCCGCGCACGCAAACAGGCGCGTAAGGACTTTGTCGCTTATACCCAGCGTAACTCACATCGAATATTGCTGATCGACGGGCAGCCCGTGGCCATGACCGGGTTCAACGCACGCTTGCCTGACGTTGTCCAGATCGGAGGGGTCTATACCCCGCCCGAACTGCGTGGGCGGGGGTATGCCCGCTTGGCGGTTGGGTTGCATCTGCTTGAGGCAAACGCCAGTGGTGTGTCCCGTGCCGTTCTGTTTGCGGCTTCTGATTCCGCAGCGCGTGCCTATATGGCTATTGGATTCAAACCGGCAGGGCAGTTTTCACTGATCCTGTTCAAAAACCCAAAGGACCCGGCATGAGCTTTATCCGACCCGAAGCCAAACTGGCCCTGTGGCGCTGGCGCGAAGTGTTGGCTGCCGTGGCCGTCCTGCTAGTTGGCCTTAGCTGGATCAGCGGCCCCGGCGGATTGCTGGGCTGGATGGGCTGGGTATTGGTCGTTGTCTCTATGGCTTTGACTGTGATCGGTGTACAACGCGCGCGGTTTCGCACTGGCGCGGGTGGTCCCGGAGTTGTCACCATCGACGAAGGGCAGATTACCTATCTGGGCCCGCTGGACGGCGGCATGGTCGCCGCACGCGAGATCGAACGGCTGGCGCTAGACCCGACCTCGAACCCGGCGCATTGGGTGCTGTCTCAGCCGGGTCAGCCAACGCTTCACATTCCCGTGAATGCCGAAGGTGCAGAGGCGCTGTTTGATGTGTTCTCGAACCTGCCGGGGCTGAAAACCGAGCAAATGCTGGCCGAACTGAACGGCGGTGCAGTGCATCCCGTGGTGATCTGGGAAAAGCGCCCGATGCGCCCGGCGCATCTGCGGCTGCATTGACACTGGCGGCATTTCCCCCCACGACTGACCCAAAGACAGACACATCAGGATCGGAGAGCGGTTCATGTCCATCCCCCAGTCCGGCGGCGGGCCGATCGAACGCCACGAACAGCTAGCGGAATATCTGGAATCGGGCTGCAAGCCCAAAGCCGATTGGCGCATCGGGACCGAGCATGAAAAGTTCGGCTATTGCAAGGACACGCTGAAACCGCTGCCGTTCGAGGGCAAGCGTTCCATTGTTGCGGTGCTTGAGGGTCTGCGCGACCGCCATGGCTGGGCCGAAGTGCGCGAGGGCGACAACCTGATCGGTCTGGAAAAGGACGGCGCGAATGTCAGCCTGGAACCCGGCGGTGCCCTGGAACTATCGGGTGCTCCGCTGGAGACGATCCACGAGACCTGCGATGAGGTGAACACCCACCTGCGCGAGGTGAAGGATATCGCCGATGAGATCGGCGTGGGCTTCATCGGTCTGGGTGCGGCTCCGATCTGGACCCATGACGAGATGCCGTTGATGCCCAAGGGTCGCTATCGGCTGATGAACGACTACATGGAAAAGGTCGGCACCATGGGCCGCGCCATGATGCGGCGCACCTGTACTGTTCAGGTCAATATCGACTTTGGGTCCGAGGCCGACATGGTCCAGAAACTACGTGTCGCGCTGGCCCTGCAGCCGGTGGCGACGGCGCTGTTTGCCAATTCGCCGTTCTTCGAAGGCAAGCCCAACGGCCAGAAAAGCTGGCGCAGCCATATCTGGCGGCATCTGGATGATGCGCGGACGGGCATGTTGCCGTTTGTGTTCGAAGAGGGCTTTGGGTTCGAACGCTATGTCCAATACGCGCTCGATGTGCCGATGTATTTCGTCTATCGCGACGGGCAGTATATCAACGCGCTGGGCATGTCCTTCCGCGACTTCCTGCAGGGCAAACTGCCCGCGCTGCCCGGTGAAACCCCGACGCTGTCTGATTGGGCCGACCACCTGACCACCGCTTTCCCCGAGGCCCGCATCAAGAAATATATGGAGATGCGCGGCGCCGATGGCGGCCCGTGGCGCCGCCTGTGCGCGCTGCCTGCCTTTTGGGTGGGCCTTACCTATGATCAGGGCGCGCTCGATGCGGCGTGGGATCTGGTCAAAGGCTGGGACGCGGACACCCGCGAGGAACTGCGCGTTCAGGCTGCCTTTCAGGGTCTTCAGGCGCAGGTTGGCGGCATCAACATGCACGATTTGGCGCGCGAAGTCGTGGCGATCTCTGAGGCTGGTCTGAAATCCCGCGCATTCCCCGGTGCGGGCGGTCTGGTGCCGGACGAGACGCATTTCCTGAACGCGCTAAAAGAAAGCATCGACACAGGGAAAGTCCCCGCCGATGAGTTGCTGGATCACTACAATGGCGACTGGAATGGCGATCTGACCCGGATTTATCCCGAATACAGCTATTGATCAGCACCGTCCCGCTTGCATTCGCGGGGCGGGGCCGATAGCAGGTTGGCGACCAAATTCAGAGGGCGTCATGGACGATCTTAAGGCAAAATATCTGGGCCAAATCGCCGAAGCGGGCGACGAGAGCGCGCTTGAGGCGATCCGCGTCGCCGCCGTGGGCAAAAAAGGCGAGGTCGCGCTGAAGATGCGCGAGCTGGGCAAAATGACCCCCGAGGAACGCCAGGTTGCAGGCCCCGCGCTGAACGCTCTGAAGGATGAGATTAACTCGGCGCTGGCCGCCAAAAAATCCGCGCTAGCCGATGCCGCGCTGGATGAACGTCTGCGCACCGAATGGCTGGACGTTACCTTGCCGACCCGTTCGCGCCGTCAGGGCTCGATCCACCCGATCAGCCAGGCGACCGAGGAACTGACCGCGATCTTCGCCGAACTGGGCTTCTCGGTGGCTGAAGGGCCCCGGATCGAGGACGACTGGTATAATTTCGACGCCCTGAACATCCCCGGCCACCACCCCGCGCGGGCCGAGATGGACACGTTCTACATGCACCGCGCCGAAGGTGACGACCGTCCGCCGCATGTGCTGCGTACCCATACGTCTCCGGTACAGATCCGCTCGATGGAGAAACAGGGCGCGCCGATCCGCGTGATCTGTCCGGGCGGTGTGTATCGCGCCGACTATGACCAGACCCACACGCCGATGTTCCATCAGGTCGAAGGACTGGCCATCGACAAGGACATCTCGATGGCGAACCTGAAATGGGTTCTGGAAGAGTTCGTGAAAGCCTTCTTCGAGGTCGACGACGTCGAGCTGCGCTTCCGCGCCTCGCACTTCCCCTTCACCGAGCCCTCGGCCGAGGTCGATATCCGCTGTTCTTGGGATAACGGCCAGCTGAAGATCGGCGAGGGCGACGACTGGATGGAGATTCTGGGTTCCGGCATGGTCCACCCGAAGGTGATCGCCGCCGGTGGCATCGACCCCGAGGTGTATCAGGGTTTCGCGTTCGGGATCGGCATCGACCGTCTGGCGATGCTGAAATACGGCATTCCGGATTTGCGGGCGTTCTTTGATAGCGACCTGCGTTGGTTGCGCCACTATGGGTTCGCGGCGCTGGATATGCCGAACCTGCATGGTGGCTTGTCGCGGTGAGCTCAACTAGCATTTTCGAGGGAATTGCTGCAGTCTCCCAACTCGGAATGATGTTTGCTGTCGCGGGCGGTGTATGGGTTGCCTACAATCAGCTCCATGCTTGGCGCGAACAAGACTTAGTTACGAAAAAGTCAGGCGTTGCGGAAAGCTTGCTGGCAGTGGCATTGGAAATTTCGGATGTTTTACGTGGGTTACGCAGCCCGTTTGATAGCATTCCAGAGACAGAACTGCACAACCGAAGCTACGTTTATCAAAGAAGGCTGGAACGCTTCCACGAGTATGCAGATAGCTTCAACGAACTCAGGCGGCTGAGTATTCGAGCGCACGCATTATTGGGTGTCGACGAGGTTGATAAAGCGGTCGATGTACTATTCGACGTTAGACATAAAACGATCGTAGCGATTGAAATGCTCCACGATCGGCCAAATGTGAGCGGTGAAGAAGATGACGATACGCGGAAGATGTATCGAAGGCTTAGAGGCGATATGTGGGGAAGTTACTCTGAAAAGTATGACCCACTTGGGATTAGGCAACTTGAAGCGGTCGAAACGTTGAAAGCTAAGCTGACTGCATTTGTTAGGTACCAAGAGTTGCAGTGAGAATGTGCGCGGAGCAAAGGCCGATAGGCCGCCGCGCTATCGCCAGACCGCCATCCCGCGGTCTGGCGATAGCGCAGCTTGCGTTCTGTCCGGAGGGCCGAAATCTGCGCGTGTTACAGTTTCCCACACGGTTGTGACGTGACAGTCCGCGTCAGGCGGCTAGGCTCCGGCCTATGATTTACCGACTGCTTTTCCTGCTGATGACCGCCACCCCTGCACTCGCCATGGGTCCGTGGAAAACCGATTGCCATGGCGACACCGCCTGCGAGCTCGGCGACCGCTCGTATCATGTGCTTGAGCCTGAGGGGTGGGACGGCGAAACGCCTCTGCCCGTGTTGCTGCATTTCCACGGCTGGGCGCGGCAGGGTACTGTGGCGGTGAACCATCAGCGCATCGCCGGGGCCACAAAACTGCGCGGCGTGTTGCTGGTGGCCCCCAACGGCTTGGGCAAAAGCTGGGACTTCTGGACATCGGACACGCGTGACGTTCCCTTTGCAGATGCGGTGCTGGAGGATGTGGCCAATCGCTATCCGGTTGATCCTGAACGTATCTACGTCTCGGGGTATTCCTTTGGCGGCGCGATGGCGTGGCGCTATGTGTGCCAGTCGGGCAATGACATTGCCGCGCTGCTCGCTGTTGCAGGCAGCATCCGCCAGACCGAAGACTGCCCCGAAGCCCCGCGTGAGGCGCGCCATGTACACGGCCTCAGCGATACGGTGATGGATTTCCCTTATGGCTTCAATGGGGACACGACCTACCCGGTGGCGCTGTGGCGGGCGGCGTATGAGTGCCACGATGCCACCCCGCGCGGCGATTGGAGCGTGGTGCCGATCCTGACCCTCAGCCGAGTGGAGTGGACCGATTGCGCGCGCGGGCAAGTGACGCTGGACACCCATCCGGGCGGGCATTTTATCCCCCATGGCTGGATCGGGCGGCAATTGGATGAGCTTTTGGGCCGCACCCCCACCTATCCGTGACGCGCAGCGCTTGCACCTTGGCGCATTCTTTGTCATTGCCTGTGCCGACTGGATGTTTGCCAAAAAAGGCCCCGAGCAATGAAATTCACTCTGTCCTGGCTGAAAGACCACCTCGACACGGACGCGTCGGTTGATGAGATCGCCGAGGCGCTGACCGACCTCGGGCTAGAGGTCGAAGAGATCGTGAACCCGGCGGACCGGCTGGCAGGCTTTACGCTGGGCCATGTGAAACACGCGGAAAAGCATCCCGACGCCGACAAACTGCGGGTCTGCACAGTGGAAACCGACGAGGGCGATCTGCAGATCATTTGCGGCGCGCCCAACGCGCGCGAAGGCATCACTGTCGTGGTTTGCAAACCGGGCATGTATATCCCCGGTCTGGATATCACCATCAGCGTCGGCAAGATCCGGGGCGTCGAAAGCTTTGGCATGATGGCCTCAGAGCGCGAGCTGGAGCTGTCGGACGAGCATGATGGCATTATCGAACTGCCCTCGGGCGAGGTCGGTGATCGCTTCGTCGACTGGTTGGCCGAGAATGACCCGTCCAAGGTCGATCCGATGATCGAGATTGCGATCACGCCGAACCGCCCCGATGCGTTGGGTGTGGCTGGCATCGCACGTGATCTGGCAGCGCGCGGTGTGGGTACGTTGAAAGAGCATATCCACGCGCCAGTGCCGGGGGATTTCGAATGCCCGATCAAGGTGACGATTGACGACGACACCCTGGACGGCGCGCCGCATTTCACCGGTCGTGTAATCCGGGGCGTCAAGAACGGCCCCAGCCCGCAATGGCTGCAGGATCAGTTGAAAGCCATCGGTCTGCGTCCCATTTCGGCGTTGGTGGATATCACCAACTACATGACCTTTGACCAGAACCGCCCGCTGCACGTGTTTGATGCGGATAAGGTGCAGGGCAACCTGCGGGTTCACCGCGCCAAGGGTGGTGAAACGCTGGTGGCGCTGGATGAGAAGGAATACACCCTGCAGCGCGGTATGATGGTGATCTCGGACGACAAGGGCGCGGAATCCATCGCGGGTATCATGGGCGGCGAGGAAACCGGCTGTACCGATGAGACGATCAATGTCTTCCTTGAAAGCGCCTTCTGGGATCACGTGCAGATCGCCCTGACGGGCCGCGCTCTGAAGATTAACTCGGACGCGCGTTACCGCTTTGAACGCGGTGTTGACCCGCAATTCACCCGCGAAGGGCTGGAGCAGGCGACGCAGATGATTCTGGATATCTGCGGCGGCGAGGTATCCTCGGTTGTCGAGGCCGGTAAGGCTCCGAACCACGCGCGCGCCTACAAGCTGGATGCGGCGCGGGTGCAGTCGCTGGTCGGGATGGACATACCCGAAAGCGAACAGCGCCAGACCCTGACCCGTCTGGGTTTCCGCCTTGAAGGAGAGATGGCCCATGTGCCCAGCTGGCGCCCCGATGTCATGGGCGAGGCCGATCTGGTGGAAGAGGTCGCGCGGATTGCCTCGCTGACCAAGCTGCAGGGCAAACCGCTGCCGCGAGTGACCGATGGCATCCCCAAGGCGGTGATGACACCGACGCAGCGCCGTCAGTCGATGGCCCGCCGGACTTGTGCGGCGCTGGGCTACAATGAATGTGTGTCCTATACCTTCATTGATAAGGCCTCGGCGGCCCTGTTCGGGGGCGGCGATGCCGCGACGCAACTGGAAAACCCGATTTCCTCGGAAATGAGCCATATGCGCCCCGATCTGCTGCCCGGCCTGCTGCAGGCGGCCGCCCGCAATCAGGCGCGCGGCTTTGCCGATGTTGCCCTGTTCGAGGTTGGCCCTGTTTTCCACGGCGGTGAGCCCGGCAACCAGAAAACCCAGATCACTGGTCTGCTGGTGGGCCGCGATGGTCCCAAAGATGTGCACGGGGCCGCGCGCGCGGTAGATGTGTTTGACGTCAAAGCCGATGCCGAGGCCGTACTGGCCGCGATCGGAGCGCCCGCGAAGGTGCAGGTCCTGCGCGATGGTGATGCGTGGTGGCATCCGGGCCGTCATGGCAAAATCTGTCTGGGTCCGAAAAAGGTGCTGGGCGTGTTTGGTGAACTGCACCCGCGCATCCTGCAAGCGCTGGATATCAAGGGTCCGGCGATGGCCTTTACCATCTGGCCGGACGAAGTGCCCCTGCCGCGCAAATCCGGGGCCACCCGCGCGGCGCTTGAACTGCGCGATCTGCAGGCGGTGGAACGTGACTTTGCCTTTGTGGTTGATGCGGATGTCGAAGCTCTGACCTTGGTGAACGCGGCAGCAGGCGCGGATAAGGCGCTGATCGACGATGTACGCGTGTTCGATGAATTCATCGGTGGCAGCCTGGGTGAGGGCAAGAAATCGCTGGCCATCACCGTGCGTCTGCAACCGACGGACAAGACCCTCAAGGAAGAGGATATCGAGGCGGTTGGTCAGAAGATCATCGCCAAAGTGTCCAAGGCCACGGGCGGCGTTCTGCGCGGCTGATTGGCGCGACAAGCTAACAAGGCAAAGGGGCCGGACGCGCCCCTTTTTCATTTCAGGAGGAACAAGACATGCTGAACGTTTACCTCTCGGGCGAGATTCACACCGATTGGCGCGACCAGATCATCGAAGGCGCGCAGGGGCTGGAAATCACCTTTAACAGCCCGGTGACCGACCACGCGGCCAGTGACGATTGCGGTGTGGCCATTCTGGGGGCTGAGCCGAACAAATACTGGCACGATCACAAGGGCGCGATGATCAACGCGATCCGCACCCGTAAGGGGATCGCGGATGCGGATGTGGTCGTGGTCCGCTTTGGCGAGAAATACAAGCAGTGGAATGCGGCCTTCGACGCAGGGTACGCTGCCGCTCTGGGCAAGTCCCTGATCGTGCTGCACGGCCCCGACCATCAGCACGCGCTGAAAGAGGTCGACGCCGCAGCTCTGGCCGTGGCCGAGCACCCGGCGCAGGTAGTCGAGGTTCTGCGCTATGTTCTGACCGGGCAACTGCCCGGATAGCGGTAGATGGGGCGGGGCAATGCCTCGCCCCGGATCTGCCTTAGCTAGTCGCAGGAATAACCAATCCGCGCTGGACCGCTGGGCGGTCCAGAAAGCGGTCCACGTATGGCTGAAGGTTGGCGAAATCAGACCATCCAAGCAGCTCTTTCACACCGTAATAGTCCAAGCCTCGCAGCCACGGTACAATGGCGATATCGGCAATTGAATAGCTGCCCGCGATCCATTCCTGCCCTTCAAGCTGTGTGTTTAGCACATTAAGCAAGCGCTTAGCTTCGTTGATGTATCGTTCGCGGGGGCGAGGGTCTTCGATCTCGCTACCGGCGAATTTGTGGAAATAGCCAAGCTGTCCGAACATCGGGCCAAGACCACCCATCTGGAACATCAGCCATTGTGTCACGCGGGCTTTGTCCGCTGCGGTCGCGCCCATCAACTGATCGCTTTTCTCTGCCAGATATAGCAGGATTGCGCCGCTCTCGAACAGGGATACAGCCTCGCCATCCGGGCCGTTGGGGTCAATAATCGCAGGAATTTTGTTGTTTGGATTCAGGGACAGGAACTCCGGGCTTTTAACATCTGAATCCGCCAGCGTGACCAGATGCGCTTCATAGGGAATGCCGATCTCTTCCAGCATGATCGAAACTTTGACACCGTTTGGCGTTGGATAGGAATAAAGCTGCAACCTGTCGGGTGTCTGGGCAGGCCAGCGGCAGGTAATTGGATGAGTTGAGGTGTCAAGCATGGTGCGCTCCTGAATGCGGTTCCGAATTGAAGTAAGCACTGGCCAAATGTGTTACCAGTAGAGCACCTGTGCATTCCTGGTCAGTTCTTGTGCATTTCACAACAGAGGGGAAAACCGGTTCATTCCGCACCTAGACCAGAGCGGTATTCTCGCTCACAATCTTGTGCATCCCGCGCGCGTGTCGCGGGTTTTGCATAGCTAGCAGAAGGAGAAGCGCGTGGACGAGGTCGTAACTCAGGTAGGGGCGTTTGCTCCGCTTATCATGAATGCAGTCAAGGCACTGATTGTTCTGATTTTGGGCTGGATCGTGGCCGGTGCGATAGGCGGTATGGTGCGCCGGCGCATTAACGCCACCCCGCAGATTGACCCGACCCTAGGCAACTTTATGGCCAGCCTAGTGAAATGGGCTATCCTGGCGATGGTTCTGGTTGCCGTTCTAGGGATTTTCGGGATTGAGGCCACAAGTATTGTTGCCATTTTGGGTGCGGCATCACTGGCCATCGGTCTGGCGCTGCAAGGGACGCTCAGCGATCTGGCGGCGGGCGTGATGCTGGTGGTGTTCCGGCCTTACAAGCTGGGTCAGTATGTGGATATCGGCGGTACTGCAGGGACAGTGCAAGACCTGAACCTGTTCACGACCGAATTGGTAACGCCGGATAATGTGCAGATCATCGTGCCAAACGGTCAGGCATGGGGAACGGTTATCACCAACTACTCGGCACATGACACGCGACGCGTGGACCTGGTTTTCGGGATTGATTACGGCGACAGCGCAGATCAGGCGATGCAGATCATTCTGGATGTGGCCAAGGCCGATGAGCGTATTCACAACGATCCCGAGCCTTGGGTGCGCGTGACCAATCTGGGCGACAGCTCGGTTGATCTGACGGCGCGGCTGTGGTGCGCCACTGCAGATTATTGGGACGTGAGGTTTGAAATCACGAAAGCCGTTAAAGAAGCGTTCGATGCCAAGGGTGTCTCGATTCCCTATCCGCATTCGGTCGAGATCCAAAAACAGGCGTAACGCTCCCGCCCGTCATACGGGCATTGAAATGCCTTTTTCCGGTTGGGCCCAGCGCCGCGCTGATCGCGCGGCGCCTTTTCGTTTGTTGCAACGTTGGTCAGAGGTTCGACCGCGCCGCGCGATCAGCGCGGCGCTGCGCCCAACGCTGTAAACGCACTCGTCAGAGTGCGCTTTCAGGGGCGGGAGTATCTTAGGCCTTGATGACGACGTTGGGGGACACCACGTCGATCCCAAGAGCTTTGCCGACGGCGTAGTAGGTCAGCTTACCCGCATGTACGTTCAGTCCGGCCATCAGATGAGGGTCGTCCTGACAGGCCTGTTTCCAGCCTTTGTCGGCCAACGCCAGCATGAAGGGCATGGTGGCGTTGCCAAGCGCGATGGTCGATGTACGGGCGACAGCTCCGGGCATGTTGGCGACGCAATAGTGCATGATGCCATCAACATCATAGATCGGTTCGGCATGGGTCGTCGCTTTCGACGTCTCAAAACACCCACCCTGATCGATCGCAACGTCGACAAGGACTGCTCCGGGTTTCATGGTAGAAAGTTGCGCGCGGGTCACCAGCTTTGGCGCAGCCGCACCGGGGATCAGCACCGCGCCGATCACCATGTCGGCGGATTGGATCAGCTCGGCCGTTGCGCCGGCTGTCGAGTATTGGTTCTTGAACGTCCCGCCAAACACGTCATCCAGATAGCGCAGGCGCGGCAGCGACCGGTCAAGAACCGTCACGTCTGCCCCCATCCCCGCGGCGATCTTGGCTGCATGTGTTCCCACGACACCACCGCCAATGACAACAACTTTCGCCGGACCAACTCCGGGAACGCCGCCCATCAGAACACCGCGCCCGCCATTGGCCTTCTGCAGGGTCCACGACCCGACCTGCGGGGCGAGGCGACCTGCAACCTCGGACATGGGTGCAAGCAAAGGCAGCCCCCCATTGGCGTCCGTTACAGTCTCGTACGCGATAGCCGTACAACCCGAAGCAAGCAGGTCATGGGTCTGGTCTGGGTCCGGGGCAAGGTGCAGATAGGTAAACAGCAGCTGTCCCTCGCGCAGCATCTTGCGTTCGCCTGCCTGCGGTTCTTTGACTTTGACGATCATGTCGGCAGTGGCGAAAACTTCGGCTGCGGTGTCGACAATGCGCGCTCCGGCTGCGACGTAGTCGGCATTGTCAAAACCCGAGCCCTGACCGGCTCCGGTTTCAATGATCACCTCGTGGCCGCGCGCGACCGCTTCTTGCGCAGCGTTCGGGGTCATTCCGACGCGGAACTCCTGCGGTTTGATTTCTTTGGGGCAACCGATCTTCATTTGGTCTCTCCGTTTGTAAACTGCTTAAATAATGGGCAACTTTGCGCGCAATTTCTGTGAAACTCTGCCCGTGTGAACGCTTTAATTCCGAAAAATTTTCGGTATTTTGACCCAAACTTGCAAAA
Organism: Ruegeria sp. HKCCD7628; assembly: GCF_057221005.1. NCBI lineage: Bacteria > Pseudomonadati > Pseudomonadota > Alphaproteobacteria > Rhodobacterales > Roseobacteraceae > Ruegeria > Ruegeria sp. HKCCD7628. The sequence goes on from NZ_JBWVBA010000002.1 coordinate 89,643, forward strand.
GGATTGCGCAGATGGCCATTGATACGACGGATCGAAAGATTCTGGCGGCATTGCAACGAAACGGCCGGATGTCGAATGCAGAACTGTCCGAACAGGCCAATTTGTCGCCTTCGGCCTGCCACAGACGGGTGCAACGGCTGGAATCCGAGGGCTTTATTCGCAACTACGTTGCTCTGTTGGATGCACGCAAGATGAACGTGCCGACGACCGTCTTTGTCGAGATCACATTGCAAGGACAGGCCGAAGAGGTTCTGGATGCCTTCGAAAAGGCCGTTGCCCGAATTCCGGATGTTTTGGAGTGTCACCTTATGGCGGGAACGGCGGACTACATCCTAAAAGTCGTCGCCGAAAACACCGAGGACTTTGCCCGCATCCATCGGCAATACTTGTCGCGACTACCCGGAGTGGCGCAGATGCAAAGTTCGTTTGCGCTCCGAACCGTGTTCAAAACCACGGCCTTACCGGTTTGATCAGGCCGGTCCGGGATAGGTGAACAGTACCAGGTGCGCGGCGTTGAAGCCGAAATGCATGAGGACAGGAACCCACAGACGCCCAGTTGCATAATAACCCAGCCCGCAAGCCGCGCCCAGAATAGCTGCGAAACCTGCCAATGCCGGTCCTCCGCCGACGTGAACCAAACCAAACAGAAGGCTTGCAGCAGCTATCCCCAGACCCGCGCCAAAACGGGAAGATATCAACGATTGCAAATAACCGCGAAAAAACACCTCTTCCGTCAGGCAGGTCAGGAAGAGATTGGACAGCACGAAGATCACCCACCAATGGGGCAGGCTGATCTCGAGACGGATGGCATTGACGGCAGAACCCACTGCCAACAGCGCAGGCAGCAAGGCGAAACCAACTGCCAACGGGAATTTGCGCAGTGCCACAGCCCCACCAATCATGCTGGGCCACGCCAAAGCCACGGTGAACAGCACCATGGGCTTGTCCAGGTTCAAGTACATCGTGAAATCGCGACTTAAAGGGCCAGATTGAACCTGATCAAGGACCAGAGGGTTGTGAAATCCCGGGACCAGATGCGCCCCGAGCGCGATGCACCATATGACGAGTGTAACATGGCCAAGCGCGGCCCACATCCCGGACAGGTTGCGCAGCATCAACGCGCCTGCAAAACCGACAGTGACCACCCCTGCGGCGATCGGCGTAACCAGCCCCAATGTCAGCGAGACCGCTCCGAAAACCCCCAATAGTCCTATACCCAAAACCTGTTTGCCTGACACGGTGCTGACCATGGCGGTGATCAGCAAAAGCCACGGCCAGATCGTGGGCAGCAATGCGAAAAAATAGGTCAAAGTCGCGCCTTTGCAGTTCTGTTTGCGCCTTGATGCCGTGGTTGGGCGCGTTCTGGCAAGACAGTTCAACAGTGAACGGGCTGCGGATTTGCGTCACAGTGATCTTGTCGCCGTAAGCTGTTACGCTTAGGAAAAGACCTTCATCAATTCATCCGATGACATCAGGCGGTAACATGCGCCCGATACGGTCCGAACCCGGGAATTTGTAAGGAGCAGACCTTGGCTGACGAATATAACGACGCCTCGAAAGACTGGCTTGAGGCCGAGCTGGAAGACACGCTGGACGAAGATTTCGAGATCGAGTTCAGCGAGCCCATGTTGTCGATGGAAATCCGCAAGATCTACAAGGATCAGCACCCCGAGATGCTGGACCGCAAGGTCTATTTCCGGAACCTGCTGCGTCTTCAGGCCGAGTTGATCAAAGTGCAGGATTGGGTGCAGCATACCGGGGCCAAGGTTTGTATCCTGTTCGAAGGTCGCGACAGCGCGGGCAAGGGGGGCGTGATCAAGCGGATCACGCAGCGCCTGAACCCACGGGTTGCGCGTGTCGTTGCTCTGCCCGCGCCAAGCCGTCGGGAACAAAGCCAGTGGTATTTCCAGCGATACGTTCCGCACCTGCCTGCAGCGGGCGAAATCGTGCTGTTCGACCGGTCATGGTACAATCGCGCGGGTGTCGAACGGGTCATGGGCTTTGCGACCGAAGATCAGGTTGAACAGTTCTTTCAGGACGTTCCCGAATTTGAACGGATGCTGGTACGTTCGGGCATCATTTTGCTGAAATACTGGTTCTCGATCACCGATGAAGAGCAGCAGTTGCGGTTCCTCATGCGCATCCACGATCCGATGAAGCAGTGGAAGCTGTCGCCGATGGATCTGGAATCTCGTATCCGGTGGGAGGCCTACACTAAGGCCAAAGAAGACATGCTGTTCCGCACCAACATTCCGGAAGCGCCATGGTATATCGTCGAAGGCAATGACAAAAAGCGCGAGCGTCTGAACTGTATCGAACACCTGTTGACCAAGATCCCCTACACGGATGTACCGCAGGAAAAGGTCAACCTGCCGGATCGCAAGTACAACCCGGAATACGAACGCCGTGTTCTGCCAGACGAATTGCACGTGCCAAAAATATACTGATCGGTCCGAAAGGATGCGAAGCAGCGATCTGCTTCGCATCAGGTTGGCGCGTCAGGCCGCGTCCATCATGCAATCGACGTTGACGAAGGTGAGCGAAAAGAAGTCTTCGGCTCCGCCAGACGTCATCTCGGGACAGATTGGTTCGTCTGCAACCGGGGCTGACTCATCTACTATGACGAAATCCATGTCGCCCTGGGTCTCAGGCGGGGTCATGTCGTCATCATTCCACGCGAATTGATCGAAATCTTCTTTTAGCTGCTGAATGAATGCGTCTAGTTCAGCAAGAAAAGCCGCAACATCGAAGCAATCTGCATCAGCGTCTTCGGTGTCCGGCTGTTCAGGGGCCGGATCGCCGTTGTCGGTGACGTCAGTACCCGGCTGCTCCGAGGCTGAGTCGTCGGTTTCGGTAAGGTCAGTATCCGGCTGCTCCGGAGAAGGATTGTCAGTTTCTGTGACGTCAGTGTCCGGCTGTTCGGTGACCGGGTCTTCGGTCTCGGTCACATCAGTATCGGGTTGTGCGGGGTCTGGTTCTGCAGGTGGGGTAGGCGCCATGGCTGTGCCGCCGCTGTCCAGCATGACTGCCGCATCAGTTGTGGCAAAGTTCTGCGTGACGATCACGGCGTCAGATCCCTGCATATCGCCGGTCTCGATACCGATGCCGATGTATTTGAAATCGGGGTTCAGAATATTCGCGCGATGACCGGGGCTGTTCATCAGGCCTTGGTGCAGTTGCGCCACGTCGTCGCTGATCCCTGGCGCGCCGCGTTCCGATTGCCAGGCTATATTCTCGCCAGTTCGCCAACTGCCTTCAAGATCGAACCCGACCGCCTGCATCCGCTGGGTGGCGCTTGATCCGCCTGACCCGGTGTGGCTGAACGTGTCCGTATCGAGCATCCAGCTGCTGTGATCTTCCGACGAATCGTTGAGCTGCGTTTCAAGCTGTAATGGGTCCAAGCCATGGGACGTACGCTCTTGGTTGATCAACGCCAGCATTTCCCGTTCTACTTGACTTGCTGCAGACATTTTTGCCTCCTTAAGTTGTTGTGTCCGAATGGACGGACCCACTTAGAGAGCCGGCAAAAGACATGAACAGTGAGGTCGGAAAGATCGGCGCATTTCGGCGGGAGGGCGCTCCGAAACAGAGATTCGCCGCGCTGGATAACGCCGAGAAAATGGCAGATCAATGTCTCGGCGAGTTGTTGCGATCGCTAAGAGGCGGGACTGGCGAAATCCCTCTTAAAAAACGACAAACCCCCGGGCGGGGCCTCGGGGGTCGTCAAATAGTGTCATCCAAAGCTGGACGAGCATCAGGTGCTTAGAGCAAACCTTCGCGCTGTGCTTTCTTACGTGCCAGTTTACGGGCACGGCGGATCGCTTCAGCTTTCTCGCGCGCTTTTTTCTCGGACGGTTTCTCGAAATGTTGCTTGAGCTTCATTTCACGGAACACGCCTTCGCGCTGCAGCTTTTTCTTCAGGGCACGAAGCGCCTGATCGACGTTATTGTCGCGAACACTAACCTGCATGTGGTTGTCACCACCTTTCTAGATAGAGTTGCAAGGAAATTGCAGGAGGTGGCCGTATAGCAAAGCCGCTCTAACTTGTCTAGTACTGGTGCCAGAACCCGGAGAACCGCCATGACCATATCCTACGAAGACGCCAAAACCCAGCTTTTGGACGCTATGCTGGCCCATGTGCCGTTTGATGGCTGGTCGGAAACCAGCTTTCGCATGGCCATCAGTGACTGCGGTATTGATGAAACGTTGGCACGGTCGATCTGTCCTCGTGGTGCGGTTGATATGGCCCTGGCTTTTCATGCCCGCGGGGACGCGGCGATGGCAGAGCGTCTGAAAACCGAAGATCTGAGCGATCTGAAATTCCGTGACCGGATTGCTGCTGCTGTCCGGTTCCGTCTTCAGGCGGTAGAGGACAAGGAACTTGTGCGTCGTGGGATGACGTTGTTTTCTTTGCCGATGCACGCGGCTGATGGGGCCAAGGCGATGTGGCAGACCTGCGATCTGATCTGGGACACGCTTGGCGATACATCGGACGATGTGAACTGGTACACCAAGCGGGCGACGTTGTCGGGGGTCTATTCCTCGACCGTGCTGTTCTGGCTGGGGGATGATTCGCCTGACCAACAGAGAACGTGGGAGTTTCTGGACCGCCGCATCGACAACGTCATGCAGTTCGAAAAGCTCAAGGCGCAGGTCAATGGCAACCCACTGTTCAAGCCCTTTCTTGCGGTGCCGAATTGGTTGGCAGGTCAGGTTAAAGCTCCGATGAAGATGCGGGCTGATCTGCCGGGAATGCTGAACCCGCGCAAGTAAGCGTCTGGGCCTTTCCGTTTTCGCCTGTTAGGCATTGGGCAAAGGAGAATTGCCCATGACCCAGACAATGCGCGCTGTAGAAATCACCAAACCCGGCGGGCCCGAGGTTCTGCAGATAACGGACCGATCCGTGCCTGAACCTGCTGCGGGTCAGGTGGTGCTAAAGGTGGCCTATGCCGGGGTAAACCGTCCGGATGCGCTGCAGCGGGCGGGTGCGTATGATCCTCCTCCGGGTGCCAGCGATCTGCCGGGGCTTGAGGCATCGGGTGAGGTCGTGGCCCTAGGTTCCGGCGTTCGAGGGCTTTCAGTTGGTGACCAGGTTTGCGCCTTGTTGCCCGGCGGCGGCTATGCCGAATACGTTGCCACGCCCTCTGCCCATTGCTTGCCGGTGCCAGAGGGGATGGGCCTGAAAGAGGCCGCGTGTCTGCCCGAGACCTTCTTTACCGTCTGGTCCAATGTCTTCACACGCGGCGGTCTGAAAGCGGGCGAGCGATTTTTGGTTCACGGCGGCTCCAGCGGGATCGGAACAACGGCGATCCAGCTTGCAAATGCGTTCGGCGCACGGGTCTTTGCCACTGCCGGATCGGCCGAGAAATGCGCCGCTTGCGAGAAACTGGGGGCCGAGAAGGCGATTAATTACCGGGATGAGGATTTCGTATCCACCATGCGGGCCGAGGGCGGGGCGAACCTGATCCTCGATATGGTGGGCGGTGACTATATCCCGCGCAACGTCAAAGCTCTGGCCGAGGATGGGCGGCTGGTTCAAATCGCCTTCCTGCAGGGCCCCAAGGTCGAGCTGAACTTTGCCATGATGATGGTGAAACGCTTGACCCTGACCGGTAGCACCTTGCGTCCGCAATCCGATCTGGCCAAGGCCAAAATCGCCCAAGACCTGCGCGAGGCGGTCTGGCCGCTACTGGATTCGGGCAAGATTGCCCCGGTGATGGACAGCGAGTTTGACATGGCCGAGGCCTCAGCGGCCCACGCGCGGATGGAAAGCTCGGGTCATATCGGCAAGATCGTTCTTAAGATCGGCGGCTAGGCACCGTCTTCCGGTTCAGGTCACGGCGCAGCGATACAGGTGCCATGTGGCGTGGCCCAGAACCGGAATGACAACAATCAACCCCAGTAACATCGGGATCGCGCCCAGTATCAACGCACTGGACACAACCAGACCCCAGGTCAGGATGACCGATGGGTTGTGCCGCAGAACGCGAACCGATGTCACTACGGCGAGCGGCACCCCGACTTTGCGGTCAAGAAGCAGGGGGAAGCTGATCACGCTTGTGGCCAATGCGACAAGGGCGAAGAAGAACCCGACCAAGATGCCAGACAGGATCATGACCCAGCCTGCCTTTGTTGTGAAAACCTGGGTTAAGAAGGTGCTGAACGAGGTCGGCAGATCAGGACCCAATGTCTGAACATAAATGCTCTGCGCGACCATCAACCAGATCAGCAAAAGCGCCACCAGATAGAAGCCCAGTGTCAAAATGGCCCCGAACGAGGGTGACCGGAATACACCAAGTGCATCCAGCCAATGGGCTTCGGCCCCTTGCTCGCGTTTTCGGCTGATTTCATAAAGACCGACGGCCGCCACAGGCCCGATCAATGCGAAACCTGCGATCAGGGGGGCCAGTAAAGGTATCATATTTCGGTTCAGGCCGAACCCGAACATCAGCAAGCCCGCCAGAGGGTAGATCAATACAACGAAGACCGCATCTGCGCGGGTTTCCATAAAGTCTTCCGAGCCCGCTCGCAGACACGCCCAGAGGTCACTAAAACTCAGCGTCTGAACCTTGGGCATTTTGGGTGTCCCAGCGCCACCAATTCCGGTGACGCTCTCTGCAACATGATCACTGGTGGCTCCCAGCGTTTGGGCCGCCCAGCTGATCGGATTTCCTATCGTCCTGACCATCGTCATCCCCTCGCATTTGCCTATCAGCGCCGCAGAGATGATCCGGTACGAGTTGCCTTTGGCCGGACCAGCCGGCAACGCTCAAGCACCAGTATAGCATAATTTTTTGCGTTTGGGTCGCCTTGGACCTGCTTGTGCCGATTGCTCTGGATCGCAGGCGTGTTAGCTTGGCCCCAGGTTACAGGAGGTGAGTATGCAGCAAACGGCACGTACCGTCGTCATTCACGAACACGGCGGCCCCGAGGTTCTGAAGATCGAAGACCGTCCGATAGGCGATCCTGGACCGGGCGAAGTTCGCATTCGTCATCAAGCCTGTGGGTTGAACTTCATTGATGTCTATCAGCGGACGGGCCTCTATCCGATGGACTTGCCGCACGCATTGGGAATGGAGGCGTCTGGGGTGATCGAAGCGGTGGGCGAAGGCGTCACCCATCTGCAACCGGGCCAACGCGCAGCCTACGCGGCTAACCCCTCTGGTGCTTATTGCGAGGCGCGCGTGATGCCGGCCGCACAGGTTTGCCCTTTGCCTGATGATATCTCGTTTGATGCGGCTGCGGCCATGATGCTTAAAGGGATGACTGTCGAGTATTTGTTTCACCGCACGACCCCGCTGAAACGAGGTGACACCGTTCTGTTCCACGCCGCCGCCGGTGGTGTCGGGCTGATTGCGTGCCAATGGGCCAAATCCGAGGGGATCAAGCTGATCGGTACGGCTGGAACGGATGAAAAATGCAGTCTGGCTCAGTTCAACGGGGCGACACATTGCATCAATTACCGGACCGAGAATTTTGCCGAGCGGGTCGCCGAGATCACAGGTGGCAAGGGCGTCGATGCGGTGATGGATTCGATTGGTGCGCAGACATTTGCCGGGTCTTTGGAATGCCTGAAACCACTGGGTATGATGATTTCCTTTGGCAATGCTTCGGGGCCGGTACCGTTGATGGATATAGCCATTCTGGCCAAGAAAGGCTCGCTCAAGATCACGCGACCGACTTTGTTTACTCACACCGCTGATCACGCCGTCTGTCAGGCCATGGCGCGGCGCCTGTTCAACAAGGTGCAGGGGAATGAGGTGAAAATCCACATCGACCAGCGCTTTCCGCTTGAACAGGTCGCCGACGCCCACCGCGCGCTTGAAGCCCGTCAGACGACAGGAAGTACGGTCTTGGAGCTGTAGTCTGGCAAGGTCCCGACCTGTGCCGGGACCGTTTTTGGAGGCGTTAAATCAAAACCGATAGGCCGCACGGGCCTGAAAGGTCGTGGCGTCAACATCAACGCCGGATGAATTGAAATCGTTGAACTCGTGATACAGGATTTCACCGCCAATGCTGACGTTGGGTGCCACGATTTGTTCGTAACCAGCACCGATAAACCAACCATTATCGCTGCTCAGATTGTCGGTACCAGCCTCGGCATATCCGCCGATGCCATAAAGCAAACCCACTGACGTGACCTTGTAGCCCGCACGGGCCTTGATGCGCCAGACATCCTCGACCGTGGCCGCGCCACCCAGATCAACATCGGTCCAGTCATAGTCGAAGCCGCCACCTACGACCCAATCCCCCAGATCGTAATCATAACCCAGAATGATGCCGCCGATCGCGCCGTCTCCGTCGATGCCAGAGACGTTGGTGTCGATATCGGCATAACCAACCTGCAGACCGCCGTAGAAGCCCGTCCAGTTGCCAGAAGACTGCGCAACAGCGGATCCTGCGGCCAGAAATGCAATGCCTGTTGCTGCTAAAAGACGTTTATTCATATTGTGTTCCTTTCCCTCAAATTGGTTTTTTGTGCCGACCCACGGATGATCGTGCGCTCACATACTTGAATACGTTTGGGCGAGAGGCTGGATCATTCACGAGTTAAAGCGCGAGGTCGACGCGGGCATCCGCAGCACGGGCATTCCGGACAATCCGAAGCAGAGGCGGTTAGGGAAAGTGTGCGAGTGAATTGAAAACAAAAGAAAAACGGCGGCAGAATGCTCTGCCGCCGTTGTGTTGGAGTGCGTAGGCGGATTATTGCGCCTGCAGTTCTGCCGGAGTTTTGTCGGCAATGTCTTTCCAGTTGGCGTCCGCACGCTCGTTAAAGCCCGGGATGTCGCCTTCCCAGCGTTCCTGAATGTCGGCCGACAGGTTCAGGTACAGCTTGTTGTCAACAATTTTCCAGTAGTTCGGGTCGCCGTCAAACTTGAAACCCATCGCGGTGCCGAATGCGCAGTAGCCGCCATATGCGGGCAGGTACGCTTCGGGGTTTTCTTCAAACGCGACTTTGTTTTCTTCGTTTGCAAAGCGGTACAGAGCGTCATTGTGCAGCGTGGTGATGCGGTAGTCGCCCTTGGTGGCTTCGCCAACGGTGAAATAGGCAACTGGGTCATAACCCTGCAGCGCCAGACCGGTCGAGCTTGCGTTCAGGTCAACGCCTGCGGCCATCGCCGTGCTTGCAACTGCAACAGACAGCGCAACGCCGCCGATGAGGGATTTGATCTTGTTCATGGTTTTCACCTTTCGTGAATTGAGCCACCGGACGACACCCTGAATTGTGCCTGAGTGGCCCTTTCGATTTTGTTCCGTGCGGTCGGTAATTGGCCGTCACGACACCGAAGTGGGTAATGCTGTGATCACGTTCAAAACAATCAATTGTGATTGTGCGTAATAGAATAGGTTTTGTGCAATTATGCAGAGTAGAGCTTAGGAATCGGACGCAAAACCAACAACGAATTCAATCACTTTATCAGCCGGCATCTCACACGAGCGCAGCAATGCACCACTATTTGCCGTCATGTACAGGTTCAGGCTGATGTAATCGGTCCCGCCAAGCTCGTGTGCTACCAGCTTTATGGACTTGCCGCCTGCCAGCGCGGTTCGGCTCACGACATAGCGACGCCCGTGGCTGCGCCCAGTTGACGTTCCAAGCGGGATGCGAAAAATCGCCGCCAGGAACGGCGCCAGCGCGGTCAAGACTTTCCGATTTTGGGTTCCGTTCCGGCCCGGATGCGGGCGATATTTGCCCCGTGGCGCCAGTAGACCAGCAAGGTCAGGGCCACACCCAATCCAAACGCCGTGCCATTGGTCAGAAACATCACCCATATCGTCGACATCGCGGCAGCGCTCAGCGCTGCCAAAGACGAGATTCGCCAGACTGCTGCGGCAAACAGCCATGTCAGGCAACAGGCAACGCCGACCCGCCAGTCCAGCATCAGCCATAGCCCAAGGAAGGTTGCAACACCTTTGCCGCCCTTGAAGCCAAGCCACACTGGAAAGCAGTGACCCAAAAAGGCGGCCAGCGCAGCGATTTGTGCAGCGTCTTCGCCAGCCACGATCCGGGCCAGCAGGACGGCCATTGCGCCTTTTGCGGCGTCAAATATCAGCGTCAGCGCGGCGGCGCGCTTGTTCCCGGTGCGCAGCACGTTTGTGGCGCCAATATTGCCCGATCCGATATTGCGCAGGTTGCCGAGCCCCATGACTTTGGCGACAATCATGCCAAAAGGGATAGACCCCATCAGGTAACCCACTGCAGCCCAGAGGATAAGTTGGGCCATGGAACTGTCGAACGGGGGCATCAGGGTCTCCGGTAGATTTCTTGACCTGCGACGTAGGTTGCGGTGACCTTACCCTGCATGCGCTGGCCGTCAAACGGTGTGTTCTGCGATTTCGATTTCAGGCTGAAACGATCCAGCACAAAAGGCACATCCGGGTCGAACAGGACCAAATCGGCGGGTGCGCCCGGGGCCAGACGCCCACTGTCCAACCCCAGCCGTTTTGCCGGGTTCAAAGCCATCGCCCGGAACAGGGTCGGAAGATCAAGCTGTTCGGCATGGTAAAGGCGCAGTGCGGCAGGCAACAGCGTTTCCAGTGCAACCGCCCCCGAGGCCGCTTCTTCAAAAGGCAGACGTTTACTTTCTTCGTCCTGCGGCGTGTGCATGGAACTGATTGTATCAATCAGTCCGGTCCGCACCGCCTCGATTACCGCCTGCCGGTCATCCTCGGACCGCAGAGGCGGTTTCACCTTGAAGAAGGTGCGATAGTCGGCCACGTCCAACTCGTTCAGCGTCAGGTGGTGGATCGATGTGCCTGCGGTGATGTCCAACCCGTTGCGTTTGGCGCGTTCCAGCGCGGGCAGGGCGCGGGCGGTAGTGATCTGATCGGCATGGTATTTGGCCCGGGTCGTTTCCAGCAGGGCGATATCACGGTCCAAACCCATGCGCTCAGCCATGGGCGAAACGGCAGGTAAACCACGCAGCGAGGCGAACTTGCCGCTGGTAGCGGCCGCTCCGGCGCTGAGGCCGGGCTCCTGCGGATGCGCAATCACCAGTGCCCCGCAGGATTTCGCATAGGTCAGAGCACGGGAAAATACCTTGGTGTTGGCGATCATGTGGTCGCAATCGGTGAAGGCCACGGCGCCTGCGTCTTGCAGAAAGCCGATCTCGGTCATCTCGCGACCCTCGCGCCCTTTGGTCAGCGCTGCCATTGGCAGAACATTCACCGGCGCATCTGCTTGTGCGCGGCGGGTAACGAATTCAAGTGTTTCCGGCGTGTCGATCGCTGGGCTGGTGTCAGGTCGGGTGACGATGGTGGTCACACCTCCGGCAGCGGCGGCCAGACCTGCAGATTTATAGCTTTCTTTATGCCGTTCGCCTGGCTCGCAGACCTTGACGCCGATATCCACGATGCCGGGGGCGAGGCACTGTCTGCCGCAATCGATCATCTGCGCGTCCGTTGTAGGGGCTGCGCCTTTGCCGTGGTCTTTTATCTTGCCGTCTGCAATCAGAAGCCAACCGAGGGCGTCCGTTCCCGCCTCGGGGTCGATCAGTCGGGCATTGGTGAAAATCTGGGCGGTCATGTCTGGGCCTCTCGGGCTTTGGTCAGGGCTTCCATGGCGGTGTCAGGGGCGGGGAGGTATTCGAATACCAGGAAACGCAGTTGCGAAAACACGATGTTGTGTCCGTTGCGATAGAATTTCAGGTCGGGATTAATGGACAAGGATTTTGCTCTAAATATCTCGCTGATCCACCAGGCGTTGCGATTGGTCACAACATAGACGCGCCGCATGCGGATTAACCGTTCCCACCACATGAAAAACGCCAGCAGCAGCGTGCATCCAATAAGCTTCCAATAGTCGCGCAAAGTCTCCGCGAGCCAAGGGCTGGCAATCCAACCGAGCGCAAGGCAGGCAATTAGAATGCCATATGCCCATCTCAGGCGCGGAGGAAAGTACCCCTGGTAAGGCCGCCCATGCCAAAGCACCTGTTCAGTGTCGGGTATTTTCTTGCGCCACCAGTCGTCGCTCATCCCATGGCCCTTTCGATGGCTGCTTTGGTGGCGGCGGGGTCGGCTTGGTACTTGATCAGGTGCTTGTCGCCGCTTTTGGTGACGACCTGCACGAAGCTGCCCATCGTGTTGACGGCCTCGATCTGGTCCAGGGCAATAGTGCGTGGGCCGGGGCCGGTGAGGGTGGTGTCCGACATCTCCCACGTGTTTGTCAGCTCTTCCGAGGCCAGATACCACGCGCGAAACCCGATGGCGGCCAGACCCGCAGGCGCGCCGGTCCAGACATAAGGGTTTCCGACCAGCCACAACACGATCATCGCCCCGGCCATCGCGATGGCAGCAAGGGTCAGGTTGGTCTGGATATAGGCATTTCGATGCGGCGTGAAGACTATAGGATCAGCCAAAGGGTGCCTCCGACAATAAGCAGTGCGATCACCGCCAGGATCGCGGACCCGATGCGGCGCGGTGCGTTGTTTTCTACGGGGTTCTGGGGCGCCGAGAAGGGCTTGGCGCTTTCGGTCTCGAGCACGCCGCCGGTCCAGTTTGTTGCTTCCTCGGTGAAAAGGCCCAACAGGCGTACCCGTGGGTCGGGGTTCAGTGTCGCGGCTTGGCCGCGAAAAGCTGCGCTGCGGACGGCCATAACCCAGCCTTCGATAGCATCCAGCATTGTGCGGTTTAGCTGATCCTCGGACACACCGCCGCCTTCATGCAAATATCCATAGAGCCCGAGGTCTTCGAGGTCCGAGACCGGAAAGATATCGATCTGCCCGATATCCAGACCATCGACCCCAAGAACCTGATCGGCGGCACCGGGTTCGCGCAGGAACTTGGCCTCTTCGGGGCGCATGTCCAGCGTGAACAGGCGGATCACACCGCGTTCATGGGGGGCAACGGTCAGGTCGCTCATGCGGCCTCGCGCAGGTTGCGGGCTAGTAGTTCCATCGCGGCCATGCGGACGGCGACGCCCATCTCCACCTGTTCCTGAATGACGGATCGGTTGATGTCATCGGCCAGCGTGCCGTCGATTTCCACGCCGCGGTTCATCGGGCCGGGATGCATGACGATCGCGTCGGGCTTGGCCAGCGCCAGTTTCGCCGCATCCAACCCGTAGCGGTGGTAATATTCGCGCTCCGAGGGGATGAACCCGCCATCCATCCGCTCTTTCTGAAGGCGCAGCATCATGACGACGTCGACGTCTTGAAGGCCCTCGTTCATGTCGTCGTAGATCTCGGCCCCGAACTCGGCAAAGGTCGAGGGCACCAACGTCGGCGGGCCGATCAGGCGGATACGGTTTTCCATCTTACCCAGCAGGATCAGGTTCGACCGTGCCACACGCGAATGCGCTACGTCCCCGCAAATCGCGATGTTCAGACGGTGCAAACGACCCTTGGCGCGGCGGATGGTCAACGCGTCCAGCAGCGCCTGCGTGGGGTGTTCGTGCTTGCCGTCGCCCGCATTCAGCACGGCGCAATTCACCTTTTGCGCCAGCAGGTCCACCGCGCCGGAATGCGGGTGCCGCACCACCAGCAGATCGGGGTGCATCGCATTCAGCGTCATCGCCGTGTCGATCAGGGTTTCTCCCTTTTTGATCGAGCTGGCCTGCATCGCCATGTTCATCACATCCGCGCCAAGCCGTTTGCCTGCCAGCTCAAAGCTGGCCTGTGTGCGGGTCGAGTTCTCAAAGAACATGTTGATCTGCGTCAGCCCCGACAGCACGTCGGAATGCTTGGTCGATTGGCGGTTCAGGTCGACATACTTTTCGGCCAGATCCAGAATGGCGGTGATATCGGACTGCGACAGATGCTCGATGCCAAGAAGGTGACGATGGGCGAAACGCATGGGCGGGCTCCTGTCTGACAATCGAGCCGCTTATAGAAACCTGTGGGGGCTAAAGCAACCTATGGTTCAGAGCCTTCGGGCAGTTTCTCACATCCGCCTTCGGGCAGGCATCGCTCGCCGGGTCTGCACCATTTGGCATTGCCGCAATCGACCGCTTTGACCGGGACGCAGCCCTGATTGGTCGAGCATTTGAAACCCTGCCGACATTGTGATCCGGTCTCTTCGCACAGGAACCAGCCGGGGCGGGTGCATCCACCGCCGGGCAGGCAGCTTGTGCCGCTGGCGCAGGTGCGGCCATCGTCGCATTTTGGCCGGGGCAGAGTGAATTCCAGCTGGATCGCTTCGCATTCGCCACGCCCGTTGCAGGCGGTGCCGCTGGGGCAGTCCAGACTGGACCGGCACTTGTTTTCGCCCTTTGGGGCACATCTGCGATTGCCGACGCAGCGTTCAAATGGACCGCAGGAAAAGCCGCCGCCGCAATAGGTGCCACCGGGCGGGATGCAGTTTCCGTCAAAACTGCAGCGCTGTCCAACGGGGCAGCAATTCCGTCCACATCTGAGTTGCCCCGCGCGGCATTGGTTCTGGATACGGTTGCGCTGTTGGAAGCCGTTGCGATCTTGGATGCCTCGGTTCTGAACGCCGAAACGGTCGTTCACCTGCGCAAAGCCAGAGGTACTGACGGGGATCAGCAGCAAGATGACCAGAAAGAATCGAATAAGGCTCGGCATGAATAGTGCCATGGTCTGCCCGGTTGCCGGGTCGATCAAGTGCTATTCGCTTTCCCTCGGTCAAAAGCTGGTTAGATTGTGAGGCATGGAATCGGCTTTGGATTATCACACGGCGCGGGCCCTTTTGGACTGGCAGATCGAACTGGGCGCGACCGAGTCTATCGGGGATGCGCCGATAGACCGCTACGCGTTGCCCGACACTGGACCCAAGGCCAAGAAACCCGTGGCACAGGCGGCGCCGGACAAACCCAAACAGGTCGATCCGGCTGCGGTGGCCAAGGCTGCGGCTCAAGGCGCGGGATCGCTGGATCAATTGCGCGCGACCATGGAGGCGTTTGACCATTGCGAGCTGAAACGCGGTGCGCGGCAGTTGGTGTTTGCCGATGGCACGCCGGGGGCGCGAGTGATGATCATCGGCGAGGCTCCGGGTCGCGAGGAAGATCGCGAAGGTAAACCCTTTGTCGGCCGCGCGGGTCAGTTATTGGACCGGATGTTAGCCGCGATTGATCTGGATCGTCAAAAGAACGTCTACATTACCAATGTGCTGCCATGGCGGCCTCCGCAAAACCGGGATCCCAAGCCCGAAGAGATCGGGATGATGAAGCCGTTTTTGGAACGGCACGTGGCCTTGGCCAAGCCCGAGGTTCTGGTGGTCATGGGCAATATCAGCTGTCAGGCGGTGCTGGGCAAACGCGGTATAACCCGACTGCGCGGTCACTGGGATCAGGCGATGAACCTACCGGTGATCCCTATGTTCCACCCCGCCTATCTGCTGCGCCAGCCACAGGCCAAACGGCAAGCCTGGGCCGATTTGCTGGAGCTGAAAGCCCGGTTGGAGGGCAAGTAATGCGCATTCTGGCCTTTTCTGACCTGCATATGTCCCGCAACCACGCCAACCAACTGGTTACAGCTAGCGCAGAAGCTGATTTTGTGATTGGCGCCGGGGATTTCTGCAAGATGCGGCAAGGTTTGGACGAAGCGATGGAGATGCTGTCCAGCATCGCCTCGCCTTTGGTTTTGGTACCCGGCAATGCCGAAAGCGCCGAGGAGTTAACACAAGCCGCGCCGCAGGGTGTCCATGTCCTGCACGGCTCGGGCATGACGATAGACGGCCTGCGCCTGTTCGGTCTGGGTTACGGCGTGCCGCTCACACCGTTCGGAGACTGGTCCTGCGACCTGACCGAGGCCGAGGCGACCGAGCTGCTGGACCGCTGCGATGGGACTGACATCCTGATCGCGCATTCTCCGCCCAAAGGCTATGGAGATGTGACGTCGACCGGTGATGCGGTAGGATCTACCGCCGTGCGTGACGCTATTGAGCGGCTACAGCCACAGTTGTCGTTGCACGGGCATATCCACGACAGTTGGGGATATCGCGGTACGCTGGGTCGCACTCAGATCGCCAATCTAGGGCCGCGCGTGAATTGGTTTGAGGGTGCGGCATGATTGAAACTGTCACCTTACTGGCTTTCATACCGGCGGCTTTGGCGCTGAACTTCACGCCGGGCGCGGATATGATGTTCTGTTTCGGGCAGGGTCTGAAATCGGGGTCTAAACCGGCCTTGGTGGCCAGCGCTGGCGTCTCGGTCGGGCTGATGGTGCATGTTCTTCTGGCCGGGCTGGGGCTGGGGGCTGCGGTGGCGGCGCTGCCGTGGCTGTTTGACGTGATCCGCTGGATGGGCGTGGCCTATCTGCTGTATCTGGCCTGGGGCGCGATCCGAAACGGGGCTATATCTGCAGACACACCCGCCAGACCCGCACATCACGCTTTCAGGGATGGCATGGTGGTGAACCTGACCAATCCCAAGGTCATTCTGTTCGTGCTGGCCTTTATCCCGCAATTCGTAAATCCGGCCCTTGGCCCGATCCTACCGCAATTCCTGATCTTTGGCGTGGTGATCGCGCTGGGTGGGTTCGTGGTGAATGGGCTGGTCGGGGTGTTTGCCGGTGGCGCGGGCAAGGTTCTGATCTCGAACCCGCGCGCCTCGCGTATCATGGGCTGGGTGACAGGAGGGATTTTCACCGCCCTCGCCATCCGGCTTGCCATTATGGAAAGGGCTTGACGCAAGATGTCACGCATCGACGAAACCAAAGACTTCATTCCGGTACGGATCGCGGTTCTGACCGTCTCGGACACCCGCTCGCTGGACGAGGACCGCTCGGGGCAGACACTGGTGGAGCGAATCGAAAAGGCAGGTCATTTGGTGGCGGACCGCAAGATCATCCGCGATGAGCGCGCTCAGATTGCTGATCAGTTGCGCGATTGGGTCGCCAATCCTGATATCGACGTTGTGATCTCGACCGGTGGCACTGGTCTGACCGGGCGCGATGTATCGGTCGAGGCGCATCGGGACGTCTATGAGAAAGAGATCGAAGCCTTCGGAACAGTGTTCACGATCGTGTCGATGGAGAAGATCGGCACTTCGGCCGTTCAATCCCGCGCCACGGGGGGCGTGGCCGGCGGCACCTATCTGTTCGCGTTGCCCGGCAGCCCTGGCGCCTGCAAGGATGCTTGGGACGCGATTCTTGAAAAGCAGTTCGACTACCGCCACCGTCCCTGCAATTTCGTGGAAATAATGCCAAGATTGGACGAACATCTGCGACGGAAGTAGACTGGTCGCACGTTCAACTGTTCATAACCGCTTTGTGGCTTGGCATTTTTGACCGCACAGCTACCTTTTGCGGCAGGTAGCCTGATGCAACCGGGGTAAGTGCAATATGCGTTTTCTGAGGCAAAGCCTTGTCGGGGTGTTTCTAGCGTCTTTGACGCTGGCTCTCTTGTTTGCGGCCGCCCAGATTATTGCGGGCGCGGTTCAGGATTTGTTGACGCGTGAAGACGCGGCCCCGCAGGCGCGTGAACGTATTTTTGCTGTTACGGTTCGTCCAGCCGAATTGGAAACCGTGACACCCTATCTCGAGGCATTTGGTGAAGTACAAAGCCGCAGACGCTTGGAACTGCGCGCGGCACTAGGCGGGCGCGTAGTGTCTCTGTCGGATGACTTCGAGGATGGCGGTTCCGTTAGTGCCGACGAGGTTTTGGTCGAACTGGACCCCGCCGATGCGCAATCGGCGCTGGATCGGGCCAAGTCAGATCTGCTGGATGCCCAATTCGAAGAACGCGACGCCGAGCGGTCTTTGTTGCTTGCTCAGGATGAGTTGAACTCGGCCGAGGCACAGGCAGAGCTGCGTGGGCGTGCCATGCAACGGCAAAAAGACCTGCAAAGCCGGGGTGTTGGCGCCGCGGCATCGGTAGAAGAAGCCGAATTGGCCGAAGCTGCAGCGCAGCAGGCCGTTCTGGCCCGCCGGATCGCCTTGGCGCAGGCCGAGTCGCGGGTGGATCAAGCCACAACTTTATTGTCACGCGCCCGTATCGCGCTTGAGGCCGCCGAACGTGATTTGGAGGACATGACCGTCCGCGCCCGTTTTGGCGGGACATTGACGGATGTAACGCTGGTCGAAGGCCGTTTGGTATCCGCCAATGAAAAACTGGCAGAACTGGTCGATCCGAATGCGCTTGAAGTCGCGTTCCGCGTTTCGACCGCGCAATTCGTGCGTTTGCTGGATGCCGAGGGCGATCTGATCAACGCACCTGTCACGGTCTCGCTTGAGGTCACGGGCACTGATCTGTCCGCTACTGGTCGAATAAGCCGCGATAGTGGATCAGCCGGCGAGGGGCAAACGGGGCGCTTGCTTTATGCGCGGATGGACAACACGTCGGGTTTCAAACCCGGTGACTTCGTGACAGTGACCGTGCAGGAACAGCCATTGGACAATGTAGTGCGGCTGCCATCTTCGGTTCTGGATGCGGTTGGCACGGTTCTGGTGCTCGGCACGGATGACCGGCTCGAAGCTTTGCCGGTCGAACTGATCCGTCGTCAGGGAGACGAGGTTTTGTTGCGGGGTAAAGGTCTGGACGGCCGCGAGGTTGTCATCGGGCGCACGCCGTTGCTGGGTGCTGGTGTTCGTGTCCGCCCCTTGCGGATCGAAGCCAATGCCGGGGCTGAACCCGATTTGGTCGAGCTGTCGGACGAGCAGCGCGCGCAGCTTGTCGCGCAGGTTGAGGCCAGCGACAAGATGCCGAAGGATATGAAAGACCGCGTCCTGGGGCAGCTCAGCGAGGCGAAAGTTCCGGCATCTCTGGTGCGTCGCATTGAAAACCGGGCCGGAGGTTAACCGCTATGATGCGCGAGATCCCCGGCGCGGCAAGCGGTATACTCAGCTATTTCACCCGGCATCGCACAGTGGCGAACCTGTTGCTGCTGGTTTTGCTGGTGCTGGGTGTGGCGGCTTTGCCCAACATGCGGGCGCAGTTCTTTCCAGACGTCATCCTTGAACGTGTTGACGTCGACGTCGTGTGGGAAGGAGCGGGCCCCGAGGATGTGGACAATGGCATCGTTCAGGCGCTTGAGCCTGCGCTGCTGGCGGTTGAGGGCGTTTCCAGTACCGAGGCGACCTCGCGCGAGGGGCGGACCAGTATTCGGCTGGAATTCGAGCCGAATTGGGACATGTCCCGCGCAGTAGAAGAAGTCAGAACAGCTGTTGATGGCGTGACCAACCTGCCAGAAGATGCCGAAGAGCCTACGATCCGACGCGGTGCGTGGCGGGACCGTGTAACGGATGTGGTGGTAACCGGGCCTGTTGCCCCGGATCAGCTTGCCAAATTCACCGATGAACTGATCAACCGCCTGTTTGCCGTGGGTGTTACACGGACGACCATCCGGGGGCTGGCTGCACCGCGCGTGGTGGTCGAGGTTCCGACCGCGCAGTTGATTGCCAACGATATCACACTGTCCGAGATCGCGACCGCCGTTGCGGCCGAAGCCACGGCTAACCCCGCCGGGGATGTTACGGGCGCCAATGCCCGCATTCGCACCGGCACCGAGAAGCGAACACCTGAGGAAATCGAAGGCATCCCGCTGCGCAATTTCCCTGACGGGTCCAAGTTGCTGATCGGCGACGTGGCGCAGATCCGCCTTGAGGGCGTTGACCGAATTCGCAGCTATTTCGTAGGTGAAGATCCAGCGATGTCAGTGCGGGTGGATCGCTCGAACCTAGGGGACGCGATCGAGATTCAGGGCACTGTCGAGGAGGTCGTAGCCGAGATGCAGGCCAGCCTGCCTGCAGGCGTGTCGGTCGAGCTGATCCGAACCCGCGCGCAGGCGATCACCGACAGGCTGGACATCCTGATTGACAATGGCCTCATGGGCCTGGGGCTGGTTGTGTGTCTGCTGTTTCTGTTCCTGAATGCGCGTATCGCTTTCTGGGTGGCGGCGGGGATCCCGGTGGCGATGTCTGCGGCGATTGCTTTCATGTATATTGGCGGGTTGTCGATCAACATGGTGTCGCTGTTTGGTCTGATCATCACGCTGGGTATCGTTGTGGACGACGCAATTGTTGTCGGTGAACATGCCGATTTCCGTGCTCGTCGCTTGGGCGAGGCCCCGATGGTGGCAGCTGAAAGCGCGGCGCGGCGCATGGCGATGCCGGTTTTTGCCGCGACCCTGACAACGGTCATTGCCTTTTTCGGTTTGACTGCGATTGGCGGTCGGTTCGGTGAGTTGATCCGGGACATACCTTTCACTGTGATTGCGGTTCTGATCGCCTCGTTGATCGAGTGTTTTTTGATCCTGCCGAATCATATGGCCCACGCCATTGCACATTCCGCGAAAGAACACTGGTATGATTGGCCTAACCGGGTCGTCAATCGCGGGTTCCGCTGGGTGCGCGATCAGTTGTTCCGCCCATTCATCGCATGGGTCATCTGGGCGCGTTATGTCGTTGTGGCACTGATGATCCTGATCCTGGCAAGTCAGGCGGCGCTGTTCATCAAAGGTGATGTGAACTGGCGATTCTTCAATGCGCCCGAGCGTGGTTCGGTCACCGGCAATTTCATCATGGCAGAAGGCGCGACGCGTCAGGACACGCTGGCCATGATGCGCCAGCTGCAGACTGCCGTGGACGAATTGGGGCAAATTTACGAAGAACGCCATGGGCGCAATCCTATTGACTATGTCTTGTCCGAGATTGGCGGATCGGCAGGCCGCGGACTGTCTGCGGCGGATGGCAAGGACGAAGATCTTCTCGGCGGCATCTCGATCGAGTTGATCGATGCCGATCTGCGCCCTTATTCCAGTTTTGAATTCGTTGGCGAATTGCAGGATTTCGTCCCGCGTCATCCCAAGGTCGAATTGCTCAGTTTCCGTGGCTGGCGTTCGGGGCCGGGCGGTGATGCGATTGACGTGCAGTTTTATGGGGCAGACGTAGACACGCTTAAGGCCGCATCCGAAGACCTGCAGGCCGAGCTTTCGAAATACCCCGAAGTCTCGGCGCTGGAGGATAATCTTGCCTATGACAAGGAAGAGTTCATTCTGGATCTGACGGCGCAGGGACAAGCACTGGGCTTCCGGATTGAAACACTTGGCCTTGTGTTGCGCGATCGTTTGAACGGGATTGAGGCCGCGACCTTCCCCGACGGTCCCCGAAGCGCTGAAATCCGGGTCGAATTGCCCGAAGACGAGCTGACTGCCGATTTCCTGGAACGCACACTGATGCGGACTCCGGATGGCGTGTATGTGCCGCTGGCCGATATCGTATCAGTTCAGCGCAAGTCAGGGTTTTCTACTGTCCGCCGTGAAAACGGCCTGCGGGTCATCTCGGTCAATGGCGACATCGCGGAAGACGACCCCACCCGCGCCGAAGAGATAAACCGCGCGATGAGCGAGGAAATTCTACCCGACATCGCCGCCAAACGTCAGGTCGAATGGACCATGGCGGGTTTGAGCGAGCAGGAGGATGAGTTTTTGTCCGAGGCCCGCACCGGTCTGATCCTGTGTCTGACCGGCATCTATCTTGTTCTGGCTTGGGTCTTTGCCAGTTGGACGCGACCTCTGGTCGTTATGGCGATTATTCCGTTTGGGTTGGTTGGAACGATCTGGGGCCACTACATCTGGGAGGTGCCACTGAGCATGTTCACCGTTGTAGGGCTGCTGGGGATGACCGGGATTATCATCAACGACTCGATCGTTTTGGTGACGACGATTGATGCTTATCAGCAGGATCGAGGGCTGGTGCCGTCTATCATCGAAGGAACCGCAGACCGATTGCGTCCGGTTATGCTGACAACGCTGACGACTGTTCTTGGCCTGACCCCGTTGCTGTATGAGGGGTCGCAACAAGCGCAATTCCTCAAGCCGACGGTGATTACTCTGGTCTATGGCCTGGCCTTCGGGATGATTTTGGTACTGGTTCTGGTGCCGGCGCTGTTGGGCATTCTGAACGACCTGTCGCGTCCGATCACGGCTATGCGGCGCGCGGTGCGCGCGCCTCACCGGGTGGTGCAGGGCGCTCTTGCCACCACCGGTACAGCGTTGCTGGTCTGGTTCGGCATAACCATGGTGCTCCCGGTCATTACGGGTGCGCCTTTGGGTATATTATCTGGGCTTTATGGGTCTGCGGACGGCCTCGTAGCTCTGCAAATGGGGCTGGGCGCATTTGTTGCGGGAGCGGTTGTCATTCTTGTGCTCAGCATCGCCGCGTCTGGCCTGTTTTTCGCACGTCTCAAGGCCCGCTCGGCCTAGTTTCGGCGCAGCGCCGTCGCCAATAGATCATTGACCCGATTGCTCATGGGCAGGTCACCGCGCCGTATCTGTTCCAAGGGAAACCAACGCGCATCCAACGCATCGTCGCCTGCAACAGGCTGCCCGGACTGGTATGCGCACACCACACCAACCAAAAGATAATGCGACACTACAGCACCGTGCGAGTCCCGTCGCAACAGATCCAGATTGTCCAGATAATGCAGAGGCTTCGCCGTGACCGAGGTTTCCTCATGCAATTCGCGTTGTGCGGCTTGCAGAACCGTTTCGCCCCATTCCACATGACCCCCGGGAAAGCCCCACAATCCGGCGTCTGGCTGTTTGCTGCGTTGCACAAGCAGAACCTGCGCGTCGTGTATGACGACGGCCAGTGCCCCGATTTTTGGCGTTTGAACCATCGGGATCAGCCTGCGCTGCACCCTTTGATGTCAACCGCGTGATTTGCGCCCAGAACGGTGATCCTGATCTCGGACCGCTCCAACGCAAAGGGCGCCCCGGATGCGCTGATCACTTCGGACGTGGCAACAAGCGTGTCACCCTGGCGCTCAGTGTCGGGTTGTGATGCCCAAAGAGTGGGATTGCCGGGCTCAATCACTGCCAGTTCCTGACCGCCAGCCGAGGGCATCGTCACCCGAGCTTCGATCTGCATCCCGTCCGATGTCGGTGTCAGGCGGCAGCTGGCCTGAGCGACCCTTGCCTCTTTTGCGGAATAGGGGCGCTGCGCGAGCGCTGCGGCAATTGCCGGGTTGCGCCCGGCATCGGCGTTCAGCTTGTGATCGAAGTCCAGTTGTGCCGGGATGCAGACTTCCTTGCACACGCCAAGATCCATCGTACCTTTAAGGTGCACAGGTTGGCTGGGATTCTTCGGTGTAATCTCAACCGGCAGAACAAGCTGGTCTTCGTACCCGATGGATTGCAGTCCATTCTGGACAAAGACTTCAGGGGTCGGCCAGGTAATCGACACGTTCCCAACATTGTCCGAACTGTTCCAGTCGAAATGCGGTGGAATGCCTGCATCACCGGGCGCGCGCCAATAGGTTTTCCACCCATCATCCAACGTCACCCGCACGGCTGTCATATAGGTTCCCTGCGTGGTGCGACCACCGTCGAGAATATCCAATTCTGCCACGGTACCAGTCACCTGAGCGAATGCCGGGGCAACAAATCCAAGGGCGAAGGTCAATGCGACCGCTGAGACTGTCATATGTACGTTCATAACCTATAAATGCGCGGTCCCGACGCAGATTCCAAGTCACGTTCAGGTCACTCGAATGAAATCTGCGGAAATCTGCGCTGATCTCTTGCCAATCGCCGCCGCTCGGGGCCATTGTTGAAGGGCACCAAGCAAGAGATGCCATCTTATGGACCTGACCGGAAAACTGTTGATTGCGATGCCGGGTATGGGCGATCCGCGCTTCGATCATTCGGTGGTATATATGTGCAGCCACGGAGATGATGGGGCGATGGGTCTGATCATCAACAAGCCGTCAGACCTGCGGATCAAGACTTTGCTTGGGCAGCTCAACATCGCCTGCCGAATCCCTGTCGTGGGCGAACGCCTCGTACATTTTGGTGGGCCGGTCGAGATGTCGCGCGGCTTTGTTCTGCACAGTTCAGACTATGATGCGAATCTTCATTCGATGAAAATTTCGGATGATTTCAGCATGACCGCGACATTGGACGTCCTTGAAGATCTGGCCTCGGGTCGTGGTCCACTCAATTCGACATTGGCGCTGGGCTATTCCGGCTGGGGTCCGGGCCAGCTTGAGGATGAGATTGCCATGAATGGCTGGCTGACCACGGATGCGTCCTCGAAACTGGTGTTCGACGTCCCCGATGACGAGAAATGGGAGGCCGCGCTTGCCACTTTGGGTGTTGATCCGTTGACTTTGTCGGCCAGCGCCGGGCGTGCCTGATCAGCGATCGCGCGGTGCAGCGGCGCGGCGCAGGCGGTCATTGATTGCTGCCCCAAGGCCGTGATCCGGGATTGGCGAAACCGCAATCGGTCGACCGGTGGTATTCAACTGGTGCAGCGCTGCAAACAGGTTAGCGGCGGCTTCGACCAAATTGCCTTTAGCCGACAGGTTGAGGTCGCAAGGAACAGACCCAAAACCCAACAGCACCTCGTCCCCCTGAGTGGCGTCAGCATTCAAGCGAACCGGGGCATCGGGCGCGTAGTGGGATAGTAACTGGCCGGGTGCTGTCAGCAGATCTCCGGTTTGATGTAGATGGAGGCGGGTGTTCAGGGTGCTCTCGATCTCTTCCAGCGCGACGCCGCCGGGGCGTAGCAAGGTTGGCTCACCGGCCAGTCCAACGATCGTCGATTCCAGACCGACCCCGCACGGACCGTCGTTCATGATAGCGGCAATGCGTCCGTCCAACCCGGTCCGCACGTGATCAGCGGTTGTCGGGCTGATTTGCCCTGACGGGTTCGCTGACGGCGCCGCAACGGGCCCGTCAAAGGCTTCAAGAATAGCGTGTGCCGTAGGATGGGCCGGAACGCGAACGGCCAGCGTATCGAGGCCAGCGGTCACCAGAGACGACACTTGATGGTAAGCGCGCAATGGCAAAACCAAAGTCAGCGGGCCGGGCCAAAAAGCATCTGCCAGAACCTGTGCCTGATCTGACCATGTCACAAATCGTTTTGCGGCGTCGACCGATGCGACATGCGCGATCAATGGGTTGAAACTGGGGCGGCCTTTGGCTGCATAAATGCGGGCCACGGCCTCTCCGTTGCGGGCATCGCCGCCCAGCCCGTAGACTGTTTCGGTCGGGAAAGCGACAAGCTGTCCTTGCCGCAGCAGGTCCGCTGCCTGCTCAATTCCGGCCGGGTCGGCGAACAGTTCGAGTGTTCCGTTGGGGATCATGGGTGGTGACGCCGCGTTTTGATTGCTTGTATCATGGGGACAGGTACGTAATCGTCCAAATCCAGATGAATAACGGTGGGCGCTGGGTTTTCCAACCCCGCCGTTGCAGACCTTTATACAGCCCCGAGGTGAAGCCATGCCATATCGCGCACCAGTCTCTGACTACGAATTCCTGTTCCGCCATGCGGTCGATTTCGGACAGATCGCCGCCACTGACAAGTTTTCGGAAGCCAGCGAAGACGTGGTCAGCGCGATTCTGACCGAAGCTGGAAAGATGTGCGAAGAGGTCATGGCCCCGCTGCAACGCCCCGGCGATCTGGAGCCGGCGCGGCTGGAGAACGGTGTTCTGCGCACCTCACCGGGTTATGGCGACGGCTGGAAAGCGATTGCCGAAGGCGGCTGGATCGGCATGAGCGCGGATCCCGAATATGGTGGCATGGGCCTGCCGATGACTCTGACAACCGCCGTAAACGAGATGATGTCAGCGGCCTGTCTGTCACTGCAATTGGCCCCGCTGATGACGCAGGGCCAGATCGAAGCGTTGGAACACCACGCCAGTGATGCGCTGAAAGAGCTGTACCTGCCCAAGATGATCGCAGGCGAGTGGTCAGGCACCATGAACCTGACCGAACCGCAGGCCGGTTCGGATGTGGGTGCGCTGACATCAAAAGCGGAACCCAATGGCGATGGTACCTATGCGGTGTCGGGCCAAAAAATCTACATCTCTTGGGGGGACAACGACTTTGCGGAAAACGTCTGCCACCTTGTTCTGGCGCGTCTGCCCGATGGCGTGCCTGGAACCAAGGGGATTTCGCTGTTCCTGGTTCCCAAATACCTACCGGACGAAAACGGCAATCCCGGATTGGCGAATGACCTGAAAGTGGTTTCGCTGGAACACAAGATGGGCCTTCACGGCTCGCCGACCTGCGTGATGCAGTATGACGGTGCCAAAGGCTGGCTTGTGGGCAAGGAACACGGCGGTATGGCCGCGATGTTTACCATGATGAACAACGCGCGTCTGGGCGTGGGTGGTCAGGGCGTTGGCGTTGCTGAAGGTGCCTATCAGCACGCATTGGCCTATGCGTTGGAACGCAAGCAGGGCAAGACGCCTTCTGGCACCATCATCGACCACGCCGATGTGCGCCGGATGCTGATGAGCATGCGTGCCGACACATTTGCGGCGCGGGCGATCATGCTGGCCAATGCGGCGGCGATCGACATGGCGACGGCCACCAATGATCCTGAATGGGTGTCGCGCGCTGCGCTGCTGACCCCGATCAGCAAGGCGTTTGGAACCGAAACAGGCATGCGCGTCTCGGAAGAGGGCGTGCAGGTCCACGGTGGAATGGGCTTCATTGAGGAAACCGGCGCGGCGCAGTTCTATCGCGATGTCCGCGTGACAGCGATCTATGAGGGAACCAACGGCATTCAGGCGCTGGACCTTGTGGCCCGCAAGATGATGGATGGCGGCGAAGCGGCCAGCCGTCTTCTGGACGAGATCGAGGATCACGCTGAAACGGCCCGTGCAACCATGCCGGAACTAGCCGGTCCGGTCTGGGAAGCCACCGAAAGCCTGCGCGAGGCCACCGAGTGGTTGGTGTCGCAGGCCGA
This sequence comes from Ruegeria sp. HKCCD7628, assembly GCF_057221005.1. NCBI lineage: Bacteria > Pseudomonadati > Pseudomonadota > Alphaproteobacteria > Rhodobacterales > Roseobacteraceae > Ruegeria > Ruegeria sp. HKCCD7628. Next base: position 116,238 of record NZ_JBWVBA010000002.1, read on the forward strand.
CATGAACAACCGTTTTGCCGGTGCCGTGCCCTATTTGCATGCCTTCGCCCGCATTTTGGGCGCGCATTACCACCTGAAGGCGGCGCTGGCCGAGCCCGAAGGTCCGCGCTTCAAGCTGGCGCGCTTCTACATCAACGCATTGCTGCCTGAATACTCAGGTCTGCTGGCGCAGGCGCAAAACGGGGCCGAGGATGTCTACGGTCTCAGCGCAGAAGAACTGGCCGCCTGATGGACGGCGAGAGCCCTTTGACGATCCGTTATCCCTGGCCCGAGGCTCCGGCCCCGGGCGAGGCGACCGAGGTCGCTGAAGGCGTGCTTTGGATGCGCTTGCCGCTGCCCATGGCGCTGGATCACGTCAACATCTATGCGCTGGATGATGGCAACGGTTGGACGGTGATCGACACCGGTCTGTCCTCGAACAAGACGCGCCGCATATGGGCTGATTTGATGGCGGGCCCGCTGGGCGGCAAGCCGGTCAAACGGGTGGTGGTGACACACCACCATCCTGACCATGTCGGCAATGCCGGTTGGTTCCAGTCCGAACACGGAGCCGAGCTGGTGACAACCCGCACCGCATGGCTGTTTTCGCGGATGCTGCAGTTGGACGTGCAGGAAACCTGGCCGACCGAGACGCTGGATTATTACCGCAGCGCCGGGATGGATGCGGATTTCTTGGCCAAACGCATGACCGAACGGCCGTTCAATTTCTGCGATACGGTCTATCCGATGCCGCTGGGCTTTACCCGGATCAAGCAGGGCAGCGTGATCCGAATGGGCGGGCGCGATTGGGACGTGCATATGGGCAATGGCCACGCCCCCGAACACGCGACCTTCTGGAGCCGTGACGACAATCTGGTGATCACCGGCGATCAGATCCTAAGCTCGATCAGCCCCAATCTGGGGGTTTATGTGACCGAGCCGCTGGCCGATCCGGTGGCCGAATGGCTTGAGGCCTGTGAGCGGCTGCAAGGGTTGGCGCGCCCCGATCACCTGGCGTTGGGCGGGCACAAGCTGCCCTTCACTGGCCTTCCGCTGCGGATGAAGCAACTGATCGACAATCACCATGGTGCGTTGGAGCGTCTGCAAAACTATCTGGACACGCCCAAAACCGCCGCCGAGTGCTTTCCGCCCCTGTTCAAACGCCAGATCGGCGATGGCGAATATGGGCTGGCTCTGGTCGAGTCGGTTGCACATCTGAACCATCTTTACCACATTGGAGCGGTGACCCGGACGCGGCGCGCAGACGGGGCGTGGGAGTTTCAACGCAAAGGGTAATGCCATGGACAAAATCGAAACCTCGGCCGAGGCAGCAGAAGCGGCGGCCTTGCCCCGCTGTTACGAAGTCCATGCCAACCCTGACGCCCAATCCGGCACACAAAATCTGCCCGACACACTGCAAAAACCGGTTGAAAGCAAAAGCCCGGCGCAATGGGCCTATGAGCGGCTGATCCTTTATATCCAGAATTTCGAGAAAACGCTGGATGCCGATCACGAGGTCGCCATGGGTTTCACTGGTGGCGATGCAGGCGTGATGCGGATCGAAGGGATGGGCTATTTCGACCCTGATATGATCACCTTTTATGGCTCGGACGGGCCCGGCGCGCGGACGCAATTGGTGCAGCATGTCAGCCAGCTGAACGTGATGCTGCGCGCCCTGCCCAAATCGGTCGAGGACAAGCCAGCCAACCGTATTGGGTTCCGCCTGGCGGCCGATCTGGAAGAAAGCTGAGCGTACATCTTGCAATTCACCTCTGCGCGGCCTTGAATACGTTGGTCATTCAAGGGGAACGCTGGTGAGCCTTTTTTCAGCCGTTACAACATCCTATCGCGGCGCCTGGGCGCGACGACGTGTCTTTGTGCCGATCTATCTGGCCGTGCGCCTGCTGCTGGTTGCGCTGATCGCGCCGGGGGTGGCGATTACAGTCAATCTGGCGGTGTCGCTCTCAAACCAGACCGCGCTGACGGATCAGGCCATCGCCGCATTCATCCTGTCTCCGGTCGGGTTCGTGGCGGCTGTGGTGGTGCTTAGCCTGTTTCTATTGGCTGAGGTGCTGGTCTTTTCGGTCATGGCAGCCTCGTTGCGAATGGGTGAACGTGACCCGTGGCGCGCGGGCAGTTCCGCCATTGGCCTGATCCTATCGCGCCTGCCCGCTCTATTCGGTTTCGCGGTGCGGTTCGTGTTGCGGGTGTTGCTGTTGGTTGTGCCATTTGCCGCTGTCGCGGCGGTGATCGCGTGGTGGACCCTGACCGAATATGACATCAACTATTACCTGACGTTCCGCCCGCCATCCTTCCTTGTGGCCGTGGGCCTGATCGGCGCGGTGGTGCTGGTCATGGCTTGGGTGTTGATCCGCAGGCTCTCGGCCTGGGCGCTGGGCCTGCATCTGGTGTTGTTCGAATCCGTTGCCCCCGCCAGCGCCTTCAACGTCAGCGCCACCCGGATGGAGGGTAAGCGCGGGCGGCTCAAGCTTGAGCTGGCGATCTGGCTGTGCCTGCGCATTGTCATTGCCGCGTTGATTGCGACGGTGGCTGGGTTGTTGTTCGATCTGGTGCCGCTGCAGGGGGCGTCTCATCTGAAGCTGGCGCTGATCTACAGTTTGATCGTAGCCGGGCTGTGGTCTCTGGCCGGGCTGGTTCTGGCCGCAACGGCGCTGGGCGCGCTGGCGGTGCTGCTGGATGGGTTTTTCGAGATCAAGACCTCGGAGCCCCCGCATCCCGAACCGGGCAATCTGCGCGTGCCGCTTCTCGCCGCTCTTGGCGGCGCGGCGGTGGCCTTGGTTGCGGGGCTATGGGTCGGGCAGGAGGTGCTGGACCGTGTCGATGCCCCCGACCGGGCCGAGGTGATCGGCCACCGGGGGGCTGCAGCGTTGCGGCCGGAAAACACCATGGCCGCAGTTCTGAAAGCCATCGAGGACGGTGCCGATTGGGTCGAGATCGACGTGCAGGAAACGGCAGATGACGTGGTGATTGTGGCTCATGACAGTGATTTCATGAAACTGGCGGGCGTGCCCACCAAGGTCTGGGATGCCACGATGGAAGACGTGGCCGAGATCGACATCGGCAGTTGGTTCGATCCTGAATACGCCGACGAACGCACCCCGACTCTGCGACAAGTTCTGGAGGCAGCAAAGGGCAAGGCCAAGGTCATCATTGAGTTGAAATATTACGGTCACGACGTCGATCTGGAAAATCGCGTCGCCGCGCTGGTGGAAGAGTTCGAGATGCAGGACGACATCGCCACCATGTCGCTGAAATACCCCGCCGTGCAGAAAATGGAAAAACTGCGCCCTGACTGGCGCGCCGGTGTTCTGGCCGCCACGGCGGTCGGAGACCTTTCAGGGCTTGAAGGTGAGTTTGTGGCCGTCAATGCGGGCATGGCGACGCCGGGGCTGGTCCGCAGCGTGCAGGCGGCGGGCAAGGATATCTATGTCTGGACGGTGAATGACCCGCTGCAGATGTCGGCCATGGCTTCGATGGGGGTAGACGGGTTGATCACCGATGACCCGGCGCTGGCCAACGAGGTGTTGCGCATCCGGGCCGAGATGGGCCCGGCTGAGCGCCTTTTGCTGTGGCTTGCAACTACTTTTGGCATGTCCGTGGACAAACAGGCGATGCGCGATGCAAGCCCGTAAACTGGCGCTGATCCTGTCGGTTCTGGCCAGCCCGCTCGCGGCGCAAGATTTCATGCGCAGCCTCGAACTGCCCGCCCATCGCGCGCTGATCGCGCAAAGCGAGGGAGCAGATTTAACAGTATTCGAGACTGATGGATGCTCGGGCGGGTTGTCGACCAGCTGGCGGTTCGTGGCCGAGACATTCCCGAAGTTCCGCGCTTTGTATGAAGCGCACCCACCCTGGGAATACTGCTGCGTGGCCCATGATCGGGCCTATCACAACGCGGGTGCAGCCCTGCGCGCCGAAGACAGTTATGACGCGCGCCTGTCAGCGGATGACACGCTGCGCGCCTGCGTGAAACAGCACGGCACTGAGCACGCCGAAGAGTATTCCGTCCGATATGACATGACACCCGACCAGATTCGCACCGCCCATTCCGTGACAGCCGAAGCGATGTTTGCGGCTGTTCGATTCGGCGGCGCACCCTGTTCTGGCCTGCCGTGGCGCTGGGGCTTCGGGTATCCGGGCTGTTCGGTGTTCCAATCTGCGGCCCCTGCGCGCGAATGACGTGGTGACAGCCCTCGCGTTTTCGATTACCAACGTCTCAAACACGCGAATTGGGAATATTTCACATGGCTGAATACAAGCACGGCGAAATGGACATCAAAGTTCAGGAAAAAACATTTGACGGCTTTATCAGGGCGACCACGTGGTGCGTCGTAGCCATTGCCTTCCTGTGCCTGTTCCTGGCGGTTTTCGCTTCTTAAACCTTAAAATCGGGGTCCATCGTGATCAGGATAGTGATTGCCTGCCTTCTGGCAGCAACGGTGGCTGGCTGCGTGGGCTCTCAACGTCCGCAGGCCGATTTCTCAGAGATTGCGGCCCGGTCCTATAGTGATCCCGGCCCGTCGACCCTGACGCTCTATACGATGATCAGCACGCGCACCGGTTCGGGGGCGCATACCTCGTTGATGATCAGCGGCAGCGAGCGGGTGATTTTTGACCCCGCAGGATCTTTCCGCGCCGATGTGGTGCCGATCAAGGATGATGTGCTGTATGGCATCACTCCCAACGTGGAGCGCGCCTATCGCAGCAGCCACGCGCGCGAGACGCACTATGCCCGCGTCCAGACAATCGAAGTGACCCCGCAACAGGCCGAAATCGCGCTGCAACTGGCCAAACAATCCGGCCCGGTGGCGGGGGCGTTTTGTACCAATTCAACCGCGCAACTGCTGCAGCAGGTGCCGGGGTTCGAGCAGATCAGCACCACCTTTTACCCCGTGAAACTGTCCGATCAGTTCGGCCAGATACCGGGAGTGGTGACGACGGAATACCGCGAGAATGACTCGGCTGACTTGCAAGCTGGGTTGGCAGCGAACAATGCCCTGCTGAACCAGCAGGACACGGCCCTAGCCCAGTAGATACAGCAATCCGTAAAGGGTTCCGGTCCCGCTGAAAATCGCTGCGATAACGTTCTTGGTCCAAAGCCCCACGGCCACAGAGACCGCCGCAGCCGACATGCGCGGTATGTCCGGCTGGCCTTCGGTCGCGGTTGGCCAGACCACCAGCGGCGCAATCAGCGCAGGGATGATCGCCACGGCTGTATAGCGTAGATGGCGCAGCAGCCAGGGGGGCATCGGTCGGTCTCCGACCAATCCTATAAAGACAAAGCGCAGCCCATAGCTGCCGATCGCCAGTCCGATGATAATGGTCCAGACGGTAACGGGATCTGGCGGGGTCATGTCCGGGCCTTTCTGCGCTCAGCGATGAGTTCGGCCTGAGCGCCTGCGATCATGCCCGCGCATCCGGCGATCAGCAGGCCAAGGTTATAGGGGACGCCGACGGTGAACAGCGACACGACGATGGCAACAAGGGCCGCGACCACGTGCGGTAAGGTCCGCATCATCGGCCCGATCATGGCCAGAAAGGTGATCGGCAAGGCAAAATCCAGCGCCCAGCTTTCAGGAATACGCGTGCCCAGCACTGCCCCCAGATAGGTCGCCAAGATCCACAACGGCGTGATCGGCGTAACTGAGCCCACGAAATAGGCCATTCGCTGCGGCACGCTCATGTCGGGCTGTTTTTCGAACTGGATGATCGAGCTGGCATAGGATTGATCCACGGTCAGATAGGCCGCGAATGCCCTCTGCCACATCGGCGCGGCCCCCAGATAGGGCGTCAGCGAGGCGGAATACATCGCCATCCGCAGGTTCACCGCCAAAGCCGAGATCAGGATGATTGCCGTCGGCGTCTGGTCCTGCAGCAGTTGCAGCGCGGCAAACTGCGCCGCCCCGGCAAAGACGGTCGCGGTCAGCGTCATGGTTTGCAACAGGTTCAGCCCGGCTTCGGTCGCGAAGACGCCGAACAGGGTGCCGAAGGGGATCGCCACAAATATGAACGGCGTCCCGTCGCGAAAACCCTTCCAGAAGTAAGACTTGGATGTGGTGTCTGCCATGGCTAAATCCTATGGTGATGCCCGCAGCAGTATCTGTCTTACGAAGGGGTTGCAATTGGCCACGGAACTCGATCTTTCGGACTACATCATCGCCCCCGATCCCGGCGCGGTCCGCCTGACCCGCGCGGTTGAGGGCGTGGACCAGAATGGTGAGGTCAGCCATATCTCGGTGGTTGAGGAGCGGCCGCTGACCATTTTCCTCAACTCGCAGGAAATCGTGACGGCGATGACCATTGGCGACTATCCCGAATATCTGGCGCTGGGGTTCCTGCGCAATCAGGGGATGCTGCTGGCGGATGACGAAATCACCCGCGTCGACTATGACGATGATCTGGAAACCGTGGTCGTGCGCACGGCGCGTGAAACCTCGTATGAAGACAAGCTCAAGAAGAAGACCCGCACCAGTGGTTGCGCCGTGGGCACGGTCTTTGGCGATATGATGGAGGGGCTCGAGGGTGTGCGCCTGCCACAGGTTCAGGTTCGGACCTCGTGGCTGTATGATTTGGCCGCCAAGATCAACCGCACGCCGTCATTGTACCTTGAAGCCGGGGCGATCCACGGCACGGTGCTGTGCCAAGAAAATCGTCCGCTGGTCTATATGGAAGACGTGGGTCGTCACAACGCAGTCGACAAAATCGCGGGCTGGATGCTGTCCGAAGGCGCGGTGGCCGAGAACAAGATCCTCTATACGACGGGCCGTCTGACGTCCGAGATGGTGATCAAAACGGCGATGGTGGGCATCCCGGTATTGGCGTCTCGGTCCGGTTTTACGGCGTGGGGCGTCGAGATCGCGCGCGAGGTCGGCCTGACCCTGATCGGTCGCATGCGCGGGCAGCGGTTCGTGTGCCTGTCGGGTGAGGACCGTCTGCTGCGCGACATCGACCCGGCCAGCGTGGCGGTTGAGGATAAGAAACATCGCAGGAAGAGTGCGGGATGATTGAAATGCTCGCAGGGCTTGAAGAATTTCTGATCCTCCCGATTCTTATTGTCACAACGCTCTATTCCATAAAATTCCAATATGCGGATGAGCTGGCGATGAACATGGCGCTTGCGGCCTATCCCAACGATATACTGGATCAGCTTGAGTGGGGCGCTCTGACCGACTTGGTCGGAACCTCTCGTGCGTCTGATAATCCGAAACGGCGAAAGTCGACGCGTTTGCGTGTGTTGTTTTGGGGACTTCCTGGTTTGAATGGGCTCGACAGGCCGACACTAACCGCGGTGCGGCGATACCGGCTAAACACCGCGGCCATATGCCTCTCGGTCTTACTGATCGCTAGTGTTTGGTCTTACTGGTTGGTTGGTCTTCTGGTTCTGTTCGCTGTCGGCATCTTTATTCGGACGCCGAACTGGCCCGCTGTGAAAGGACTGACGACATGACCAAACCCCTCGGAGTTATCCTCGCCGGAGGACTGGCGACCCGGATGGGTGGCGGCGACAAAGGGCTGCTGCGCATCGGCGGGCAGAGCCTGATGGCGCATGTGATCGACCGGCTTGCGCCTCAGGTGGGCGGGCTGGCCTTGAACGCAAATGGTGATCCTGAGCGGTTTGCCGATCTGAACCTGCCGATCCTGCCGGATACGATTGACGGCTTCGCGGGCCCTCTGGCCGGGGTGCTGGCGGGCTTGGACTGGGCGGCGACACAAGGCGCGGACTCTATCATCACCGCCGCTGCCGACACGCCGTTTTTCCCCCGTGATCTGGTGACGCGATTGACCGAGGCTGCGCAGGGCCAGACCCACCCGCTCGTGCTGGCCACCACGCCGCGCAGGGGGGACGAAATGCTGAAATCCGGCGGGGGCAAACGCATCAACCGGCACCCGACCTTTGGCCTCTGGCCGGTGGCGCTGCGCGATGATCTTCGGGCGGCGCTGCAGGACGGTTTGCGCAAGGTGGTGATCTGGACCGACCAGCACGACGGGCGCGAGGCGCTGTTCACCGCCGAGCCGTTTGATCCGTTCTTTAACGTCAACACGCCCGACGATCTCGCGCGGGCCGAACAGCTGCTGGAGCAGGCATGAGGGTTTACGGCGTCACCGGCTGGAAAAACGCCGGCAAGACCGGGCTGATGGAGCGTCTGGTGGCCGAAATCACCGGGCGGGGGTTTACTGTCTCGACCCTTAAGCATGCGCATCACAGCGTTGATGTGGATCAGCCCGGTACTGACAGCTATCGCCACCGCACGGCAGGCGCGTCCGAGGTGCTGTTGGTCTCGGGTCAGCGTGTCGCCATCATGCAAGAACTGCGCGGCGCGCCCGAGCCTTTGATGGACGACCTTTTGGCTCGCCTGACCCCGGTCGATCTGGTGCTGATCGAAGGGTTCAAGCGAGAAGGCCATCCAAAGATCGAGGCGTTCCGGGCCGAGGCCGGAAACGCGCTGATGGCCCCCGAAAACCCGACGATCCGCGCCGTGGCCAGCGACACGCCGCTGCAGGTGGATCAGCCGGTTTTTGACCTGAACGACACAGCGGCGATTGCCGATTTCATCTTGCGAGAGGTGGGGCTATGACCAAACCCGACATTGCGCCCCCACCCCTGCGCAACGATTGTTTTGCCTTGCCCGCCGGGGTGAACTGGACCCCGGTCGACGATGCGCTGGCCCTGTTGCGCGACCGGCTGACCGTGGTTGCAGGCGTGGCAACCGTGCCTTTGGCGCAGGCCACCGGGCGTATTCTGGCGCAGGAGGTTATCGCCCAACGCTCGAACCCGCCGCAACCCAATACGGCGGTGGATGGCTATGGCTTTGCCGGGGCCGCGCTTGACGGCCCGCAGGTCATGCCGCTGCATCCGGGGCGCGCGGCGGCTGGGATACCGTTTGATGGCACGGTGCCCGAGGGCCATGCGTTGCGTGTGTTGACCGGGGCGGCACTGCCTGCGGGCGTGGATACAGTCATTCTGGAGGAGGACGTGACCGTTCAGGACGGCCACATCGCTTTTCACGGGCCGCTGAAACGCGGCGCAAATACCCGCAAGGCAGGCGAGGATGTGGCCGAGGGCGACGCGGTTCTGCCCGCCGGACGTCGCCTGACCCCGGCCGATCTGGCGCTGTTGTCGGCCACCGGTCTGGCCGAGGTTCCGGTGCGCAAAGTGCTGCGCGTGGCGGTTCTGTCCACTGGGGATGAACTGGTCGAACCCGGTGAATCCGCCGGTCCGGGCCAGATTTACGATGCCAACCGTCCGATGCTGTTGTCCTTGTTGGAACGCATGGGGTTTGAGGCGGTCGATATGGGCCGGGTGCCCGACGACCGCGAGGCGTTGCGGACTTGTCTGAACCAAGCCTCTGAACGCGCGGATGTGATCCTGACCAGTGGCGGCGCGTCTGCCGGGGATGAGGACCATGTCTCGGCCCTGTTGCGGCAGGCAGGGGGGATGCAGGAATGGCGGATTGCGTTGAAACCCGGTCGCCCTCTGGCGCTTGGGATGTGGGACGGAACGCCTGTGTTCGGCCTACCCGGAAACCCGGTGGCCGCTTTGGTTTGCACGCTGATCTTTGCGCGCCCGGCCTTGGGCCTGATGGCGGGCGAGGGTTGGTCGACCCCTCAAGGCTTTGACCTGCCCGCCGCGTTTGAAAAGCGTAAGAAACCGGGCCGCCGCGAGTATCTGCGCGCCCGCATCCGTGATGGCCGGGCTGAGGTGTTCGCCTCCGAGGGCTCAGGTCGGATCAGTGGGCTAAGCTGGGCTGAAGGGCTGGTCGAGATTGGGGATGGCGCGTGCCATATCAAACCGGGCGACATGGTCCGGTTCATCCCCTATGGCAGCTTTGATCTTTAATCGAAGGTTCCAGCCACTCGACCCAACAACATGAACGCCCGCGCGGTGCGCGTGTCGCCAAGCGCGGTCAAGTCGGCATCGCTGGCCTCGGGCTCGAACTCGATGATCATGTGGTCGAACCGGCGCAGAAAGTGGTGCGCGGCATCGCGGAAGATGGGATCTTGCTTCATCCGGGCTGACGTCAGCGCCAGTGACGAACGGTCCCTTATGCCGCCCAAAGCAGCCACGGCTCGCCCGCGTGATCCTTGCGCAAATTGCCGCCAGATTTCCGGACGCGCCATGTCGGGGCGCAGGTCATCCATGTAGATGCCTTCCTGACTGAGCAGGGTCAGCACGTCCTGCGACGCCTGCACCAGCTGCGCGGTCTTGCGGTCTTTCAGCGCCAGCCTCAGGGCATTGAACCCTTCGGTGTCTTCCTGCGTTTCAGGGAAGTTCAGGGCGCGGATGAACACATCCGTCCCAAGCGGAGGCGCGATGTCTTCGGCCTGTGTTCCAAGTTCCAGCGTGGTCTGGTCGCCGTTTGCATTCGGGGTCCTGCCCCGAACAGGCTGAGTCCGATGCGTGGAAAACGTGGCCAGGGTACTTTCTGTCTTTTTGGCTGTCTCGACAATTTCGTCCAGTTTCTTGGACACATTGGGCTCATAGACGCTGGAGGCGCGCTGCTGCTGAGCGATCAATGCATTGCGAATCGCGTCGATCGAACTTTGTAGCCGCGCGCTTTCTTCACGCATGATACGGCTGGCGCGCAGTGCCGTGGCTGCCACCCAGATCATGGCAATCGGCATGAAAACCGCCAGCAGCGTTACCACGAAACCGCCGCCTTCTATTTTGCCGGGCAACACTAGGAATACGACCGACACGACCAGCCAGATAAGGCTGAGAACGATGGCCGCGATTTCGATTTCGGTCAACGCGGGTTCCGCTGGCCGGTCATACATACCAATCGGTGTGGGCCGTTCGGTTTCGTGCTCTGGCGTGGACTCGGACATTGTCGGCGCTTGGCTTAGGCGTACTCGATACTCAGGATTTCATAGGAACGTACACCACCAGGGGTGCGGACTTCGACACTGTCACCTTCTTCCTTGCCGATCAAGGCGCGGGCGATAGGAGATTTGATATTCAGCAGGCCACTTTCGATACTGGCCTCATATTCACCCACAATCTGCCAGGTCTTTTCCTCGTCAGTGTCCTCATCGACCAAAGTGACCTTGGCGCCGAATTTCACAGCACCGGACAGCTTTGCTGGGTCGATCACGTCGGCCAGCGACAAGATACCTTCCAGTTCTTTGATGCGGCCTTCGATAAAGCCCTGCTTTTCACGCGCCGAGTGATACTCGGCGTTTTCCTTCAGGTCGCCCAGCTCTCGGGCCGAGGCGATGGCTTCGATGATCGCCGGGCGCTCGACGGATTTGAGGTTTTTCAGCTCCGCCTCGAGCGCGGCATTGCCCGCAGGCGTCATGGGAATCTTTTCCATATTCTCGTCGTCCACGCATAAATTGAGTCGCCCCGCCGCACGAGATTGGCGCCGGGGCGAATGATTGGGTCGTCAAGTACCTGACCCAAATGGCGCGTGAAATGCAAGGGGGCTAAATCACGCCAACGCGGATTACAGCCTACGTGTAGCTAATCACCTCGAATTCGATCCCGTTGTCGTCATCAAAATAGAACCTTTTGCCCGGTTCGTAATCAGCATGCGACGTTGGCGTGAATCCTGCTTTGATAACGCGGGCTTCGGTTTCGTCGATATCTTCGACCAGAACACCAACATGATTAAGCCCACCAACGATGTCATAGCTGCTTTCTTGTGATGGTTTGGGATCGCTGGGCGCGTAAAGCGCCAAATATGTGTGTGCGCTGCCCACATGGACCGTATATCCGCCCGCGATGGCCGGTCCTTCCCAGCGGGTTTTCCAACCAAAGACTTCGTGCATCCATTTGGCCGAGGCCTGAGGGTCGCGGACGGTAAAGTTGGTGTGTTCAAGCGTCGCCATCATGGGATCTCCTTTTTTCATCTTGAGGCGTGTCGCGACTCACTGTAATTTCTAAACCTAACTTTAGGTCAAGGTATTTGTTGGAGGAAAAGTTGGCGTTATCCGAGGGGCTGGCCATTGGCGCTTTGGCCCGGCGCACGGGATTGGCGGTTTCGGCCATTCGCTACTATGAGGCGCAAGGGTTGATCACCCCGTGGCGCAATGCGGGCGGGCAGCGGCGGTATCAGCGCGCTGATATCCGGCGGCTGAGCTTTGTCATGATCGCCCAGCAGTTCGGTTTGTCTCTGCCGGAAATTCGGCAGGTGTTGTCGGGCCTGCCGGGCAATCGGACGCCAACACCAAAAGACTGGCAAAAGATCAGCGTCGGGCTGCGCGCGCATCTGGATCAGCGAATCGAGACGCTGACGCGGTTGCGTGACAATCTGGATGGATGCATTGGCTGCGGCTGTCTGAGCTTGCCCAAATGTGCGCTTTACAACCCGGATGACCGGGCCAAGTCAAAGGGAAGTGGCCCCAGGTACCTGCTGGGGGACAGCCCGGACGCGTGATCTGCCGCATTGCGGCATTGTTACGCCGTGTTCTGATTGACCAAGGACTTGGTGAACATGTAGTCAGCAGGGAAAGAAAATTGCGCCGAGCACGTGCACAAAGCGCCAATTCGGAAAGTTAGCTAAGGAGCCCGCGATGGCCGATATTGAACGCGAAGCGATGGAATACGATGTGGTGATCGTGGGCGCAGGCCCGGCCGGTCTGTCTGCAGCCATCCGTTTGAAACAGCTGGATGCCGATCTGAACGTTGTCGTTCTGGAAAAGGGCTCGGAAGTCGGGGCGCACATTCTGTCTGGTGCGGTGCTTGATCCCTGCGGCCTGGATGCTTTGATCCCGGACTGGAAAGAGAAGGGCGCGCCGCTGAACACAGAGGTGCATGAAGACAATTTCTATATGCTGGGTGAGGCCGGTCAGATCCGCATCCCCAACTGGCCGATGCCGCCGCTGATGAACAACCACGGTAACTACATCGTGTCGATGGGCAATGTTTGCCGCTGGATGGCCGAACAGGCCGAAGAACTGGGCGTAGAAATCTTCCCCGGTATGGCCTGTTCCGATCTGGTTTACGGTGAAAATGGCGAAGTCAAAGGTGTGGTGGCCGGTGTCTTTGGTTTAGAAGCCGATGGCTCATATGGTCCGAACACCGAGCCGGGGATGGAGCTGCACGGCAAATACGTCTTCCTGTCGGAAGGTGTGCGTGGATCGCTGTCCAAAGAGGTTATCGCCAAATACGACCTGTCAGCGGGCAAAGAGCCGCAGAAATACGGCGTTGGCATGAAAGAAATCTGGGAGATCGACCCGGCCAAGCACAAAGAAGGCTCAGTCACACACACGATGGGCTGGCCTCTGGGCAGCAACGCGGGTGGCGGATCGTTCATCTATCACCTGGAAAACAATCAGGTCTATGTCGGTTTCGTGGTTCACCTGAACTATAAAAACCCGCACTTGTATCCCTACATGGAATTCCAGCGCTTCAAGCACCATCCGATGGTGGCTGAACTGCTGAAAGGCGGCAAGCGCGTGACCTATGGCGCTCGTGCGATCACCGAAGGGGGCTATCAGTCGATGCCGAAACTGGTTGCGCCGGGTGTGGCGCTGCTGGGCTGTTCGGCGGGTATGGTCAACGTGCCGCGCATCAAGGGCAACCATAACGCGATGCTGTCGGGCAAAGCCGCAGCCGAGGCCGCCTTTGACGCCATCAAAGCCGACCGTTCGGGCGACGAACTGACCGCATACGAGACCGACGTGCGCGAAGGTGCCATCGGCTCCGACCTGAAAAAGGTGCGAAACGTCAAGCCGATCTGGTCGAAATGGGGCCTGACCGCATCGCTGATGCTAGGCGGAATGGACATGTGGACCAACACGCTGGGCTTTTCGTTGTTCGGGACAGTTGGCCACGGCAAGAACGATGCCGAGGCGACCGAGGAAGCCAGCAAGCACAAGCCCATCGACTATCCAAAACCCGATGGCGTGCTGTCTTTCGACCGCCTGACCAACGTATCCTTCGCGGCCACCAATCACGAGGAAAGCCAGCCCTGTCATTTGAAACTGGCCGACCCGGCAATCCCGGTCAGTGTCAACATGCCCAAGTTCGACGAACCTGCGCAACGCTATTGCCCGGCGGGTGTCTACGAAATGGTCGAGGATGAAAACGGTCCGCGATTCGTCATCAACTTCCAGAACTGTGTTCACTGCAAGACCTGCGATATCAAGGATCCCAGCCAGAACATCACCTGGACAACGCCGCAGGGTGGCGACGGACCGAATTATCCCAACATGTAAGCGAAAAACGGGCAATGGCAGGGTCGTGAAGGCTCTGCCATTGCCTCTTTCCGGCCGAAGCCCTAGCTTAGATAGCAGTCAACAATGGCAGGGCAGGATTTTGGTGGTATCCTTCTTACGTCGCGCGGCAGTTGCCGCGCTTCTTTCATCGGCCTTTTCGCTTCCGGGTTTTGCGGATACTGGATCCGGAGCCTATCTGGCCGGACGTCAGGCAATTTTCCAGAACGATTACTCCGCGGCCGAACGATACTATGCGCAAGCTCTGCGTGCCGACCCCGAGAACGGTAAGCTGCTGGAAAGCGTTGTGGTCGCGCGGCTGTCGCTGGGCCAGATAAAACGCGCGTTGCCGGTCGCCCAAGCGATTGAAGAGCTCGGTATACCCAGCCAAGCGGCCCGTATGGCCATTGCGGTTAACCTGCTGGCCCAGGGTGAGCTGGATGAATTCCTGTCCCGTGACCCGGAAACGCAAGGCATAGGGCCGCTCGTCGACGGATTGCTGTTGGGTTGGGCCTATGTCGGCCAAGGTGCGATGACCAACGCGATGGAGCAGTTTGATACCGTTGCCACGCAAGAAGGGCTTAACGAATTTGCGCTTTACCACAAGGCGCTGGCCCTGGCCTCGATCGGAGATTTCGAAGGGGCCGAGGCGATCTTTGCGGCCAATGACGGCGCGATTGCGCGCTTTACCCGACGTGCCGCACTGGCCCGTACCGAAGTGCTGTCGCAGCTGGACAGCAACGAAGATGCGTTGGTTTTTTTGGATGAAGTCTTTGTCGCAGGAAGCGACCCGTCCATCGAAGGGTACGAGGCGCGTCTGAAAGCTGGCGAGACTTTGCCCTTTACCCATATCGGTTCTCCGCAAGACGGCATGGCCGAAGTGTTCTTTTCTGTCGGGGCAGCTCTCAGTCGCGAAGCCGCACAGAACTATGTCCTGCTTTATGCTCAGCTCGCGGCCTTTCTACGCTCGGATCATGTCGACGCGATCCTGCTGAGTGCTGAATTGCTGGATGGGCTTGAGCAATATGATCTTGCGGTCGAAGCCTATCGTAAAGTGCCAGCGACCAGCAGCGATTACCATGCGGCTGAACTGGGCCGCGCCGAGGTTTTGGGCCGCGCGGGCAAGACAGATGCCGCGGCCGAAGTTCTGCAAAACCTAGCCGCCAAAAGCCCTGACCTGCCCAGTGTGCATGTGGCGCTTGCCGATCTGCAGCGCCGCGAGGAAAACTACGCGGCTGCAGTGGAAACCTACAACACTGCGATAGAACTGATCGATTCGGGTGTGGGGGGCAACTGGTTCCTGCACTACGCCCGAGGCATCTCGCACGAACGCCTCAAGCAGTGGGATCAGGCCGAAGCCGATTTCCGCCGCGCGCTTGAGCTGAATCCAGATCAGCCGCAGGTGTTAAACTATCTGGGTTATTCGCTGGTCGAGCGTCAGGAAAAGCTGGATGAGGCGCTGGATATGATCGAACGCGCAGTGGCTGCTCGCCCTGACAGCGGCTATATTGTTGACAGTCTTGGCTGGGTTCTGTTCCGTTTAGGCCGCTACAACGAGGCGGTCGAGCATATGGAGCATGCGGTCGAGCTGATGCCTGTCGATCCGGTCGTCAATGATCATCTGGGCGATGTCTATTGGGCCGTGGGTCGCGCGCGCGAGGCCGAGTTCCAGTGGAAACGTGCTCTGTCTTTCATCGACCCCGAAGACACGGATGGCGAGGCCGATCCGGACCGTATTCGCCGCAAGCTGGAAATTGGGCTGGACGCGGTTCTTGTCGAAGAAGGGGCCGAGCCCCTGAAAGTGGCCAATGAAGGCTGAGGCGTTTGCCCCCGCCAAGATCAATCTGACCCTGCATGTGACTGGCCGCCGCGCGGATGGTTATCACCTGCTGGATTCTCTGGTGGTCTTTGCTGATGTGGGTGACACGCTGCAGTTCACTCCTGGCGATGCCCTGACGATTGCAGTGACGGGTGAACACGCCGATGGCGTACCAGCAGATAGCCGAAATCTGGTTTGGAAAGCCGCACAGGCGGCGGGTTGGACCGGACAAATCGACCTGAACAAAGTGCTACCGCATGGCGGCGGCATTGGGGGCGGGTCCTCAGACGCGGCGGCGACACTACGGATGGCGGCAGAGCAGGGCAGGACAGTCTCGCCCGACGTGGCCCTGTCACTGGGGGCTGATATCCCGGTCTGCGTCGCGGCTCGGGCCATGCGGATGCGGGGCATTGGAGACGATCTGACGCCCGCTTCGCTGCCCTCTCTGCCAGCCCTGTTGGTTAACCCTGGCGTCGAAGTACGCACCGGGCGTGTGTTCGCGGCATTGAAAAGCCGCGACAATCTGCCAATGCCTGCAGAGATCCCCGAGTTGGAGACTGTCGAAACCTGCGCCGATTGGTTGCAGGATCAACGCAACGACCTTGAACCGCCAACAACGGGCTTGGCCCCTGAGGTCGCCCGCGTTCTGGATGAACTGGTAGGCACGAAAGCGGCCCTCATGGCCCGCATGTCAGGGTCGGGTTCGACCTGTTTCGCGCTTTATCCCACGATGAAAGACGCGCATTTCGCCGCCTATGAGATTGGTGCGGCCCATCCCGATTGGTGGTGCCGCGCGACTCAGCTTAATTGAGACGCGAGACCACGTAGTCGGCAAGATCACACAACAGCGTGCGGATCTCGTGATCAGGCAGAGCCTCCAGCGATGCTTTAGCCTTGTTCGCCCAGCCGAATGCATCCGCCCGCGTTGCTTCAAGCGTGCTGTACTTGGCCATCAGCCCAAGCGCGTGGTCCAGATCACCCTCTTCCTGACGACCGCGTCCGATGGTGCGTTCCCAGAAGGCGTGTTCGTCGGGGGTGGCCTGCGCCACAGCTTTGATCACTGGCAAGGTTAGCTTACGCTCGCGGAAATCGTCGCCCACATTCTTGCCGGTGGCTGCGCTGTCGCCTTGATAGTCCAGCAGATCATCCGCAATCTGGAACGCAATCCCCAGCGCGTCGCCGTAGTCATAAAGCGCCTTGACCTGTTCCTCGGTCGCGCCTGCGATCACGCCGCCCACCTCGGTCGCGGCCGAGAACAGCGCCGCCGTCTTGCCGCGCACAACCTGTAAGTAAATCGCCTCGGTCGTGCCCAGATCGGTTGCGGCAGTCATTTGCAGCACTTCGCCTTCGGCAATCGTGGCCGAGGCATTGGCGAGGATATCCAGAACCCGCAGCGATCCTGTCTCAACCATCAACTGAAAGCTGCGGGAGAACAGGTAATCACCGACCAGAACGCTGGATTTGTTGTCCCACAGAAGGTTCGCAGTAGGCCGCCCGCGCCGCTGGGCACTTTCGTCGACCACATCATCATGCAGCAGGGTTGCGGTGTGAATAAACTCGACCGTCGCGGCCAGACGTACGTGGTGATCTCCGGCATAGCCAAACAGCCGCGCCGCCGCCAAGGTCAGCATCGGGCGAAGGCGTTTGCCGCCTGCCTCGACCAGATGCGCGGTGACTTCGGGAATGCGCGGCGCGTGTTCTGACGCCATGCGCGTGCGGATCAACTCGTTGACCGCGCCCATTTCGCCCGTCAGGATTTCCGCCAAACGCTCATGCGGTTTTGTGACCGTGTCGATATTCATCACACCCTTGATACAAGGCTCGACATCGCGACCGCCTTGCCCTTACATCCATCCCCATGAAAGAACTTTTGCGCAGCACTGATCCGACGATTCTGGCCTTTGCATCCGCCCTTCTTGAGGGCGAGGATATAGACTGCTTTCAGATGGACGTAAATATGAGCATCCTCGAAGGTGGCATTGGAATCTTCCCTCGCCGCTTGATGGTGCGCGCGGATGACCTGACCCGCGCCGAACGTGTCATGCACGACAATGATATCCCTTTGGGTCGATGACACTGTTTGCTGACGCCGACCTGACGCGAAACGATTTTCTGGGCGGGCGTGTGCGCCTGTGGCAACCCATAATGGGCTATCGCGCAGGCGTAGACCCTGTTTTATTGGCCGCATCTGTACCGGCAATACCCGGTCAGACAGTTCTGGAACTGGGCTGTGGCGCTGGGGCCGCCGTTTTATGCCTGCTGGCGCGGGTGCCTGACCTGCAGGCTGTGGGGGTCGAATTGCAACGCGCTTATGCCGATCTGGCGCGTCGGAATGCCGCTGACAACGGCACCGCGCTTGAGGTGTTTGAGGCCGATCTGACCGCTCTGCCGCCTGAATTGAAACAGCGTCAATTCGATCACGTTATCGCGAACCCGCCCTATTATCGTACTGGGGCGCATAGCCCGGCGGCGGATAAGGGGCGCAGCGTGGCGCTGGGTGAAGACACCGCGCTGGAACACTGGATCGATTGTGCGGCCAAACGCCTTGCCCCCAAAGGCTATTTGCACATGATCCAAAAGGCCGACCGGCTGCCCGACATGCTGACCGCCTGCGAAGGTCGGTTGGGGTCTGTTGAGGTCTTGCCATTGGCGGCACGGCAGGGCCGACAGGCTGAACTGGTGATCCTGCGGGCTCGAAAAGCTGGAAAGGCCGCGTTTCGCCTGCACGCACCGTTGATCTTGCATGCAGGGGACCGCCATCTGGCAGATGGCGAAAGCTATACACCTCAGGTGTCCGCCGTGTTGCGAAATGGGGTGGCGTTGCCCGGATTTTCGGAGTGACAGGCATTAACCAGCCGATTTTGTCGGATTTGTTATATTTTCTGTGCACCCGCAGCGTGACAGGGTGGAAACGATGTGCTCAACTTCTTACGTGAAACTCAGACATCAACAGAGGAGTACCGCCATGAGCGTGAGCGCACACCTGACCGAACTTAAGAAAAAGCACGAAAACCTCGGTCTTGAAGTTGAACAAGCACAACGCTCGCCTGGTATCGACGACCTTCACATTGCTCAGCTCAAAAAACAGAAACTAAAGCTCAAGGAAGAGATTGAGCGATTGTCGAGTTAACGACGCATACTGGCCCGGGCGGCGATCAAAGCGCCGCCAGTGATTAAAACGGCCGCGATCGCCAGACCCCAGCTTGGGGCGGCGATCCCGGCAACCACCAGAACAAGCGTAGACAGAAGCGGGGCCGCGTAAGATGACGTGCCCAAAATTTGAATGTCTCCCTGCTTGACCCCGATATCCCATACATAAAACGCCAAGCCAACGGGCCCCAGCCCAAGAGCTATGACCGATCCCCAACCCAGAATGGTTTCTGGCCAGACTGTCTCCTCAACGGCGATGTGCAAAAGGCCCGAGGCGATGGCCGTGGCCACACAGAACACAGCCACCGAACTGGTTGGCGTGTCGCCAAGGCGGCGCGACAGCACCGAATATCCCGACCATGTCAGAGCGCACAGCAGTGCCAGTGCATAGCCGGGCAAGTGTTCGACCTGGAAACCGCTGCTACCGCCACCCGCGATGATCACGGCGGCCCCGGCGAAACCCAGGCAGGCCCCGATCAGGTGGCCGATGCGCAAATGTTCTCCGGGCAATAGCCCCGAGAGCAGGACGATCAGCAGAGGCCACAGATAGGCGATAAGCCCGGCCTCTGCGGCAGGGGCCATTCGCAAAGCCGAGAAATACAGCGCATGATAGCCAAAAAGACCGATTGTACCGAACAGATAGGTCGTCCACGGGATTTCTCGAAGCTGACTCAATCCGCCTGTGGCCCATGTCCAACCCAATCCCAGCGCTCCACCGATGGAAAAGCACAACGCGTTCAGCAGCAAAGGCGGCGTGGGCGCGGACCCAACCGTAAAGAGGGCCAGCAGGGCCCAAAGCAGGACGGCGACAAAGCCGATTCCTGTTGCGCGCGTTCTTGTCACGGTGCGGGCACCTCTTCCACCGGAATGATTTCGAACTCATCCGACAAATGCGCAGTCTTTTCAATCTCGGACATGAACCAATCGCGGAACGCCGCAATCTGAGGTCTGTTTTCGGCCCCTTTAAGACACAGAAACCGGAAGCGGCCCATGGTCTCGATTGCGACCTTGAAGGGGGCTACCAAACGGCCTTCCGCCAGATCCTTGATAATCATAGCCCTTCGGCCGAGCACGACGCCCACTCCGGCAACTGCTGCGTCAATCGCATGATCCGCGTTGGAAAAATGCGCGCCGTGCTGTGGGTTGAAGTCTACCCCGACGGCCCGAAACCAAGTGGGCCAGTCAGATGGGGGCCGCAGAAACGCAATCGAGTCGTCAAAGATCAAGGGGGCCTCCCGCAGGCTTTCAGGCGTTGGAAATTGTTCGGCCATATCCGGGGTCATCACCGGGGTCAGCCACTCCTTGCGAACGGGGACGGAATACAGCCCTTCGTCCCCGCCATAGCCAAAGCGGATCGCCACATCTACATCATCCCTCTCGAGGTCCATGTTACGTAGTGTGGCCGAGAACTTCAGGTCGATCTCTGGATGCGCGCGGGCAAAGTCATAGAGCCGCGGAGCCAACCACTTGGCCGTCAACGCCGGGCCCGCCGTAACGGTCAGGCTGGTGTCATTGCCCAGCCGCCGGGCCGCCTGCCACGCGGCTTGTAGCGTGGCGAATCCGTCTGCCGCACCGGGGGCCAAGGCGCGCCCGGCTTCCGTCAATTCCACCGCCCGGTTGAGGCGACGAAACAGGGGGCGTCCCAGATGCTCCTCCAGCGATTTGATCTGAAAGGACAGGGCTGCGGGCGTGACATGCAGTTCTTCTGCAGCCTTGGAAAAAGACATGTGGCGCGCGGCGGCATCAAAGGCCCGTAGGGCGGTAAGTGGCGGTAGGTAGTCGCTCATAGGGTAAGAATATCTTAACTGAGATCAGAAGAAAGCTCGTTTGTCGACCTTAAAAATAAGCCTCATATTGATCTCAAGTCAAACAACGCTGAACTGAAAGGAGATATTCCATGATCGAGGCAACCTCCAGCCCCTCTGTCGCCCGCGCCTTTCGGCGTGCCCATTTCGAACGGTCCCGCGCGATCGGTGACTTGGTGAAATGGCTATTCGGTTCCCGCTGAGCGCAGCGCGCGCGTTCTTACGGGATAAAAAAGGGCCGGTCTTAAAAGACCGGCCCGTTTTCGTTTTGCACAGGGATTAAACGAAGAACTGCGCACCGTTGGCCGAAATGGTCGATCCATTGATGAACTGCGAATCGTCCGATGCCAGGAAAGCCACGCAGCGTGCGATTTCCTCGGGTTCGCCCAAACGTCCTGCGGGGATTTGGCCGATGATCGACTCGCGTACCTTCTCAGGCACAGCCATGACCATCTCGGTCGCGATGTAGCCGGGGCAGATGGCGTTTGCGGTGATACCAGCTCGCGCGCCTTCCTGCGCGAGTGATTTCACGATGCCCAGATCACCGGCCTTGGTCGCCGCATAGTTCACCTGTGCGAACTGACCCTTCTGACCGTTAATCGAGCTGATGACGATGATGCGACCGAATTTGCGCTCGCGCATGCCGGGCCAGACGGGGTGAACGGTGTTGAACACGCCGGTCAGGTTGGTGTCGATCACCTGATGCCACTGTTCCGGGGTCATCTTGTGGAACGGGGCGTCGCGGGTGATGCCCGCGTTGGCGACCACGATGTCAATGGGGCCAACCTCGGCCTCTACTTTTTCGATACCCGCTTTGGATTCGTCATAATCAGCCACGTTCCACTTGTATGTGGCGATGCCGGTTTCCTCGGTGAATTTTGCGGCCGCTTCATCGTTGCCGGCATAGGTGGCTGCAACATTGTATCCTTCGGCTTTCAGCGCCTTGGAAATTGCTGCGCCGATGCCGCGGGAACCGCCGGTGACGAGTGCTGTACGTGCCATTTAGGCTTCCTCCAATTTAAGTCGTCTTGGTAATGCTGTTACTTTGATAGGTAATCTTGCGCAATATTGTTTCGTTGAGAATCGTCGAAACCCATAGGGCAATATCGTCGCATCTTTGAGTCAGCCCCACTGTAACAAAAAAGGGCGCCTGCGGGGCGCCCTTTAGATGTTCAGTGCATAAAAGCTTAGTCGCGCTCCACGCACAGGGCGACGCCCATGCCGCCGCCGATGCAAAGGGTCGCCAAACCCTTTTTCGCATCACGGCGCTTCATTTCGAACAGCAGCGTGTTCAGAACCCGGCAGCCCGAGGCACCGATTGGGTGGCCGATGGCGATGGCGCCACCATTCACGTTCACGATCGACGGATCCCAACCCATGTCCTTGTTCACAGCACAAGCCTGTGCGGCGAAGGCTTCGTTTGCCTCAACCAGATCCAGATCGTCAACTGACCAACCCGCTTTCTCCAGCGCTTTGCGCGAGGCATAGATCGGGCCGACGCCCATGATCGACGGGTCCAGACCAACAGTGGCGAAGGACGCGATGCGGGCCAGAGGCTCAATCCCGCGCTTTTCCGCATTCTCGGCCGACATCAGAAGTGTCGCCGCCGCACCGTCATTCAAACCGGATGCGTTCGCCGCCGTAACCGAACCCTCTTTGGTGAAGGCAGGGCGCAGCTTGCCCATGGCCTCCATGGTTGCGCCGTGGCGAATATATTCGTCGCTGTCCATCACGATGTCGCCCTTGCGGGTCTTGATGGTGAAGGGCGTGATCTCATCCGCGAACTTACCAGCCTTTTGCGCAGCTTCGGCCTTGTTCTGGCTGGCGACGGCAAATTCGTCCTGCATGTCGCGGCTGATTTGCCATTGCTCGGCTACGTTTTCAGCGGTCTGACCCATGTGATAGCCGTTAAATGCGTCCCACAGACCGTCGCGGATCATGGTGTCGATATATTTCATGTCGCCCATCTTGTGACCGGCACGCAGTGCTGCGGCGTGGGGCGACAGGGTCATGTTTTCCTGACCGCCGGCGGCGACAATATCGGCATCTCCCAGTTGGATGTGCTGTGCGCCCAGGGCAACCGCCCGTAGGCCCGAACCACAAACCTGGTTGATGACCCATGCGGCGCTTTCTTTGGGCAGACCCGCGTTGATGTGCGCCTGACGCGCAGGGTTCTGGCCCTGTGCTGCTGTCAGAACCTGACCCATAATGGTCTCGCTGACCTCGCCCTTTTCGATCCCTGCACGTTCGACAACGGCTTCGAGAACGGCGGTACCCAAGTCATGCGCGGGTGTGTTTGCGAACGAGCCGCCAAAACTGCCGACACCAGTGCGTGCTGCGGATGCGATTACTACGTTGGTCATTAAGACAATCCTTTACCGTCAAGGTTCTGTGGGAAACGTGACGGCGCAGGCAACAGGGAAAGGTCCCTATCGGTTCAGAGCGCCTCATGATCCCCCGCTCCAACTGATATTGGAATAACGCAATGCTGCTGCTGCAGCAACGGTCAGCTTGTCTCAGGTAGGGTGCCGCTAGGTAATGGAGTTCACCCCGCTGTTTTTATTTCGTTTTTTGTCTTCCAAGGGGCGGACACCGTGGGGGCGCCGAACAAGAAACCTTGAAGGCAATCGACGCCGTTAGCGACCAGAAATTCTGCATCTTCTTTGGTTTCGACCGATTCGGCTATAACCAGAATTTCGAACTCGCGCGCGACGGCAATAAGCGCGCGAACCAGGGCTTGATTGTCCGGATTCACGCTGATCCCACGTATGAACTGGCCGTCAATCTTGGCTGCATCAAACAAAAACTCGCGGAAATGCCGAAAGCTGAAATTGCTGGCGCCAAAGTCGTCCAGTGCAAAGGCGACGCCGCGCGGCTGCATACGGTCCATGAAGTCCATGACCAGTTCTGGAACTGTCATGGCAGAGTTTTCCGAGATTTCCAGGATCAGCCGCTCTCCGATACTGGTGTCTTTCTTCAGGAATCTTTCGAGGACGCGCGACCATCTGCTGTATCCAATTGATCGTGCCGACATGTTGACGGACATGCGTATCTCCGGATTCCGGGCCAAAGCGCGCAGCCCCATTTCCAGCGCGATACAGTCCAACTCGCGGCCAATTGGCGTGTTTTCCAGTTGAGGCATAAAGTCTCGCGCCGGTATCACCCGGCCGGTTTCATCCAGAACCCGAATGAACCCCTCGTAAAACGCGACACCATGCGGAGGGTTCGCCTGCATCACGGGTTGAAAAGCCAGTTTACATTGTTTGTGCTTCACAGCGTCGGTTGCCATTTGAACGGTTGACGCATCTCGAGAGATCACGGCCGCATTTAACGGGCTGTCGGACCCTTCTGGCAAATCCGCGAGTTTCTTGTCCGTCATGCGTGGTCCACCTTTTACCGTCATCGGTCATGGGTGGATTTCAGGACAAACTTGTGAATTTGCGGTTAATGCCGCTCGATTACGTTAGCGCGCGATCGGCGACATCCGTCCGACCGAAATGGCCGCCCCGATCACCGCTCCGGCAAAGCCGAGGGCCATCATGGCAAAACCGAGTGCCACGATCGGAGACGCTGCGCCGCTCAAAGCGGTCATCATGGCGATCATAAGACCCGTCAAACCCAACACTGTGGATATGGTCACTAAACGGGTCATTTCGGGTCTCCTGTCGGACGGCTACATATCAAAGTGATATGGGCGACGGTGACCGGTTTTCAAGGAACGACCCCAGGTCGGTCGGCGGGTTCAAGCCTGTTTTGCCTCAGAATTAGGCGCTTCGGGCTGGAAACGCTCGAATCCGGGCGTTCCGCGATCTTCGGGATGCAATGCGATGTGCTTGGCTTTGATCTGATCCGAGTTGTCACGGCTGCCGTCATGACTGTAGCCGGGCGGGGCAAAGCAATAGGCCATTCGTTGACGAAGGCTCAGGCCGGGTTGCGTTGCGTCGCGCCAGATCCCGACCCATTCATGGAAGGCCACGCGAAGCGGGTTAAACGTACCGATATTATGGACCAGCCCGAAATCGACGCGATCATCCGCTTGCTCGGGTACAAATGTACCAAACATCTTGTCCCAGATGATGAAGACACCAGCATAGTTGCAATCCAGATAGCGCGCATTTCGGCCATGATGGGCGCGGTGGTGGCTGGGTGTGTTCATCACCGCCTCGAACCAGCGCGGCATTTTGCCAATCGCTTCGGTGTGGATCCAGAACTGATAGATCAGGTTCAGTCCGCCCACGAACAGCACCATAGCCGGGTGGAACCCCAACAGGATCAGAGGCGCGCGCACCACCATCATGAAGGTGAAAGTATAAGTCCAAGTTTGCCGCAGCGCAGTCGTCAGGTTGTAGTGCTGTGAGCTGTGATGATTGACGTGGCTGGCCCAGACCCAGCGGATGCGATGACCGAACCGATGAACCCAATAGTACCTGAAATCGTCCAGTACAAAACACAGAATGATGACCGGAATCGAGGTGCCCAGGTTCAAGGGCGTCACCTGCCACAGCCACATGAAGAACGCATAGGCGATAAAGCCCAATAACAGGCCCGAGGCGATATTCCCCGCACCCATGATCAACGAGGTCACCGCGTCACGCGTCTCGTACCGGCCACCTCTGTCTTTGACGGCGATCCAAAGGAACTCGGCCAGAATGGCGGCGATAAAGAATGGAACGGCCCACTGAACAGCGTCGGGGAAGGTTACTTGGTCGGTCATACGGGCTCCATCAGGTTTTGCCAGTGCTGGCGCTCGAAATCGTCAAGACGGATAAGAACTTTGGGTGTGGCGAAATCGTGAAACCGGATTTCAAACCCTTCGGCGCGGTCAAGCCTGTCAAAATCCAGAAGGTGACGCGCCACGGTGTCGGCGCCGAACGACCAGACAAGGCCGTTGCCCGCAGGTGTTCGGATCAACGCCGTATGGCCGTCATTGGTGATTGTTACATCAACAACATCGTCGCCGGGTACGTGTCGCAACCAAGCGGCTTTTGCGCTGTCCGGGGTTAGCTGCGTTATACGAGACTTGCCCGCAAGATGCATCATCAAGGTGATCCCCGCGATCCCCCCGAGCACCAGAACCAGCAATATTCCAAGCGGCATGGCCATCCTCCCGCAGGGCAGAGTGCAAGTCGCTTGCGGCAGTGTCAAAGGTGGCGTTGCGTAAGCCTCTCGCAGAAAAAGACCGGCCCGCGAGGTACGGACCGGTTACCGCATTTTCAAAGTCGACTGCGATTAGCTTTCGCCGCCCACCAATGCGCCGACAATTGCTTTGGCACTGTCGGAGTTCCATTCGGCATCGCCGATCAGGCGGGCTATTTCATCCCCGTTGGGATCAAGGATCACAGTGATCGGCAAGGCAATCACGCCAAATTCTCGCGCCACAGCCGAGCCCGCGTCTTGATGGCGGGGCAGGTTGTCGATGCCGTTTTCCTCGAAGAACTTCTTGATCCCGGCGGGCGAATTGCGGCCGGTGGCCAGCGTCACGACCTCGAACTTGTCGCCGCCGAACTCTTCCTGCAGCTCAGCAATCTGTGGCATTTCCTTGCGGCAGGGTGCGCACCACGTGGCCCAGAAATTCACCAGAACGTATTTGCCCTTGTAATCAGCCAACGTTGCGGTGCCGCCGTCATCTTCCAACTGGAACTCAATGGGGGCCTTGGGCTTGGGTTCCTTGTGCAAGATCAGGCGTTTTAGAGTGCCGTCGCGCAGCGGCGCCAGAGTTTCGGCATCTGCGGCCAAAGCGGCATTTGCACCTAACGCAAGGGCCATATAAAGGGGGATCAGACGAAATAGGCGCATATCAACTCCGGGTTTTCTTACATGACCGATCAATCCTCGAACCAGATGTGGGGCGGCCGCTTTGCCGCCGGTCCAGACGCGATCATGGAGGCAATCAATGCCTCGATCGGGTTCGATCAGCGGATGGCAGCCCAGGACATCGCAGGCTCGCGCGCCCATGCCGCCATGTTAGCGGCCACAGGCGTCATAAGTGATAGTGATGCGCAGGCTATTCGGGAAGGGCTGCTCACAGTCTTGTCAGAAATCCAGTCGGGTTCGTTTCAGTTTTCGACCGCGCTGGAAGATATTCACATGAATGTCGAGGCGCGCCTGAAAGAAGTCATCGGAGAACCCGCGGGCCGTTTGCACACAGGCCGCAGCCGCAATGACCAAGTCGCGACCGATTTCAAACTTTGGGTGCGTGATCAGTTCGACGCTGCGGAAACCGGCCTTCTGGCCCTGATCCGAGCGCTGTTGACACAGGCCGAGGCTGGGGCCGATTGGGTCATGCCCGGATTCACGCACTTGCAAACGGCGCAGCCCGTCACATGGGGCCATCACATGATGGCCTATGTCGAGATGTTTGGCCGCGATCTGTCCCGCGTCCGCGACGCGCGTGCCCGGATGAACGAATCCCCACTGGGTGCGGCGGCGTTGGCAGGTACATCTTTCCCGATCGACCGCCGGATGACGGCTGAGGCATTGGGCTTTGACCGTCCCGCCGCAAACTCGTTGGATGCAGTCAGCGACCGAGATTTTGCGCTGGAATTCCTGTCGACAGCCTCGATCTGCGCGGTCCACTTGTCGCGCTTTGCAGAAGAGCTGGTGATCTGGTCGTCGGCCCAGTTCCGGTTTGTGACGCTGTCGGATCGGTTCTCGACCGGCTCTTCAATTATGCCGCAGAAGAAAAACCCCGACGCGGCCGAACTGATCCGCGCCAAGGTCGGCCGGATCTACGGCGCGAACACCGCGCTGATGATGGTGATGAAGGGCCTACCGCTGGCCTATTCCAAGGACATGCAGGAAGACAAGGAGCAGGTCTTTGACGCCGCTGACAACTGGATGCTGGCACTGGCCGCGATGGAGGGGATGGTTAAGGACATGACCGCCAATCGCGACAGTCTGGCGGCTGCAGCAGGCTCGGGCTTCTCGACCGCAACTGATCTGGCCGACTGGCTGGTGCGCGTTCTGGGCCTGCCATTTCGCGACGCGCACCATGTCACCGGGTCGCTTGTGGCCATGGCCGAAACCAAGGGCTGCGATCTACCGGATCTGACGTTGGACGACATGCAATCGGTCCACGGCGATATTACCGATGATGTCTATTCTGTCCTTACGGTCGAAAATTCGGTAAACTCGCGACAATCCTACGGCGGTACGGCCCCCGATCAGGTTCGTACCCAGATCAAGCGATGGAAGGCGCGGCTGTAATGCGGATTGTGCAAGTTCTGGTTTTGATTGCTGCCGGTTTCGGCCTTGCGGCCTGCGGAGCGGATGGCGAGCCAATCCAACCCACAATGAGCGCGAATATCGGTGTCGGAAGCAGCGGTACATATGGTGGCGTAGGCGTTGGGCTGCGCAAAGGCGGCCTTGGTGTCTTTTTGGGGCTGTAACTGCGACGGCCTTGCTTGACGCACAACGTTTTTCAAATGAGAGCAGAATGAAACTGACCGGCCTTATCCTGACCCTTGTCGTGCTTACGGCATGTGACCCGAATTATGCACCACGCCCAGAACCAGAACCCCAACCCAGCGGTTCTGGCATTTCGATTTCCGGTTATGGTCGGGTGGGTGTGTCGACATCCAACTAAGGCAACGTTGCAAGTCGCGCGGAATCCATTGATCCGCAGACCTCTTTTGGTCTAAGCGCGCAGGTATGGATCACTTTCTCTACCGCGACGGCGCGCTTTTCGCCGAGGATGTCCCGATTTCCGAGATCGCAGCTGCGGTCGGAACCCCGTTCTATGTCTATTCGACAGCGACGTTGCTGCGGCATTTCAAGCTGTTCGATGATGCGCTGGACGGTATGGACCACCTTGTCTGCTATGCGATGAAGGCGGCCAGCAATCAGGCGATCCTGAAGACGTTGGCGCAGGCGGGCGCGGGAATGGATGTGGTCTCGGGCGGGGAATATCTGCGGGCCAAGGCCGCAGGCGTGCCGGGCGACAAGATCGTATTCTCGGGCGTTGGCAAAACAGCGGATGAGATTCGCACCGCGCTGACCGGCGGCATTCGCCAGTTCAACGTGGAATCCGAGCCCGAGATGGAAGTGATCAACGCCATCGCCTTGGAATTGGGCGTGATCGCGCCGATCACCGTGCGGGTGAACCCGGATGTGGACGCCAAGACCCACGCGAAGATCGCCACCGGCAAGTCGGAAAACAAGTTCGGCATCCCGATCGCACGTGCCTCCGAGGTCTATGCCCATGCCGCCACCCTGCCGGGGCTGGAAGTGATTGGCATCGACGTCCATATCGGCTCGCAACTGACCGAGCTTGAACCGTTCGAGCTGGCCTATACCAAGGTCGCCGAACTGACCGAACAGCTGCGCGCCGAAGGCCACAATATCCGCCGTCTTGATCTCGGAGGCGGGCTGGGCATCCCCTACACCCGCGCCAATGATGCGCCGCCGCTGCCGGTTGAGTACGGCGCGCTGATTCAGAAAACACTGGGCCATCTTGGGTGCGAGATTGAGATCGAACCGGGCCGTCTGATCGCGGGCAATGCGGGTTTGATGGTCAGTAAGGTGATCTATGTGAAATCGGGCGAGGGCCGCGATTTCCTGATCCTTGATGGTGCGATGAACGACCTGATCCGTCCCGCGATGTATGAGGCGCATCACGACATCGTCGCCGTGAACGAACCCGCGCCGGGAGTAGAACAGCAACCCTATGACATCGTGGGCCCTGTGTGTGAAACGGGCGATACATTCGCAAAACAGCGCAACATGCCGCCTCTGGCCGCTGGTGATCTGGTCGCTTTCCGCAGTGCCGGAGCTTACGGAGCGGTGATGTCCAGCGAATACAACACGCGCCCTCTGATCCCCGAAGTTCTGGTGCATGGGGATCAATTTGCAGTTATTCGTGAACGGCCAAGCTTTGACGAAATCATAAACCGCGATACCATACCCGAGTGGCTTTGACGCGATTGGCGCGCGGGCCTGCTGACGGAGGCTCGCCTTTATGGCCAAACAGACCTTGCCGATCCCAAGACTGTCCCTGTGGCTGACGCATGGGGGTATGCTGGCCGAACGGGTTTGGCGTGCATTTTGGCCTCTTTTCTCGGGTATTATGGCCGTTTTGGCCGCTTTGATGCTGGGCCTGCAAGATCTGGTGTCAGTTGAGACAGTATGGATTATCGGTTCTCTGGCCGTGCTTGGCCTTATGGCGGCCTTGGCGTTTGGGGTGCAGCGATTCCACCTGCCGACTCGGGCCGAGGCGCTTGCGCGTTTGGACGAGACTCTGCCTGGTCGCCCCATTCAGGCGCTGATGGACGATCAGGCCATTGGGGCAATGGATTCGGATTCGGTGGCGTTGTGGCATGCGCATCAGCAGCGAATGGCGCAACGGGCGGCGCAGGCTGATCCGGTCAAACCCAACCTGCGTCTGGCAGATCGCGACCCCTATGCGTTGCGCTATTCTGCTTTGCTGGCTTTGGTTGTCGCTGCCTTGTTCGGGTCGTTCTGGCGAATTGGGTCGGTGGCCGAGATGGCGCCCGGTGCGGCCGTCGCTGGGCAGGGTCCGACTTGGGAAGGCTGGGTGGAACCTCCGCGCTATACCGGATTGCCGACGCTTTATTTGGCGGACCAATCCGATGCGACACTGTCTGTTCCACAAGGCAGCCGCATCACCCTGCGGTTTTATGGTGAAGTCGGCGCGCACAGCCTGACCGAGACGACCACTGCGCTTGGCACCGAAGCTGCAACCGAACCCGAACAGGAATTTGTTGTGGACCGGTCGGGCGAACTGAAGATCGAAGGCCCTGCGGGCAAGGACTGGGCGTTGAACGTCATTGCCGATTCCCCGCCGCTGATCAGCGTTGCCGACAGTGCCGAGGCCGAGGCCGGGGGGCAGATGAAGCTGCCCTTCGCAGCCAGCGATGATTATGGCGTCTTGTCCGGTGCGGCCGTGATTGAGTTGGATCTGGCCTCGGTTGATCGTCGTTACGGCCTGACAACAGACCCCGAGTCGCGCGAATCCATTCAGGTCGAGCTCCCCATGCCGATCACCGGTGATCGTGCGGATTTTGTCGAAGACCTGATTGAGGATTTTTCACAGCATCCATGGGCACATCTTCCGGTCAAAATCTCTCTGACAGCGCGTGACGCTGCGAATCAAGAGGGGCAATCAGAACCCTACATGACCGCTCTGCCAGCTCGTCGGTTCTTTGATCCGTTGGCCGCGGCGATAATAGAGCAGCGGCGAGATCTGTTGTGGTCGCGTGAGAACGCGCCCAGAGTGGCCCAGCTGTTGCGGGCCATTTCGCATCTTCCCGAGGGGTTCTTTCGTTCGGATACCGCATATCTGCGCCTGCGGGTGACCTTGCGCAGGCTCGAAACATTTACCGAATATGATCTGAAGCCGAAACAGCAGGAAGAGATCGCGCAATCGCTGTGGGAATTGGCGGTTCTGATCGAAGATGGGACGCTGGCTGATGCGCTGGAGCGTATGCGCCGCGCGCAGGAACGTCTGACCGAAGCGATGCAGAACGGCGCGTCGGACGAAGAAATTGCCGAGCTGATGCAAGAACTGCGCGAGGCGACGCAGGACTATATGCGCCAGCTGCAGCGCCTGGCGCAGGAAAATGGCGAAGGTGTTGAAAACCAGCAAGGTCAGAACGGCGAGACCATGCAAATGACGCAGGACGATCTGCAACGGATGATGGATCGCATTCAAGAGCTGATGGAACAGGGCCGCATGGCCGAGGCGCAGCAAGCGTTGGAAGAGTTCCAGCAGATGATGGAAAATATGCGAGTCACCCAAGGCCAGGGTCAGGGGCAGCAATCCGAAGGCCAACAGGCCATGGAAGGTCTGGCCGAGACTCTGCGCGAGCAGCAGGGCCTCAGCGACCAGGCTTTCCGGGATTTGCAGGAACAGTTCAACCCCGGCGCGCAGGCCGGTGAAAACCAGGGCAACGAGGGCCGCAATGGTGGTCAGGGCCGCGGTGAAAGCCACGAAGGCCAAGGGGGTCAGGGTCAAGGTTCGGATCAGGCTGGTGAGGGCCAGCAGGGCCAAGGGTCGCTGGCCGATCGCCAGCAGGCCCTGAGAGACGAGCTGGGACGGCAACAGCAAAACCTGCCCGGTGCAGGAACGCCCGAGGGTGACGCCGCGCGGGATGCGCTGGGACGCGCTGGACGCGCCATGGATGAGGCCGAGCAAGCGTTGCGCAATGATGAATTGGCCGATGCAATCGACAACCAGTCCGAAGCTATGGAAGCTCTTCGCGAGGGAATGCGTTCGCTTGGTGAAGCGCTTGCTCAGAACCAACAGAACCAACCGGGTCAGGGCGCGCAGGAAGGCGACATGCAAGCCAACAATCGTGACCCGCTTGGCCGCAGCCCCGGTTCTTCAGGCACGATTTCGACTGATGACAGCCTGTTGCAGGGCGAAGATGTCTATCGCCGCGCGCGCGAGTTGCTGGACGAAATCCGCCGCCGCACGGGTGAGTCGGATCGCCCCGATATCGAATTGGAATACCTCAAGCGGCTTCTCGAACGGTTCTGATTACAGGATTAGCTTCCTGATCCCGTCTGTGCCTCGAGCCACAAACGGGCTTGGTCGACCAGCGAAACATAGCTGCCCAGAACCGGATCGGCTTGCGGTACGGCTTCGGAAATCTGCTGCGCGTTGGCATAGAGCAACAGCAAAACAACACCGATGACGATGGCGATCACAAAGCCGCGCTTGAAGCCGCTGCCCGAGCTGCGTGGCAGAGGCTGAACCTCATTTTTCTTCGCTACAGGTTCATCGCTGCGCAGGCTCGAGTTTATAGCCTCAACATCCGGTAGCGGTTCGACTTCGGCTGCATCCTTTGCTGCCTCGGTGCGGGTCAGTTCCTTGATACGTTCCTCGGGATCGGGCGCTTGCGGAGGATCCAGGCCCAGATCGGGCTGGGTCTCAAGGTTTTCGGCTTCCTTTGCGCGTAGATCAGCCTCGCGTGCGGCCTCTTCCTTAAGAATACTGGCAACGTCAGGATCGACATGGACAGATTTCTGTGTGTCTTCCGATTTGGCCGGTTGTTCAGCCGCCACGTCGGGTTTTTGTGGCGCAGGGGCCAGAGCCGGTTCGTCGACCGGCGGAGCAACCGGAACGGTCTCGGGCTCAACCTTTGACTCAACCTCTGCCGTATCGGCTACGGGGTGTTTGCTTTGAAACCAGGTCTTTTCACAGTTCGAACACTGCACATCCCGACCCTCGGCGGGAATGACCTCATCTGGAACCTCGTACTGGGCACTGCAATTCGGACATGTAAGACGCATGCTGCCTCCGGGCCGGGGAACTGGCCTGATAATAGTTTTTTCAGGGATGATATTCCGTTAAGACCTGACAGCAAAGGGTGTTTTCGGTTTCGCCAACTAAGTGTCACCAATTCGACCCGGTGCAGGCATTGAAACAACAACGACGCTCGGGCAAGAAGAGCGGTAAGCAAACTGGGGGCTTTCGTGATCGAGCTGGAAAATGTCAGCTATACTTATGGTGGTGGCGCCCTGCTGAGCGATGTATCCTTACGGTTGCAGTCCGGATCATTCCACTTTTTGACCGGTCCCTCGGGGGCAGGGAAAACGACGCTGCTCAAACTCTGCTATGGCGCTTTGTTGCCGACGTCGGGTCGGTTGTCCGCATTTGAACAAGACATTGCCGGGCTGGACCGGGATCAGATGGCGCTGCTGCGCCGCCGGATTGGTGTAGTGCATCAGGATTGCCGATTTCTGGATCACATGTCCCTTGCCGAAAACGTAGCGCTGCCGCTGATGGTGTCAGGGCGCGGTGAAGCTGCGCAACAAGAGGACCTTTCGGAGCTGCTGAACTGGGTTGGTTTGGGAGACCGCAAGGACGCGCTTCCGCCGGAACTGTCCGGGGGTGAGCGCCAACGCGCGGCACTGGCGCGTGCGGTGATCCTGTCTCCTGACGTCGTTTTGGCAGATGAACCCACCGGCAACGTTGATTGGGAAATGTCCCAACGACTGCTGCGCCTGTTGGTCGAGTTGAACAAGATGGGTAAGACGGTGCTGATCGCTACGCATGACCTTAGCCTAATACGGGCGGCCAAAAGTCAGGTTCAGGCACGGGTGTTGCGTATTTCTCAGCGACAAGTGCAACTGGCGGGGGCGGATCTATGAGCAACGGTGCCATCCGCAACCTGTTGAAGCGGGACACCAGCGCTGATCGTGTTGTCCCGCCCACCGGCTATACTGCGCAACTGACCGTGTTCGTGTCAGGCGCTATGGCGTTCCTGGCCGTTTTTGCCTTGGCTTTGTCACTAGCTTCGGGACGGTTGGCGGATCGTTGGGCCACCGAGCTGGCCGGGGCGGCGACCCTGCGCATCAACGCGCCCGCAGATCAGCTTGCGGCCCAAACCGAGGCTGCGCTGGCCGTTCTGTCGCAAACACCTGGCGTGGCGTCAGCCCGTGCTTTGACGGCCGAGGAACAAATCGCCCTGCTATCTCCTTGGTTCGGTTCTGATCTGCCACTGGACACGCTGCCCGTCCCGCAATTGATCGAAGTGATCGAAGGCGAGCCCGGTATGGATGCCGCAGGTTTGCGTCTGCGCCTGGGGGCCGAGGTGCCCGGAGCGGTGTTGGATGATCATACCCGATGGCGCGAGCCTCTGGTCGATGCGGCGATGTCCTTACGCAGGCTGGGGTGGGTCTCGATCCTGCTGATCGGGGGCGCCACAGCGGCGATGATCACGCTGGCGGCCAATGCGTCGCTTGCCGCAAATGCCCAGATCATCGAGGTTCTGCGTCTTGTTGGGGCGCAGGACCGGTTTATCGCCAATGCGTTTGTCAGACGGTTCACGTATCGTGCGTTCTTTGGGGCGATGGTTGGAATGTTTCTTGGTATGACCGGTGTTCTGCTGTTGCCCGAGGCTTCGGATGAAGGTGGTTTTTTGACTGGGCTTGGTTTCAAAGGGGTCGGCTGGCTACTGCCAACCCTGATTCCGATACTGGGGGCCACTGTCGCGTTTCTGGCGACATGGAGCGCCGCCAGCCGAAAACTGAAGGAGCTTTCTTGATGGCAACAGCGGTTCAGTGGTTTCGCTCTTTGGTTTTCATGATCGTCATCTATGTTTGGATGCTGATCCTTGGTATCGTCTTCGCGCCCTACGCCATCTTTGCAAAGCAGGGGGCTCGGAAGGCGTGCAAGTCCTATGCGCGGTCTACTATGTGGCTGGCGCGTTGGATGGTTGGTATTCGATGCGAAGTGCGTGGAACCGCGCCAGTAGATGAGGTTGTCGTAGGCGCGAAGCACCAGTCTTTCTTAGATATCATCATGATCTTCAACGCGATGCCGCAGGCCAAGTTCATCATGAAACGAGAGCTTATGTGGACCCCGATCATCGGAGTTTATGCGCGTCGTTTGGGGTGCATTCCGGTGGACCGCGGTAAAAAAGGTGCGGCGGTGGCAAAGATGGTCAAGGACGTCGCGAAAGAATTCTCGGAACCCGGTCAATTGGTCATCTATCCCCAGGGAACGCGCGTCGCGCCTGGGGTGCAGAAACCTTATAAGGTGGGCACTGCGGTCCTGTACGAGGGGCTGGGTTTTCCCTGTGTACCTGTCGCCACAAATGCGGGTGTGTTCTGGCCACGCTCGGGCATCATGCGTAAACCCGGCCTGGCGATTGTCGACTTTCTTGATCGGATCGAACCGGGTGTTGAACGGGGTTCATTTTTGGAACGCCTAGAAGATGTGATAGAGGATCGCTCGAACACGTTGATGAAAGAAGTGGGGTTTGATCCTGATGAATTTCGTTGAGGATATCGAAACCCTAACGGGTTTGTATGGTACGCCGGCGGCACCCTCGCTGCGCAAGGTGGTGCACAGGATGACGCCATTGTATCGCAAGTGGATAATGGCCTCACGCCTATGCGTTCTCAGCACTGTGGGCCCCGAAGGCGTAGATGGCAGTCCACGCGGGGATGACGGCCCGGTGGTTCTTGAATTGGATCCGCACACAATTGCCATGCCGGACTGGCGCGGAAATAATCGCCTCGATAGCCTGCGCAACATAGTCCGCGATCCTCGCGTATCACTGATGTTCGTGGTGCCCGGTTCCAACAACGTCGTGCGCGTGAACGGAACCGCCAAAGTGACTGCTGACGAGAATCTGGTAGCTCGGTTCGAAAAACAGGGTAAACGACCGACCACCGTGATTGTCGTTCAGATCGCCGAAATCTATTCGCAATGCGCCCGCGCCTTGATGCGCGCTCGAACCTGGAACAACGGGGACGAGACGGCCGATCTGCCCACAGTTGGTGAACTTCTGGCCGAAGCGTCAGATGGAGACGAGGGCGGCTTGCGCTATGACCGGGAGTGGGGCGCACGCGCCGCACAAACGATGTGGTAAGCAGAATGTCAAATTGCGGCTGCTCCGATCTTAGCGATATGTGAGATCCATTGTTCCACGAGGCCTTCTTTGGGTTGGCTCGCCCCGGCGAAATAAGTGAATCGGGTCGGTTTAAAGCCGACAAATCCAAGAATCTGACCTTTGATCTGTCTTACCAGAGCCTGCCGGTAGACAAGCCGCATAAACCAGCCAGGTGTGTCTGACGTCAGGATCACGCGCGCTGTGCGGCCGGAAAGTAAGGGTGCGGGCAAGCCTGCCAGGGTGGTGTTTCTGGTGTCAAAGGTTCGGCCGGGGATGAACATCCGGTCTATCAATCCCTTCAGCTTGGCGGGAAGACCACCCCACCACATCGGTGTCGTCAAAACCAGATGATCACTCCATTCGACGTCTTGCAAAACCTGCTCCAACACCGGCTCCAACGGTTTGAAATTCTGGTAATTGCCCTGGCCAAAGTCGTGATCGAACTGCAGTTCGCTCAGATGAACCATCCGTATTTCATGTCCTTTGGCGCGTGCAGCGTCTGCGTAGGTCTGTGCGAAAGTCCGGGACAGGCTGTTTTCAGCCGGGTGCCCATCAAGGATGAGGATCTTTTTGAGTTTCATTTGATTTCTCCTAATAGTGACCACGGTCATTTATTTAGAATCAAAAATGACCGCGGTCAATAAAAAATTTGACCACGGTCAAAAACTGTGCGAAAGAACCTTATGCAAAAACGTACTTTGAAAACTCGAGCGCGCCTGTTGGCTGCTGCGGCAGAAGTTGTTGAGAGCGGCGGGTTTGAAGCTCTGCGCGTTGAGGAAGTGGTGCAGATTGCCGGCGTCGCAAAGGGCACGTTCTTTGCGCATTTCAAGGACAAGGACGCCTTGATGGAAATCCTGATTGGCGAAAAGCTAAGCGCGTGTTTTGATTCTGTCGAAGCTGGATCGTCCCCGCAAAACGTGCACCAAATTGTGGTAGCGTTGGAGCCGATACACAGTTTTATGATGTCCGAACGCTATGTGTTCGATCTGATACTGCGTTATTCAGGGGCGGCGGCGATCGCTGAAATAGGCCCGATTGCGCAGTGTTTCGAAAGGTATTTCCGTCTGGTTTCCGATTGGTTGAAATCCGCCCAATTGCGTCAGGATATTTCGGCGGACCTGCAGGCCGAAGGGGTTCAGGCCTTTGCCTTGCAAGCGATGTCGCTGAAATTCTGCGCGCTACACTCGGCCAGCACGTTTACAGACCGATTAGAGGGATACTTGATAGCGTGGTTGACCCCGGCAAAGTAGTTGCCGGGGTCACATAACTTAACTGTGGATCGGACCGTCGCCGCAGGCCAGAGCCGCTTCGCGTACCGCCTCGGAATAGGTCGGGTGCGCGTGGCAGGTCAGGGCCAGATCCTCGGCTGAGGCCCCGAATTCCATTGCAACGCAGACCTCGTGGATCAGATCACCTGCTGCGGGGCCGATGATGTGGGCGCCCAGAATGCGGTCGGTCTCTTTGTCGGCCAGAATCTTGACGAACCCATCAGCGGCGAAGTTCGCCTTGGCACGTCCATTGCCCATGAACATGAACTTGCCGACCTTATAGGCGCGACCTGCAGCTTTCAGGGTTTCCTCGGTCTCACCGACATTGGCGACCTCGGGCCAGGTGTAGATGACGCCCGGAATGACTCCATAATTCACATGGCCATGCTTGCCCGCGACCTGTTCGGCGGCGGCCATGCCCTCATCCTCGGCCTTGTGGGCCAGCATCGGGCCCTCGGTTACATCGCCGATGGCATAGATGCCGGGCACGTTGGTCTGCCAGTCAGTCCCGACTTTGATCTGACCGCGCTGGGTCATCTCGACGCCCAAAGCCTCCAGTCTCAGACCGTCCGAGAATGGCTTGCGCCCGGTGGCGACCAGCACGGTGTCAGCCTCAATCACATGCTCGCTGTCATCTTTGCGCAGCTTGTAGGTGACCTTGGCCTTCGTCTTGGTGGCCTCGGTCTTTTGCACGGCGGCGCCCATGACAAATTTCAGGCCCTGCTTCTTGAGGATACGCTGGAAGGTCTTTTGAACCTCGGGGTCCATGCCCGGCGTAATCACGTCGAGGAATTCGATCACCGTCACCTCGGTCCCCAGACGCTGATAGACCGAGCCCAGTTCCAGCCCGATTACGCCCGCGCCGATCACGACCATCTTTTTCGGGATCTTGCCCAGCGACAGCGCGCCGGTCGAGGTCACGACGACTTTTTCATCCACCTCAACTCCGGGCAGCGAGGACGGCTCGGACCCGGATGCGATGATGATGTTCTTGGCGGTGTGAACCTCGTTCCCCACTTTGACCTGCCCGGCAGCGGGGATCGAACCCCAGCCTTTCAGCCAGTCGATCTTGTTCTTCTTGAACAGGAACTCGATGCCCTTGGTGTTGCCGTCGATCACTTCATCCTTGTAGGACTGCATCTGCTTCCAGTCGACCGAGGGGCTTTTGCCCTTGAGACCCATCTTGGCAAAGTTATGCTCGGCCTCGTGCAGCTGATGGCTCGCGTGCAGCAGCGCCTTGGACGGGATGCAGCCCACGTTCAGGCAGGTGCCGCCCAGCGTGTCACGCCCTTCGACAACGGCAGTTTTCAGGCCCAGCTGGGCGCAGCGGATGGCACAGACATAGCCGCCGGGGCCGGCTCCGATTACGATGACGTCATAGTTTGCCATTCAAATGGTCCTTTGTTGTTCTATGGTGTGGGCGTGCGCCCTGATCCCTAGGCGTTTTATTCTAACCTGAGAAACACGGTTAAAACAGCGCCGCAAGCAGCATTGCGACAGTTGCTAAAAAGCCGGCCATCCAGATGATTGTGCGCCACGGCGTCCAGCCCAGCGCATAGGCCGGAACATAAAGAACGCGCGCGATCAGAAAAATCCAGGCGGCAGTGGCGGTGAATGAGGTCGATTGTCCTGTCACGGTAATGACAAGGGCGGCAATGGCGAACAGGGTCAGCCCCTCGGTCATGTTGCTGAGCGCGCGGTGCATCCGGCCCGACGCTCCGGGGCGATCAACCTCTGTGTCGCGGGGGCCAATGGCTTTGTTCAGGTCGATCTTGCCGTGGCCGACGGCCAGATATGCGATGAACTGAACGGCCCAAAGCAGGGCGGCCAGGGTAAGAACTGTGGTTTCGGGGGTCATGTCTACCATCCGGTATTCGTTGCAGAGCCTGATCGCGGCAAACTGTGTTAGAGCCGCGCCATTGTGCAGGGCGCGGCGAGTCGCGCCTTAAAGCGCTTGAAGGTAAAGGTAAGCCGTTGCCAGGAACCCTGCCAGCCAGACAGTGGTGCGCAGGAACGGAACGGGGATGGCAAAGGCGTAGATCGGCACAAAGGCGATCCGCGCGAGCAGAAAGATCTGTGCTGCAAACAACGTACCACCGGTAAAGGCGTTTTTGGCAGACAGGATCAAAACTGCAGGGGCGAACAGGGCCATGGCCACGACGGAATTTGCTAGTGCGCGTTCCACTCGTCCGGCAACTCCGGTCAAAGGCGGCATGTCATCGCGCGCGCCACCCAGCGTCATCAGCCCGACCTGAGACATTGCAGTCAGGACATTCAGCAGCACCACAACGATGACCACAAGGCCATAGAGGGCAAGTATCGAAAGCTCGGAAGACATGATGTTTATCCTTTTGTAAATCTCAGTCCGGTCTTGCGATTACCATCCGCCGTGGGTGAAGGCAGGCTGGGTTCACAGGTATGTGCGTGCCCGTGTGCGAGATCGTTCCGCACACGGGCTGTTTCAGAGTCAGACAGGCTGCAGCAGTTTCACCTGGATATGGGCAACGCCGCCGCGTTCGTGGTGCATCGCCAATTCCTGCGAATCCAGAAAAGCACGGGCCTTGTCCAGATCGCGCACCTCAAACATCGCGATGGCGTGGTCGCGCTGATCGGGGTCGCGCCAAACGTGCAGGTCGTAGATGCCTGCCGCCTTGCGCATAGGCTGATCTTCGCGGAACACGGTCAGCCAGGCGTCAAAATCGGCCACATCGGCCTGCCACAGAACATGTGTTGCCATGATTACAGATCCATCAGCAGGCGGCGCGGATCTTCCAACGCCTCTTTCACGCGCACCAGGAAGGTCACCGCGCCTTTGCCGTCGACGATCCGGTGGTCATAGGACAGCGCCAGATACATCATCGGACGGATCACAACCTGACCATTGATCGCCATCGGGCGGTCCTGAATCTTATGCATGCCCAGAATACCCGATTGCGGGGGGTTCAGGATCGGCGAGGACATCAGAGAGCCGTAAACACCACCGTTCGAGATGGTGAAGGTGCCGCCCTGCATTTCCGCCATCGACAACTTGCCGTCACGGGCGCGTTTGCCTTTCTCGGCGATGGCTTTTTCGATCGCCGCGAAGGACATGCTGTCAGCATCGCGGATGACCGGAACCACCAGACCGGTCGGCGTACCGGCGGCCACGCCCATATGGACGAAGTTTTTGTAGACAATGTCGGTGCCGTCGATCTCGGCATTCACCTCGGGCACTTCTTTCAGCGCGTGGCAGCAAGCCTTGGTGAAGAAGGACATAAAGCCCAGACGCACACCGTGCTTCTTCTCGAACTGGTCTTTGTACTGGTTGCGCAGAGCCATCACCTCGGTCATGTCCACCTCGTTATAGGTGGTCAGCATGGCGGCGGTGTTTTGGCTGTCTTTCAGGCGTTTGGCGATGGTCTGACGCAGGCGGGTCATCTTGACCCGTTCCTCGCGCGCGGCATCGTCAGCGGCCACAGGGGCACGCGGCGCAGGGGCCGAAGCCGGAGCAGCAGCAGGTGCAGGTGCTGCAGCCGTTGCCACGGCGCGGGCCACGTCCTCTTTCATGATGCGACCGTCGCGGCCTGTGCCTGCGACTTGACCTGCGGACAGACCGGCCTCGGCCATCGCTTTCTCAGCCGAAGGCGCGTTGGACACATCCTTGCCGGTGGCCGCAGCCGCAGGGGCCGCCGCTGCCGGAGCAGCCGCCGGAGCCGCAACAGCACCCGCGCCCGAGATCACGGCCAGCTTGGCCGAGGCATCCACCGTGGTGCCTTCGGGGGCGGTGATTTCGGCCAGAACGCCCGCCGCCGGGGCCGGAACTTCGACCGAAACCTTGTCGGTTTCCAGCTCACACAGCATTTCGTCCTGCGCGACGGCGTCGCCCACCTGTTTGAACCATGTGGACACGGTTGCCTCGGTTACGGATTCGCCCAGCGTGGGAACCATCACGTCGACACTGTCGCCTGATGCTGCCGGAGCGTCTGCCGCAGGGGCTGCCGCCGCCGCTGGGGCGGGGGCAGCGCCTTCGCCTGCCGCGATCGTGGCCAGCAGCGCGTCAACGCCAACGGTTTCACCTTCGGCGGCGACGATTTCACCCATTACACCTGCAGCGGGGGCGGGGACCTCGACGGTGACCTTGTCGGTCTCTAGCTCGCAGAGCATTTCGTCAACTGCCACCGCATCTCCGGGCTTTTTGAACCATGTGGCAACCGTGGCTTCAGTGACCGACTCGCCCAGCGTGGGAACACGAACTTCAATGGACATCATTACTTTCCTTCAATGCTCAGCGCTTCGTTCACCAGCGCTTCTTGTTGGGCTTTGTGTTGGCTGGCCAAACCCGTCGCGGGCGAGGCCGAAGTGGCGCGACCGACATAGCGGGGCCGTGTATGTTTGGCTTTAATCCGGGTCAAAACCCATTCGATGTTGGGTTCGATAAAGGTCCAGGCACCTTGGTTCTTGGGCTCTTCCTGACACCAGACGATCTCGGCGCCCTTGAAACGCTCAAGCTCGTTGATCAGCGAGTGCGCCGGGAAAGGATAATATTGCTCGATCCGCATTAGATAGACGTCGTCGATGCCGCGCGCGTCCCGTTCTTCCAGCAAGTCATAGTAGACCTTGCCCGAACACAGAACGACTCGCTTGATCTTGTCATCCTTGACCAGCTTGGTGTCAGAATTGCCATGCTGCGCGTCATCCCACAGCACCCGATGGAAGCTGGAGCCGGTGGTGAAATCCGCAGCCGTGCTGACGGCCAGCTTGTGCCGCAACAGCGATTTCGGCGTCACCAGGATCAGCGGTTTGCGGAAGGTCCGGTGCAGCTGACGGCGCAAGATGTGGAAATAGTTCGCAGGCGTCGTACAGTTTGCCACGATCCAGTTGTCCTGACCGCACATCTGCAGGAACCGTTCCAGACGCGCTGACGAGTGTTCGGGGCCTTGCCCTTCGAACCCGTGCGGCAGCAGCGTGACCAGACCAGACATGCGCAGCCATTTGCTTTCGCCCGAGCTGATGAACTGGTCGAACATGATCTGCGCGCCGTTGGCAAAGTCGCCAAACTGCGCTTCCCACAGGGTCAGCGCGTTGGGTTCGGCCAGCGAATAGCCATATTCGAACCCAAGCACCGCGTATTCCGACAGCATCGAGTCGATCACCTCGTACTGTGATTGACCAGCCCGGATGTTGTTCAGCGGATAGTACCGCTCTTCTGTTTCCTGATGGACAAAGCCAGAATGGCGTTGGCTGAACGTCCCGCGTGTCGCGTCTTGGCCAGACAGACGCACCGGATAGCCTTCGGTCAAAAGCGACCCAAAGGCCAGCGCCTCACCCGTAGCCCAGTCAAAGCCTTTGCCATTGTCGAACATCTGCTTTTTGTGGTCCAAAAGACGGCCCACTGTTTTGTGCAAAGCAATATCCGCAGGAACATGGGTCAGGGCTGTGCCGACCTCGGCCATAGTTTCTGGCGTGATCGCGGTATCGCCCCTGACATATTCGTCTTTATTCTTGTCCAGATGTGACCAGCGCCCATCCAACCAGTCGGCCTTGTTGGGCTTATAGTCTTTCCCGGCTTCGAACTCGTCATTCAGCTGCGCCTGGAAGGCGGCTTTCATATCCTCGATCTCGCCTTCGGGGATCAGGCCGTCTTTGACCAGACGCTCGGTATACAGCGACAGGGTCGTCTTATGTGTCTTGATCTTCTTGTACATGATCGGGTTGGTGAACATGGGCTCGTCGCCCTCGTTGTGACCAAACCGGCGGTAGCAGAAGATGTCGATGACCACATCCTTGTGGAACTTCTGGCGGAACTCGGTCGCGACCTTGGCGGCATGAACCACGGCCTCAGGGTCGTCACCGTTCACGTGGAAGATCGGTGCCTCAACCATCAGCGCGATATCGGTGGGGTAGGGGCTGGAGCGGCTGAAATGCGGCGCAGTGGTGAACCCGATCTGGTTGTTCACTACGATATGCATGGTGCCGCCGGTTTTGTGACCGCGCAGACCCGACAGGCCAAACCCTTCGGCCACGACACCCTGACCAGCAAAGGCCGCGTCGCCATGCAGCAGGATGCCCATCACAGCGGTACGCTCGTTGTCTTTCAACTGATCCTGTTTGGCGCGGACCTTGCCCAGAACGACGGGGTTCACCGCCTCAAGGTGCGAGGGGTTGGCCGTCAGCGACAGGTGAACGCTGTTGCCATCAAACTCGCGGTCGCTCGAGGCGCCGAGGTGGTATTTTACATCGCCTGAGCCATCCACATCCTCGGGCTTGAAGCTGCCGCCCTGGAATTCGTT
Organism: Ruegeria sp. HKCCD7628; assembly: GCF_057221005.1. NCBI lineage: Bacteria > Pseudomonadati > Pseudomonadota > Alphaproteobacteria > Rhodobacterales > Roseobacteraceae > Ruegeria > Ruegeria sp. HKCCD7628. The sequence continues at coordinate 160,068 of NZ_JBWVBA010000002.1, forward strand.
GAAGATCGCGCGATAGGGTTTGCGCATCACGTTGGCCAGAATGTTAAGACGGCCTCGGTGCGGCATCCCGATAACAATGTCACGCACACCCAGCGCGCCGCCGCGCTTGATGATCTGTTCCATCGCGGGGATCAGAGCCTCACCGCCGTCCAGGCCGAACCGCTTGGTGCCCATGTATTTGACGTGAAGGAATTTCTCGAAGCCCTCAGCTTCGACCATCTTGTTCAGGATGGCTTTGCGTCCTTCCTTGGTGAAAGCAATTTCCTTGCCGTAGCCTTCGATCCGTTCCTTCAGCCAAGCAGCCTGTTCTGGATCTGAGATATGCATGTATTGCAGCGCAAAGGTGCCGCAATATGTGCGTTTCACGATATCAACGATCTGCCGCATCGAGGCCATCTGCAGGCCCAGCACGTTGTCGATAAAGATCGGCCGGTCCATGTCGGCCTCGGTAAAGCCATAGGTCTTTGGATCCAGCTCGGGGTGGTTTGTTGCGGCGCGCATCCCCAGCGGGTCGAGATCGGCGGCCAGATGGCCCCGAATCCGATAGGCCCGGATCAGCATCAAGGCCCGCAGGCTGTCCAGCACCGCGCGCTTGATCTGGTCTTCGCTGACCTCAACGCCCTTGGCCGCCGCCTTATCTTTGATCTTGTTGCCCGCCGCCTTGGCGTCAATCTCGGCCCACTCGCCCGTGAGCGCCCCGGTCAGGTCATCCGCCGGCATCGGCGGCCAGTCGGTGCGCGCCCAGGATGGCCCCTCGGCCTCGCGCTGCACATCCGGCGAGGCATCGCCCATGGCGCGAAAGAACTCGGCCCAGGCCGCATCAACCGCGTTCGGGTCGCGCGTGTATTGAGCGTAAAGCTGCTCCAGGTATTCGGCGTTGTGCCCCTGCATGAAGCTTGAGGCATGAAAGGCGGAGTTGGGCGAGTGCTCGGTCATTGGGTTACCTCATATGGGTTGGGACCGTATTTGTTGGTGCCTGGCTGGCTGGGGCGGGTCAGCCACCACAGCACCAGAAGCGGCGAGATCATCAGGATTAGAAGGGTGGGTATAACAATCAGTAAAGTCGCGCGGGTGAACAGGACATCCAGGTTGCCGCCATGCTGGAAGCTGGACGCCATGCCGATACCGAACACCAGCACCGCAACGGCCCCGGCCATCAGGAGCAGCGGAAACAGAGCATAAAGCCCGCTGCGTCCGGTATCATGCATTCGCCGCCATGCGACCGCGAGATGCGGGAAGAAGACGATTAGGCTGACAATGCTCTGCACCGGTTGACTCGATGTGGCAGCGACGGATTTCGTCGTTTCGGTCTCGGTCGTGGCGACTTGCGTGAAAAACTGAAGGTCGATGAAACCTGCGATGAGGCTCCAGATCACGATGAACAGGAAAAAGAACCAGTATTCAGGCCGCGAGGCGCGACCAGAGAACGTGAAGAACTTGGAGAAACAGGTGCGGATGGCATCGGAGAAGGTCATGGCGATTTAAACTCTTCCTCCTCTTTAGTTTACACCGGTGCAATCAAACGTAGTTTGACGACGTTCGAGCAACCAGTAGTAACGTCCCACTTGCACGTCTGAAACCAAACGCGCTTTTCCGTCAAACTGTGAACACCATAATTCGGCCGCTGCACGCATTTCGGCGTCGTCAACTCGAATGTTCAGATAGGTGAAAGCGATCTTGTCGTTCTCTAGTAAATCTGTTTCGGCACCATCGAGGCCTGTAATAGCTCGAACAACGAATTGATCCATTGGAACAATACCAGAGTTTTGGGATGCAACAGATGTTCCTAGAAAGGAGAGCAAAATTAAGAGACCCGCACGGTGGGCACCGCCGGGCATCGCCCAACCCGCCCCAAAGGGCGGGTGCTTCTTGCCCACCCCTTGGGCGGGCGCTGCCCTCAGTTCTGAGATCAGCGCCTGTTCCATTTTACCCAATCGCTTCCAGCACGGCCTCACCCAGCGTTGCCGGGCTTTCTGCCACGACGATACCGGCCGAGCGCATGGCTTCGATCTTATCCTCGGCACCGCCTTTGCCACCGGCGACGATCGCGCCTGCGTGGCCCATGCGGCGGCCCGGAGGGGCTGTGCGGCCTGCAATGAAGCCAGCAACCGGCTTTTTGCGGCCCTTCTTGGCTTCATCCGCCAGGAACTGTGCGGCTTCCTCTTCGGCTGAACCACCGATCTCACCGATCATGATGATCGAGTGGGTCTCGTCATCGGCCAGGAACCATTCCAGCACGTCGATATGTTCGGTGCCTTTGATCGGGTCGCCGCCGATGCCGACGCAGGTTGACTGGCCCAGACCCACGTCAGTGGTCTGTTTGACAGCCTCATAAGTGAGGGTACCGGAACGAGACACAACGCCGACCGAGCCGCGCTTGTGGATGTGGCCGGGCATGATGCCGATCTTGCAGGCATCCGGCGTGATGACACCGGGGCAGTTCGGGCCGATCAGGCGCGATTTGGAGCCTTCCAGCGCGCGCTTTACCTTCATCATGTCCAGAACCGGGATGCCTTCGGTGATGCAGACGATCACTTCCATCTCGGCGTCAATCGCTTCGAGGATCGAGTCAGCTGCGAAGGGCGGTGGCACATAGATCACCGAGGCATTGGCTTCGGTCTCATGCTTGGCCTCGTGGACCGAGTTGAACACGGGCAGGTCAAGATGGGTCATCCCGCCTTTGCCGGGGGTCACGCCGCCGACCATCTTGGTGCCATAAGCAATGGCCTGTTCAGAGTGGAATGTGCCCTGCGAGCCGGTAAAGCCCTGACAGATCACTTTGGTATTTTCGTCGATGAGGACTGCCATCTGGCGTTCTCCTTTGTAGGGCGGGCCTCAGCCCACCGAAATCTTGGGAAAGATGGGCCGAAGCCCATCCAACGGGATGACATCAGCCTTTGACGGCCTTCACGATCTTCTCGGCACCGTCTTTCAGGTTGTCCGCTGCGATTACGTCCAGGCCAGAGGTGTTGATGATCTCTTTGCCCTTCTCAACGTTCGTGCCTTCCAGACGCACGACCAGGGGGACCTTGAGGCCGACCTCTTTCACCGCGGCGACTACGCCTTCGGCAATCACATCACAGCGCATGATGCCGCCGAAGATGTTGACCAGAATGCCTTTGACGTTCGGGTCCGAGGTGATGATCTTGAACGCCTCGGTCACTTTCTCTTTGGTGGCTCCGCCACCTACATCGAGGAAGTTGGCAGGCTCGGCACCATACAGTTTTATGATGTCCATGGTCGCCATCGCCAGACCGGCACCGTTCACCATGCACCCAATCTCACCATCCAGCGCGATGTAGTTCAGGTCGTATTTCGAGGCTTCGAGTTCTTTGGGGTCTTCCTCGGTCTCGTCGCGCAGTTCAGCGATGTCGGGGTGGCGGTAAACTGCGTTGCCGTCAAAGCCCAGCTTGGCGTCCAGCACCTTGAGGTCGCCGCCTTCGGCCACGATCAGCGGGTTGATCTCCAGCATCTCCATGTCCTTCTCGACGAAGGCCTGGTACAGCTGACCCATCAGCTTGACGCATTGCTTGACCTGCGCGCCTTGCAAACCCAGCGAGAAGGCGATGCGACGACCGTGATAGGCCTGATAGCCGGACACAGGGTCCACCGAGAAGGACAGGATTTTCTCGGGCGTGGACTCGGCGACTTCTTCGATGTCCATGCCGCCTTCGGTCGAGCAGACAAAGGAAATGCGGCTGGTCTGGCGATCCACCAGCAGCGCCAGATACAACTCACGCTCGATGCCGGACCCGGCCTCGATATAAATGCGGTTGACCTGCTTGCCCGCGGGGCCGGTCTGATGTGTAACCAGCGTGCGGCCCAGCATCTTTTTGGCTTCTTCGGCGGCCTCTTCGACCGATTTGGTCAGACGGACACCGCCCTTTTCACCGGCGTCGGCCTCTTTGAACGAGCCCTTGCCGCGGCCACCTGCGTGGATTTGGGCTTTGACAACCCAAAGGGGGCCATCCAGTTCACCGGCTGCGGTTTTGGCTTCCTCGGCGCGCAGAACCGCGCGACCTTCGGAGACCGGAGCGCCATAGCTGCGAAGAAGAGCCTTGGCTTGGTATTCGTGAATATTCATCGAAATTGTCCCGTCTGACTACGATTAGATCGTTATAGGGGTGTCTAGGGGACAAGTTTAAAGGTTTTTTTGCCGCCGACGCAGTTTTTAGCAAAGATTTTCAGCATTTGTGATCACAGTATTTTCTGGTGTGATCACAAATTTTGTGGGCGGTGTATGTTGATTCGATATCTGGATGCGCATGGCCATTGGTGCCAACAAATAAAGGATTTGCGACGTTTGCGCCAACATTGGCGACACGTCTAACATCAGCCTTGATTGCAAAAGAAAACCGGCCCAAAGAGGACCGGTTTTTTTGAATTTTGTGCTGTGGAAGGATCAGGCCAGAGAGCTGTCGATACCCTTGCACGCTTCGATCAGGCCCTTCACGGCGTTGACCGAGTTGTCGAAACCGGCTTGCTCTTCTTCGTTGAGCTTGATGTCGACAACACGCTCGATGCCGCCTGCGCCGATCACGGTGGGGACGCCGACATACATGCCATCTACGCCCAGCTCGCCATTGCAATAGGCGGCACAGGGCAGAACGCGCTTCTGGTCTTTCAGATAGGCTTCGGCCATTTCGATCGCCGAGGTGGCCGGAGCATAGAAGGCCGAGCCGGTTTTCAGCAGTCCAACGATTTCGGCACCGCCGTCACGGGTGCGCTGAACGATGGCGTCCAGTTTCTCCTGTGTGGTCCAGCCCATTTCAACCAGATCGGGCAGCGGGATACCGGCAACGGTCGAGTAACGCACCGACGGCACCATGGTGTCGCCGTGGCCACCCAGAACGAACGCGGTGACGTCGCGCATCGAGACGTTGAACTCTTCCGACAGGAAATGGGCAAAACGGCCCGAGTCCAGAACGCCGGCCATGCCGCATACCTTGTTATGGGGCAGGCCCGAGAATTCGCGCAGCGCCCAGACCATTGCGTCCAGCGGGTTGGTGATGCAGATGACGAACGCATCCGGAGCATTGGCAGCGATGCCTTCACCCACGGATTTCATGACCTTCAGGTTGATGCCCAGCAGGTCGTCGCGGCTCATGCCCGGTTTGCGGGGCACACCGGCGGTGACGATGCAGACGTCCGCGCCTGCGATGTCTTCGTAGGACTGGGTGCCCTTCAGCTTGGCGTCGAACCCTTCGGAGGGGCCGGATTCTGCGATGTCCAGCGCCTTGCCTTCGGGGGTGCCTTCGGCGATGTCGAACAGGACGACGTCACCCAGTTCTTTCATTGCAGCGAGGTGGGCGAGCGTGCCGCCGATCTGACCTGCGCCGATCAGCGCGATCTTGGGTCTGGCCATGTGGAAAATCTCCGATGCGGTTAGAAATCGCGGTCGTGCTAGTCGGTAAAACGGATTTGTGCAAGGGTTGTGCTGCGTGGCATACAACCGCATACCGTATTTGTGCCGTCCGAGGGGCGCGATTCCTGAAGTATTCGGAAGACTAAATGTTCGAACTGGACCTGATGTTTTTTGCCGTGGCGATCCCGGCCGTGATCTTCGCCGGCATTTCCAAGGGCGGGTTCGGGTCGGGCGTGGCCTTCGCGTCTTCGTCGATTCTGGCGCTGATCCTGACGCCGGGACAGGCGCTGGCGCTGATGCTGCCGATCCTGATGGTGATCGACGTCGCCACGCTGAAACCCTATTGGAAACGCTGGAGCTGGCCGGATTCGCGCCTGCTGATCCTTGGCGCTGTGCCTGGTATCGCTCTGGGCGCGTGGCTGTATCGCGTGACAGATGACGATTTGCTGCGTCTGCTGATCGGGGGGATCTCGGTCGGGTTCGTGGTCTGGCATGTGGCGCAAAGCAAGGGCTGGATTCGCGGCTTTGCCAACCGGCTGCCACCCTCGGCCGGGCTGTTTGCGGGGCTGGTGGCCGGGTTCACCAGCTTTGTCAGCCACGCCGGCGGCCCGCCCGCAGCCGTATACCTGCTGTCGCAACGCCTGACGAAGACCGAGTTTCAGGCCAGCACCGTGCTGGTTTTCTGGGTCATCAACGCAGCGAAATTCGTGCCCTTCGCCTATTTGGGCCTGTTCACATGGCACACGGCGCTGGCGGATCTACTACTGACCCCTTTCGCCATTCTTGGCGCGTGGTTGGGCGTCCGGGCGCATTTCATGCTGTCAGAGCGCCTGTTCTTTGGCATCGCTTATGTCCTGCTGACCCTGACCGGCAGCAAACTGATCTGGGATGCGCTGACCTAGACGTTGGGCGGCAGCGCCTCGGCCATGTCCTCATAAGACTGACCGGACGCGATCAGACAGGTCATTCCGTCTGGCATCGTCACCGTGATCGTCCAACTACCGCTTGTGTCCGAGGCATAGACCTCCATCACCGCGCCTCGGCGCGCGATGCCGATGCCCTGACGGGTCTCGCCATAGGTTTCGGTCAACCGCTTGACCACGTCTTCGCGCGGGGCGCAGTTCCGGGCCTGTACCTGCTGGGCGGCCAGCACCATGATGCCCAGCCCCATCGTCATCTTGAACAGCGTCTTTTTCATCCGTGCACCCTTTCGACTCCATCTGCCCCAAAGGGTGCAGGCGAGGCACCGAAATCCGGTTAAGCCAACGCACGTTGCGTCGCTTATGCTGCAATGCGGCGATTTTGCTCTTGAACTTTCCGGCAAAAAATGCCCCATTCCGCGCAACTTTATTTCTTAAGGGAGAGGCCAATGGACCCCCGTCAGCGCCCCTATCGTTCTGTTCTGTATATCCCCGGCTCGAAAGATCGGGCGCTGGACAAGGCGCGCACCTTGCCGGTCGACGCGATCATCTTTGATCTGGAAGATGCCGTCGCAGCGGATGAAAAAGAGAACGCGCGTGAAACGCTCAAGGCCGCTCTGGCTGCTGGCGGATACGGTGCGCGGGTCAAGATCGTGCGCATCAACGGGCTGGACACCGAATGGGGCCGTGCTGATGCCGAGGCCGTGCCGGACATGGATGCCGATGTGGTTCTGTTGCCTAAGGTGAACTCGGCCGCTGATGTAGACGCTCTGGCGGCGATCACAGGAGATATGCCGACCTGGGCGATGATGGAGACACCGCGCGGAATGTTGAACGCCGCCGAAATCGCGGCGCATCCGCTGATGGCAGGCTTTGTGATGGGCACCAATGACCTGGCCAAGGAATTGCAGACCCGTTTCCGTCCCGATCGCCTGCCGCTGATGACCTCGCTGGGCCTGTGTCTGCTGGCCGCCAAGGCCGAGGGCCTGATCATCGTGGACGGCGTTTATAACGCCTTCAAGGATGACGAGGGGCTAGCCGCAGAATGTACGCAGGGCCGCGATATGGGCTTTGACGGCAAGACGCTGATACACCCGGCTCAGGTCGAAATCACCAACGCGGCCTATGCGCCCTCGGATGCGGAAATAGATCTGGCCCAACGTCAGATCACGGCCTTTGAAGAGGTCGAAGCGCAGGGGCAGGGCGTCGCTGTCGTGGATGGCAAAATTGTTGAGAACCTGCACGTTGCAACCGCCCGCGAAATTCTGGCAAAAGCAGAGGCGATTTCAGCTTTGCAAGCGGGGTAAGCCAGCATGGGCTTTGTTCTTCTGATCCTTGGTGTGGCGCTTTGGTGGGCCGCACATCTGTTCAAACGCGTCGCGCCCGCACGGCGGGCGGGCATGGGCGATGGCGGCAAAGGTGCGATGGCACTGGCGCTGGTGGCGGCGATTTTGCTGATGGTCTTCGGTTATCGCATGACCGATTTCATCTATGTCTGGGCGCCGCCCACATTCCTGATCCACGTCAACAACCTGCTGGTGCTGATCGCCATCTTCCTGATGAGCCCCGCACCCAAGAAAGGCCGCCTGCTGAACAAGCTGCGCCATCCGATGCTGGGCGGGTTCAAGCTGTGGGCCTTTGCGCATCTGCTGGTGAATGGCGATCTGGCCTCGATCATCCTGTTCGGCGGATTGCTGGCCTGGGCCGTGGTCGAAGTGATCGTGATCAACAAGTCCGAGCCTGACTGGACACCCGGTGAACCCGGAACCTACGGCAAAGACGCGATGTTCTTTGTGGCCTCGATCGTTCTGCTGGGTGTCATCGGCTATATTCACGGGCTGGTCGGCCCGTCTCCGTTCGGATCGTGAGGGGAATAAAATGGCAAAACTCTATCGTCTGCTGACGGAAGAGGACACCTCGGCCTTTTGCCACAAAGTGTCCGACGCTCTGGCCAAAGGGTGGGAGCTGTATGGCGACCCGTCTTATGCCTTTGACGCCGCCAATAACGTGATGCGCTGTGCGCAGGCTGTGACCAAAGAGGTCGCGGCCGACTATTCACCCGATATGAAACTGGGACAGCAATAATGGCAAAGACCAATCCGGGCCGCTTTTTCGAGGACTATTCCGTCGGGCAGGTGCTGCAACACGCGGTGCCGCGCACCGTTACCGATGGTGAGCGGGCGCTGTATCACGCGCTCTATCCTGCGCGTCATGCGCTCTATTCCTCGGACGAGTTCGCCCGGGCATCCGGCTTGCCACAAAGCCCGTTGGACGATCTGGCGGCGTTTCATGTGGTGTTCGGCAAGACAGTGCCGGATGTCTCTCTGAATGCAGTTGCCAATCTGGGCTATGCCGAGGGGCGCTGGCTGAAACCGGTCTATGCTGGTGACACGCTGCGGTCAGAATCCGAGGTGATTGGGGTCAAGCAGAACTCGAACGGCAAAACCGGGGTGGTTTATGTGCGCACCCGTGGCCTGAATCAGCGCGATGAGGCGGTCATGGAATATGTCCGCTGGGTGATGGTCCGCAAATCAGACCTGTCCGCCCCCGCACCCGACGCAGTGGTGCCCGAGTTGAAAAAGGCGTTGGAGCCAAGCGATCTGGTCATTCCGCAGGGTTTGAATTTCTCGAACTACGATTTTGCCCAAGCCGGTGAGGCGCATCGCTGGGGCGATTATGAGATCGGCGAAAAGATCGACCACGTGGACGGTGTCACAATAGAAGAGGCCGAGCATATGCTGGCCACCCGCCTTTGGCAGAACACCGCCAAAGTGCATTTCGACCTGACCTTCCGCCCGGAGGGACGCCTGATTTATGGCGGTCACGTGATCTCGATGGCGCGGGCATTGTCTTTCAATGGTCTGGCCAATGCGCAGATGGTGGTGGGCCTGAATGGCGGCGCGCACGCCAACCCGTGTTTTGCGGGTGATACGATCAAGTCGTGGTCCGAGGTTCTGGACAAGGCCGAAACCGGCGTGCCCGGCGTGGGGGCGATCCGTCTACGCTTGGTCGCAACAAAGTGCGGCGAACCCTTCCTGCTGAAAAACGAAGACGGGCGCTATATGCCCAACGTGTTGCTTGATCTGGACTACTGGGCATTGATGCCTGTTTGATACCTACCCACATTCATGTGATCGCAGCCCGCGTCATTCGTGCTAGGCTGCGGTCATGCGCGCGTTCCGATCCATAGCTTTGAGTTTTTGCCTGGCTTCACCCGCCATGGCCTGCGATCTTGCGCTGGCGTTGGCAGTGGATGTCTCTGGATCGGTTGATTCCTCGGAATACCGTATTCAGATGGACGGGTTGGCTGCAGGTTTGCGCGATCCCATCGTGTCTGAAGCACTGGTGCGTGGTCAGGCCCGCTTGATGCTTGTGCAATGGACAGGCGCCTCGCGGCAGAAGATCACAATCCCCTGGACCAATATCGACAGTTTCGAAACGCTGGATCTGTTTGCAGATCAGGTGGCTGCTGACCCGCGCGTCTGGCGTAATTTCTCGACCGCAATAGGCGAGGCCCTGGAAATGACGCTGTCGAGTTTTGACGAAGTCGCCACCTGCAAAAGGCATCTTATCGATATCTCGGGCGATGGAACCTCTAACGAAGGGGTTGAGCCTAGCGAGATACATGAAGTTTTGCGTAGCCAAGGTGTAACAGTGAACGCGATTGCGATCGAAGAAAGCGAACCAGAGCTGACCGCCTACTTCTTTGAAAACGTGATCGTGGGCGAAGGGGCCTTTGTGGTCTCGGCTGCGGGGTTTGAAGATTACCCCGAACGTATTCGCAAGAAATTGTTGCGGGAAGTGACGCAGCAAACCGCAGGTCTGGACTGAGTGAATGCAGATTCGGAAGTCGCGGCGCTAACACTCGATGGACTTGAATTCATTTGTGATCACGTCATTATTTTGTGTGATCACAATTCTCAAATATGCGTCATTTTGCTCCAATATTAGGCTTTTTTGCATCTGCAGCACGTGACAGAGTCGCAAAAAACAGTAAAACGTTCGGTAGCCAACCGAAAAGGAGCCGCCATGGCCGATGTTAACCGGGGCAATCGCCCGTTATCGCCGCATCTGTCGATCTATCGCCCGCAGTTGACCTCGGTCACCTCTATTCTGACCCGTATCACCGGGAACGCGATGATCGTGGCGGCCTTGCTGATCGTATGGTGGTTTCTGGCCGCCGCATCCTCGCCCGAAGCATACGAGCGTGCGAATTGGTGGCTGACATCGGTTTTGGGTGATCTTGTGATGGCTCTGTCCCTGTGGGGGTTGTGGTACCACACGCTGGCAGGTGTTCGGCACCTGATCTGGGACAACGCGAAGGGGCTGGAGTTGCCGGTCGCGGAGAAGCTGGGTTGGGCGGTTGTCATCGGGTCGGTTGTCCTGACCCTGCTGACCCTGATCATCGTTGCGTAAAGGAGGCCAGACATGCGTTATCTGACAGACCGCAAACGCGCCAGTGGCCTTGGATCGGCCAAGGCAGGCACAGCTCATTTCTGGCGGATGAAGGTCAGCTCGGTGGCATTGCTGATCCTTGTTCCGCTGTTCATCTTCACCTTTGGTCCCATGCTGGGGCAGCCTTATGATGTGGTGCTGGACTACTATTCGCGCCCGTTCCCGGCAATTGTTGCGGCACTGACGCTTGTGATCGGCATGAAACACTTCGCCGAAGGGGCGCAGGTGATGCTTGAGGATTATACCCACGGCACGACCGAGAAGGTCCTGATCATCCTGACCACCTGCTTGTCCTACGGCGCGGCTGCGGCGGGCCTATTCGCCATCGCCCGCATTGCCCTCTAATTCCCGGAGCTGAAAGAAATGGCTGCATACGAATACGAAACGCACGAATATGACGTGGTCGTTGTCGGCGCCGGTGGGGCGGGTCTGCGGGCCACCCTGGGCATGGCCGAACAAGGGTTGCGCACCGCCTGTGTAACCAAGGTTTTTCCGACCCGCTCGCATACAGTGGCGGCGCAGGGCGGCATTGCCGCGTCACTGTCGAATATGGGTCCGGACCACTGGCAGTGGCACATGTACGACACCGTCAAAGGCTCGGACTGGCTGGGCGATACTGACGCAATGGAATACCTCGCGCGTGAGGCGCCCAAGGCCGTGTACGAGCTGGAGCACTACGGTGTGCCTTTCAGCCGGACCGAGGAAGGTAAGATCTATCAGCGCCCGTTCGGTGGCCACACCACCGAATTTGGCGAAGGCCCTGCAGTGCAGCGCACCTGTGCGGCTGCTGACCGGACCGGCCACGCGATCCTGCATACTCTGTACGGGCAATCGCTGAAGAACAACGCCGAGTTCTACATCGAATACTTCGCCATCGACCTGATCATGTCCGACGATGGGCAGTGTCAGGGCGTCGTCTGCTGGAAGCTGGACGACGGCACGATGCATGTTTTCAATGCCAAGATGGTTGTGCTGGCGACCGGCGGTTACGGTCGCGCCTATTTCAGCGCAACCTCGGCCCATACCTGCACCGGCGACGGCGGCGGCATGGTGGCCCGTGCAGGCCTGGCCTTGCAGGATATGGAGTTCGTGCAGTTCCACCCCACCGGCATCTACGGTTCGGGCTGCTTGATCACCGAAGGCGCGCGAGGAGAGGGCGGATACCTGACCAACTCGGAAGGCGAGCGGTTTATGGAGCGCTATGCGCCCCAGTACAAAGACCTGGCGCCCCGTGACTATGTAAGCCGTTCGATGACGATGGAAATCCGCGAAGGCCGTGGCCACGGTGACAATGGCGACCATATCCACCTGAACCTCAGCCACCTGCCTGCCGAGGCGCTGGCCGAGCGTTTGCCGGGCATTTCAGAATCTGCGCGCGTCTTTGCGGGCGTGGATGTCACCAAGGAACCGATCCCGGTTCTGCCGACGGTTCACTACAACATGGGCGGTATCCCCACAAACTATTGGGGCGAGGTTCTGAACCCCACCGCCGATAATCCAACCGCCGTGGTTCCCGGCCTGATGGCTGTGGGCGAGGCCGGTTGTGCCTCAGTTCATGGGGCAAACCGCTTGGGCTCGAACTCTTTGATCGACCTTGTGGTCTTTGGCCGCGCGGCCGCGATCCGGGCCGGTAAGGTTGTAGATGCCGAGGCTGCGAATCCGGTGCTGAATCAGGCGTCGGTCGATAAGGCTTTTGACCGGTTCGATACGGCACGCAACGCCAATGGTTCGATTCCGACCGCCGACCTGCGGCTTGAGATGCAGAAAACCATGCAGGCTGACGCGGCAGTATTCCGTACCGCTAAGACCATGGCCGAAGGCGTCGAAAAGATGACGGCCATTGCGGCTAAGATGGATGATCTGAAAGTCACCGACCGCTCGTTGGTGTGGAATAGCGACCTGATGGAGACGCTGGAACTGGGCAACCTGATGCCGAGCGCATTGGCAACGATCGTCGGAGCCGAAGCGCGTAAGGAATCTCGTGGTGCCCATGCCCATGAGGATTTTGCCGAGCGCGATGATGAGAACTGGCGTGTTCACACCGTCAGCCGGGTCGAGGGTAATAAGGTTGAGCTCAGCTATCGTCCTGTGATTGCGGACCCGCTGACGACCGAAGCCGAAGGCGGAATCAGCCTCAAGAAAATCGCACCGAAGGCGCGGACTTTCTGACGCATTAGCCTGCGTCCCGAGCGAAAGACTTTCCCGACCACCGATAGCTCGAACGAATGTCCGCGATTGGTCAATTTGCGGGCGGCTTCATGCAGCTTGTCCAGGTCACGATTTCCACGCATTGCACCAAAAGCCAGGAATCGGATCGGTTGGTTTGCGGGCGCTGACCGGTTAAGCGTGACCTCCGTCGGCTCATAGACGCCAAGGTAACTTGGATGGGGAATCAATCGAATCTTCTCTGAATCTGCACCATATTCCGAGATCATGTGACGCGCCGCGTGGAGTGTATGCACATGAATCAGGTCAGACATCTGAGTCAGTTGCTGGCGAATCTGCCGAAAATTGTCGGTAAGCTCGGCCTGCGAATGCGCTGCCTGGTTGTGGATGGTCCAAATCAGACGCCCGCCGTTTTCCCGGTAGCGCTCTAGCCCTTGTTTGACTTCTTGAAAAAGCGGACTTGTGTCATCGGATTCGACGATACGGAACAGGCGGTCATCCCAATGAAGATGAATAATCCTGTGTGCTGCTCTGAAATCGGGGTTTGCGAATTGCGCAAACGAAACCTCGCGTGGGGCGGACAAAGTGAATTCGGGGCTGCAAGCCGAATACATCATATCCTGATAAGGGTTCTTCGTGCCGTATGGGAAATTGGCGACTTTGGTTTGCATTTAGGGTCCCGGATGCTGCTCATCATTTGCGGGGTCTTGCCTGATTGCTAAATCCCGGTGCATAGGCGAATTTGCCTATTTTTATTGGGTGTTTTCAAGGCTAAATGGTTGGCTTTCAGCGGTTCTGAGTGTATCAATACGCAGGAATTTAGCGAGGTCGGAAATGGTACAGCTCACCCTGCCAAAGAATTCCCGGATCACAACCGGAAAAACCTGGCCCAAGCCGGATGGCGCAACCAACGTGCGCAAGTTTCAGATCTATCGCTGGAACCCGGATGATGGTCAGAATCCTAGGGTTGATACCTATTTCGTTGATATGGACAACTGTGGTCCAATGGTTTTGGACGCGCTGATCAAGATCAAGAACGAGATTGACCCAACCCTGACTTTCCGCCGGTCCTGCCGCGAAGGCATTTGCGGATCCTGCGCGATGAACATCGACGGGATCAACACGTTGGCCTGTATCTATGGTATGGATGAGATCAAGGGCGATGTTAAGATTTACCCGCTGCCGCATATGCCGGTCGTCAAGGACCTGATACCGGACCTGACGCATTTCTATGCTCAGCATGCCTCGATCATGCCATGGCTGGAAACCAAGACCAACCGCCCCGCGAAAGAGTGGAAGCAGTCCATCGAAGATCGCAAAAAGCTGGATGGTCTGTATGAGTGCGTGATGTGCGCAAGCTGCTCGACCTCGTGCCCCAGCTATTGGTGGAATGGCGATCGCTACCTTGGGCCCGCAGCTTTGTTGCACGCCTATCGCTGGATCATCGACAGCCGTGATGAAGCCACGGGTGAACGTCTGGACGAGTTAGAAGATCCCTTCAAACTGTATCGTTGCCACACGATCATGAACTGCGCCAAGACTTGCCCCAAGGGCCTGAACCCGGCCAAGGCGATTGCCGAAATCAAAAAGATGATGGTCGAACGGGCAGTTTGATCACAGTTTCAAAAAATGACAAACCCTGGGATGGAAATCTCCCGGGGTTTTTCGTGTCATGCGGGTATTGAAATATCGGAGTATCTCAATGACTAGAATGCTGACAAAGGTTTTTCCCCTCGTTGCGCTTGCGGTTGTGTCCGCCTGCAGCGGGTCAAGTGGCAGCCGGGCGGACCTTGTTTTCAAACAGGTGGATTGCGCAAATCAAGCCGGGATTGAAGGCCAATTCACCACTCAGATTGTCCGTAAAGATGGCAAACACACCGAGGTGTTTGTTCCGGGCAACGGGGTTAGCGAAGCGCAGGCCGCCCAAGCGAATGCCTGTGTCACCGCGTAAATCAGATGACCTGCAAGGTTGGCAAAACCATATGCCAGCCTTGCATGCAAATGAGGAATGGCGAGACTGCAAAAAGATGAGGTGACCCCCGCAGCTTGACAGCCTATTTTCCGCACAGGGAGGAGTGATGGAACCGGAATGGGATCGCTCCGATGCAAGTGCAGGAATCTGAAAACAAATCGAACGCAGCTGAGGCGCTGGCGCTTTTGGAACAGGCGTGGGCTTACTACATGCCTGAACCCACCGAAACTGCAGAGCTGCGCGAACCTGAGCTTTTTGAATACGCGAACGCGGCTTGATGCGATGGGCGGAATGGGCAATGGATAGCCATGCCTGTTCTGTTGCTTTTACTTGCCGCCGGTGTTTTCGCCTACCTTTATTGGCGGTCCAGAACGACGTCACTGTCCCGCGATTGCCGGTGGCGTCAACATCGAAAGGAAGGCATCTGGGTCTGCGCGTTTTGCGGCGCCCAGCATGAGGGTAAAGACGGGCCGAACATATGTCTTAGAGAGCGCTAAACAAGCAGGGCAGTTTCGCCCTGCTTGAATCTATGCTGCGGGAAAGGCTGCGTGCAGAGCGATCTCGACCATATCGCCAAAGCTGCTTTCACGCTCGGAAGAGGGCAGAGCCTCTCCGGTCAGCAAGTGGTCCGAGACGGTGAGAACGGCCAGTGCCCTGCATTGATGGCGGGCGGCCAGAATATACAACTCGGCAGCTTCCATTTCGACGCCCAAGATACCATGACGCACCATCTGTTCATTCAAGTCGGGGCGCTCATCATAAAAAACGTCGGACGAGTAAATGCCCCCTACATGGGTCGGCGTACCCTTCGCGGCTGCAGCCGTCGCGGCGGCTTGCAACAGGTCCCAATCCGCACACGGGGCAAAATTCAGCTCTTTCATGATCCCGCGGGACGGCGTGCTAAGCGTGGTCGATGTCATGGCAAGGATCACGTCGCGGATATTGACCTTATCCTGCATGCCGCCGCATGAACCGATGCGGATCAGGGTCTTGGCTCCATAATCGCGGATCAGCTCGTTCACGTAGATCGAGAGCGATGGCATACCCATCCCGCTGCCCTGAATGGTTACGCGGTTGCCCTTCCACGTCCCGGTGAACCCCAACATGCCGCGCACATTGTTGACTTGTTTTACGTCGTCCAGAAACGTTTCGGCCGCCCATTTTGCCCGGTATGGGTCGCCGGGCAAAAGAACCGTTTCTGCAATTTCGCCTTTTTCGGCACCAATATGAATTGTCATGTCAAAGTTAATTCCTATCAGATTTCCAAATCGGCTATATCCGCTCCGGAATTGAGCGCGTCATGAACCCATTGCGGTTTGCGTCCGCGTCCAGACCACGTTTGAGTTGGCTCAGATGGGTTGCGATATTTGGCATTTGCTTTTGGTTTACTGCCCGATCCGATGCCGCCATCCGACAATTCAGACAAGGAAAAGCCGAATTCAGCCGCAGCTTTTTCTGCAGCTTTCAAAGCCTCTTGCCGTTCGCGTTTTTCTGCTTTTATTAATGCCTTATCTAACTGCCCGCGCAGGTCAATCAGCTCTTTGCGCGACATTTTTTCAAGGTTAATCGCCATTCGTGTTCTCCCAGCCCAAGTTTTATTACGGCGTTTTCAAAGCAATGCCGTAAATCCAACAACGGGCGATATCTATCCCAATTTACCATGGAATAGATATTGAAAAAGAACAGGTAATGCGACTGTTATTGAGCGGCAATGTTTTGAGGGTCAACCAGCGTAACAATATCCCCCATTATTGCGTTCAGCTCAAAGTTCTTGGGGGTATAGATCTGCGCGACGCCCATTGCCCTCAGCTTTTCCGCATCATCTTCGGGGATGATCCCGCCGACAATTACCGGAACGTCTAAGCCGGCGGTATTCAGGCGCGCCATGACATCCTGCACCAGAGGAATATGGCTGCCCGACAAGATTGAAAGGCCAATCACATGAGCCTGATCTTCCATCGCCGCGGTCACAATTTCTTCGGGTGTCAGACGGATGCCTTCATAGCTGATGTCCATACCGCAATCGCGGGCGCGGAAAGCGATCTGTTCCGCGCCGTTTGAATGGCCGTCCAACCCTGGCTTGCCGACCAGAAACTTCAGACGACGACCAAGCTTGTCGCTGACCGCATCCACAGCGGCGCGCAGGTCTTCCAAACCTTCGGTTTTGTTCGATACCGACCCGGACACACCGGTCGGCCCACGATAGGTGCCATAAACCTTGCGCATTTCTTCGGCCCATTCGCCAGTGGTGACACCGGCCTTGGCAGCTCCGATCGAAGGCTCCATGACGTTCGCACCTGTCTGCGCCGCTTCGCGCAATGACGCCAACGCCGCGGTAACGGCCGCGTCATCGCGCTCGGAGCGCCATTCGTTGAGACGGCTGATCTGCTCTTGCTCGACCGCTGGATCGACAACCATGATGCCGCCGTCCTCGGTCTGCAGCGGTGAGGGTTCACCTTCGGTCCACTTGTTCACGCCGACGACAACGGTTTCATTACGTTCGATGCGATTCAGGCGCTCGGCGTTCGAGTCCACCAGACGGGACTTCATGTATTCGATCGAAGCGACAGCACCACCCATCGAATCCAGATTTGCCAACTCGGCGCGCGCGCCTGCTTTCAGTTCTTCGACCTTAGCGTCGACAGCGGGGTTGCCGTCGAACAGATCGCCGTATTCCAGAAGATCGGTCTCATAGGCCAGAATCTGCTGCATCCGCATCGACCATTGCTGATCCCATGGGCGGGGCAGACCCAGCGCCTCGTTCCAGGCAGGCAACTGAACCGCGCGGGCGCGGGCCTTTTTCGACAGAGTCACGGCCAACATCTCGATCAGGATGCGATAGACGTTGTTTTCTGGTTGTTGCTCGGTCAAGCCGAGCGAGTTCACCTGCACGCCGTAGCGGAAGCGGCGGAACTTGGGATCTTCGACCCCGTAACGGTCTTTCAGAATCTCGTCCCAAAGATCCACGAAGGCGCGCATCTTGCACATCTCGGTGACAAAACGGATGCCCGCGTTCACAAAAAACGAAATCCGACCGCAGAGCGCGGGGAAATCTTCGGCCGGTACGCGCGGGCGCAGCTCGTCCAGAACGGCAATGGCCGTTGCCAATGCATAGGCCAGTTCTTGTTCGGGTGTCGCGCCAGCTTCTTGTAAGTGATAGGAACACACGTTCATCGGGTTCCATTTTGGCACGTTGGTATAGCAGTACTCGGCCACATCCGCGATCATCTTCAGCGACGGTTTCGGCGGGCACACGTAAGTACCGCGGCTCAGATATTCCTTGATCAGGTCGTTCTGAACCGTCCCTTGCAGCTTGGATACATCAGCACCCTGCTCCTCGGCCACGGCGATATACAGCGCCAGCAACCATGGTGCCGTTGCGTTGATGGTCATCGAGGTATTCATCTGCTCCAGGGGAATCTGGTCGAACAGAACCCGCATGTCGCCCAAGTGACTGATAGGAACACCGACTTTCCCAACCTCGCCCCGTGCCAACGTATGGTCGCTGTCATAGCCAGTTTGAGTGGGCAAATCGAAGGCCACTGACAGCCCGGTCTGACCCTTTGCCAGATTGCCGCGATACAATGTGTTCGACGCCTTTGCGGTGGAATGACCGGCGTAGGTTCGGATGAGCCAGGGGCGATCTTTCTGCGTCTGCGTCATAGCGGGCCTCGTGTCCTTGGTGGGCAATAAAATTACTTTGAAGGCTTCTAAAGCGCAATTTTTGGGATATGTCAATTCGCTGCGATGCGGCATATGCAGTTCTTGTGATTGTAGGACGCAACGTTTGCTGTCAGGGTGCGCGCATGACTGAGACCGTGGAGCTTCCGCTTTGGCTGTTTTTGCTGATCCTGGTGTTTGCCGCGGTCACATTTGCTTCGCATTTTCTGTTTCCGTCCGTGCGATGGTTCTTTCGTCGTCGCCTTGAACGTGCGGTGAAGCGCCTGAATACGCGGCTGCAGCGCCCGATTCAGCCTTTCAAGCTGGCCGAGCGGCACGACATGATCCAGCGCCTGATTTACGACCCCCAAGTGGGACAAGCGGTTCAGGATCATGCACATGAAACCGGCGTCCCCGAAGCGGTGGCTTTCGAAACCGCCCGCCGTTACGCGCGTGAGATCGTGCCATCTTTCTCGGCGGTGGCGTATTTCAGTTTTGCAATTCGGGTCGCCCGCATGCTGAGCAATGCGTTCTACGATGTGCGCCTCAGCTATCAGGATGAGGAGGCGATAAAAAACATCGACCACGACGCAACCGTTGTGTTTGTGATGAACCATCGCAGCAACATGGATTACGTTTTGGTCACGTATCTGGCCGCGCAGCACTCGGCATTGTCCTATGCGGTGGGCGAGTGGGCACGTGTCTGGCCGCTCAGCCGCTTGATCCGGGCCATGGGCGCTTACTTTATCCGTCGCAGATCGGGCAGCGAGCTCTACCGACAGGTCCTAGCCTGTTATGTGCGTCACGCGACCGAAGCAGGGGTAACGCAGGCTATGTTCCCTGAAGGGGGATTAAGCCTAAGTGGTGCTCTGGGGCGTCCTAAGCTGGGTCTGTTGAAGTATATTCTGGATGGAACCAAACCGGATGGACGAGATGTGGTCTTTGTGCCTGTCGCGCTGAATTACGACCGGGTTCTTGAAGATACGATCCTGACAAAGGCTGCGCTGGGGAATGAAAGGCGTTTTCGCGCCCGTATTGGGGTGATTACGGGTTGGATTCTCAAGCAGATCGGTCGCCGTCTGATCGGGCGATACACTCGGTTCGGACTAGCGTCGGTGCGGTATGGGAAACCGATCTCTTTGCAGGAGTTTCGTACCGAGCATGAGCGGGACGTCATGACGGATCTGGCGCGTGCCCTGATGGGCCGTATCAAAGATGCTATCCCGCTTGTCCCTCTGCCGGCGATCTGCAAGCTGATCCAGGAACGTGGTGAATTGTTGGAAGATGACGTCCGACGTATTGTTTCGGATTCCATGCGACGCGACGGAACTTCGGCAGATCCAGATGACACTGTGATTACCCAGGCTCTGGACCAACTCGTGCAGAGGCGGATCCTGAAGCAGGTGGATGGAAAAATATCCCAATCTGGTCAACGGGTTGACCTGTTGAACTACTACGCGGCCTCTGCACGAGAAGATATCGAGTTTGGAGATGCTGCGCCAGCAAAAGAAATTTCTGCACCCGCTGGGTCATAAAATTACAAAATAGATGCAAATTCTATTGCAATATTGCTCAGGTCCAAATATCTCATCTGGTAACGCAGGCGATTCTGCATCGCGGCGAAGGGTTAGATAAAAGGAGGCCAACATGGCTCTGGACACCGAAAGCGGTATCGCGTCCTACGACGCGCCGGAAAAAGACCTCTATGAGATGGGCGAAATCCCTCCGATGGGATTTGTGCCTAAGAAAATGTATGCGTGGGCGATCCGTAAGGAACGCCATGGCGAGCCGGACACGGCCATGCAGCTGGAAGTGGTCGATGTGCCCAAGCTGGACAGCCACGAGGTGCTGGTTCTGGTGATGGCGGCTGGTGTGAATTATAACGGCGTTTGGGCGTCGCTGGGCAAACCGATCAGCCCGTTTGACGGTCACGGTCAACCGTTCCATATCGCGGGTTCGGATGCTTCGGGCATCGTCTGGGCCGTGGGCGACAAAGTGCGCCGCTGGAAAGTGGGTGATGAGGTCGTGATCCATTGCAATCAGGATGACGGCGACGACGAAGCCTGCAATGGCGGCGATCCGATGTACTCCGACAGCCAGCGTATCTGGGGCTATGAGACACCGGACGGGTCTTTTGCCCAGTTCACCAATGTCCAAGCGCAGCAGTTGATGCCGCGCCCCAAGCACCTGACCTGGGAAGAAAGCGCCTGCTATACGCTGACACTGGCCACCGCCTACCGGATGCTTTTCGGTCACGAGCCGCATGACCTGAAACCCGGTCAGAACGTTTTGGTTTGGGGCGCTTCGGGTGGTCTGGGGTCTTATGCGATCCAGTTGATCAATACGGCGGGCGCAAATGCGATCGGTGTGATCTCGGATGAAAGCAAGCGTGATTTCGTGATGGGTCTGGGCGCAAAGGGCGTTCT
This sequence comes from Ruegeria sp. HKCCD7628, assembly GCF_057221005.1. NCBI lineage: Bacteria > Pseudomonadati > Pseudomonadota > Alphaproteobacteria > Rhodobacterales > Roseobacteraceae > Ruegeria > Ruegeria sp. HKCCD7628. Next base: position 181,032 of record NZ_JBWVBA010000002.1, read on the forward strand.
GAACCGCAAAGATTTCAACTGCTGGGGTCAGCTGCCTACCGTAAACACGCCGGAATATGCCGAGTGGTTCAAAGAGGCCCGCAAATTCGGCAAGGCCATCTGGGACATCACCGGCAAGGGTGTGAATGTCGACATGGTGTTCGAACACCCCGGCGAAAGCACCTTCCCTGTCTCGACCTTCGTGGTGAAAAAGGGCGGCATGGTCGTGATCTGTGCTGGCACCACCGGATACAACCTGACCTTCGACGTGCGTTATATGTGGATGCACCAGAAGCGTCTTCAGGGTTCGCACTTTGCGCATCTGAAGCAGGCATCGGCGGCAAACCAGCTGATGGTCGAGCGTCGTCTGGACCCCTGCATGTCTGAAGTCTTTGCGTGGAACGAGCTGCCCGAAGCCCACATGAAAATGATGCGCAACGAGCATAAGCCCGGCAACATGTCGGTTCTGGTTCAGGCACCGCGCACCGGAATGCGCACCCTCGAAGAGGTTCTGGACGCACGCGGGTAACAGGCCTGCTTCTCTAGAAATTGCGCCCGCGAATCGTTAATTCGGTTCGCGGGTGCGTTGCGTTTTGGGCGCGGGTGATCGTTTTCAACGACTTGCAAAACCCGACCCCGCTATTTTTGGGGAGTAGAAACCAGTGAATAGCCGCAAAAACACTGCACATGTTATGGTTGTGTTAACCCTTCGTTAACCGTTTCGGAGCGACTCTAGATGGCGAAAAATGAGTGGATACTGGACGTTTTGTCGGATCTCAACGCATTCGCCGTTGAGAACGGTTTGACCGCGCTTGCCGAGCAGTTGGATGACACCAAGCTGATCGCAGCGGCCGAGATTGCGTCCTTGAAGGATGAGGCTCGGACGCCCGCGAATGGGAACAACACCGGATATGGCTCAGGTCCTGGAGGACTTGGAAAACACCAGCACGCTTGGTGAACTAAGCGATGTTGCCGTCAGGTTGCGCGACCGGCTACAGGTTGAACATCCTATATATCATTGGGTTGACGGGGCAGGTGACCAGTACGGTTATACCACCTATCCCGACGCCTGGGCAGAACGATACCGCGAGCGGAATTACCACCGTATTGATCCGGTAATTCTGGGCTGTTTCCAACGCTTTCACCCGGTGGATTGGAAGTCCTTGGACTGGTCGGGCAAGGTGGCGAAGAGTTTTCTTCAGGATGCGCTCGAACACGGGGTGGGCAATCAGGGCTATTCTATCCCGATTCGAGGTCCTAATGGTCAGTTTGCCTTGTTCACCGTTAACCATTCCTGCGACGATAACAGCTGGAAAAGATTTATTGATGCGCATGGGCGCGAGCTGATTTTGATTGCTCATTATTTCAATCGCAAAGCGCTGGAATTTGAAAGCGCTCGTCAACCGGACGTACCGCGCAGTCTTTCACCTCGCTAGGTGGATGCAATGACCCTGTTGGCGTTGGGCTATAGCCGCGCACAGGTTGCGCACTCGTTGTCGATCTCGGAACACACCTTAAGGGTCTATATCGAAAGTGCCCGAGCCAAACTTGGGGCACAAAACACGACCCATGCGATCGCAACAGCGCTAAGCCGAGGATTAATAGTCGTTTAACGGCCGCGCGCACCTCGAACGGTAAATTAACCACGACTTCGTACCCCCTTCGTTCCTGCACAGGACGACAAGGGGAAATGTCATGTTGCGCTATTTGTTTGCCGACGAACTTAACAAGTTTCCGGAGCTCGCCGGCGGAATGTTCCGCGACCGAGCCGATCAGTTCAAAACCCGACTGGGTTGGGACGTATATGTCAATGAAAGGGGGGAAGAGCGGGATCAGTATGATGATCTGAACCCGCTCTATGTTATCTGGGAAGAAGAAGACGGCAGTCATGGCGGCTCGATGCGTGTGTTGCCGACAACCGGGCGCGTTATGGTAAACGAAGTCTTCGGACATTTGACCGGAGGTGAGCCGATCCACAGCCCACTGATCTGGGAGGTAACGCGGTTTTGCCTGTCGCGCACCGCTAGCCCGCATACCGCCGGTGCTATCATGCTGAGCGGGGGCGAAATCATGGAAGGGTTCGGCCTGACCCACATCGCCGGCGTGTTTGATGCACGAATGATCAGGATTTACCGGCTGATCGGGTCGTCTCCGGTGGTGTTGGGGTCGCAAGGAACGGGGCGTGATCAGATTTCGGTAGGGCTGGGCCTTATTCTTCTGACGATTGCAACCGTGTGGCCGAACGGGCCGGCATCCCGCGTGAACTGTCGCGTCTTTGGTTCAAGACCGCTTTCGGAACCGCGCGGCAGCATCGGTTTGCTCTGTCGGCATAACTTGCGGAAAAGCGGAAACCGCATCTGGTGATAGCTGGCGCGGCCTTGTAGGGTCGCGCCATGTCTACGCCCCTCGTGACCTTCTCGGACGATCAGGCCGCCGCCTATGACAACATCGCAGAGATGTTGAGGTCGGCAGGCGTTGATCTGGATGACGATGCCTTGCTGAAACTGCCGGGCAACGGAAAATCCGGTGTGATGGCGGTGATCGGCAAGGCTGGGTCGGGCAAGACGCTGCTGTTGGCCGAGCTTTATAAGGCGCTGGCTGAAACTGGCGTTCAGATCGTCTCGGGCGATTTTGAAAGCCGCAAGGCGCGGGACAAACGCAGCCTTGCAATTCTGGCCCCCACCAACAAGGCCGCCAGCGTATTGCGGTTGCGCGGGGTTCCTGCGACCACGATCCACCGCATCCTCTATACCCCGGTCTATGACCCAGAATATGAGCGGATTGCCGAGTGGCTGGCCGGAAACGACGAACGCCCCGAGATCGAGGGGCTGACGGACGAGGCACTGGACCGTGCCGCCGCGTTTTATGAAAACAACAAGTCCATTCCGGGTGCATTGGCCGCGGCGGGGCTACGTGGTTCGGATTTCATTACTGGCTGGAAGCGTCGGGAAGAACCCTTGGATATAGGGTTCGTGGACGAAGCTTCGATGTTGGATGACCGGCAGTTCGAGGACCTGCAGGAGATTTTCCCAACGCTGTTGCTGTTTGGCGATCCGGCGCAGCTTGCTCCGGTCAATCAATCGGGTAGCATGGTTTTTGATGGTCTGCCCGAGCCGCGTAAGCAGATCCTGCACCGGGTGCACCGCCAGACTGCAGACAACCCCATTCTGGATTTGGCCCATGCGCTGGCGGACCCTGCCATGGGGTTTGAAGATTTCGAGCGTCTGGTTGAACAAACGGCCCGGCAGGATGACCGCGTCGTGTGGGGGCAGCGGGTCGAGGTTGATCTGATGGCCCGCAGCCCGGTTCTGGTGTGGCGCAATGCGACACGTATCCGTTTGATTCAGGCGTTTCGGCAGGTGCATGGTGCCCCGGACACCGAATTGCTGGAAGGCGAGCCGCTGATCTGTGATGGGATCGAACTGCCCTTGAAGCATCGCAAGAAGCGTCTGGACCTTGAGGCGCGCGGGCTGATCAAAGGGGCGCAGGTTGTTTATCTGGGGCCGGGTCGCAAGCCGGGTTTTTCGCGCCTGCACGTCATGGGGGCCGAGGACCCGCAGGTCAGCGCGGCCTCGATCGTGAAAATCGAAATGCCAGATGAGGAAGAGCCGTTCATCCCCTATGCCGCCCGCATGGGCGCGACCTTTCTGCATGGGGCGGCCGTGACCATCCACAAGGCGCAGGGCTCGCAATGGGACACGGTGCAGGTCTTTGCACCCGATATCTACGCGGCTGCTCGGATGGGCCGAACCGAAGCGGGGCAGCCCCTTTGGAAACGTCTGGCCTATGTGGCCATCACGCGTGCGCAGGAACGGTTGATTTGGGTGGTGCGAAACCGTTTGGCCAAGCCGACTTATCCTCTGCGCGTGGATGATCTGAGGGCGGTTCCGGCGGCCTCGCTGACATTGGAGGCGGAAGAGACATGAAGACGATCGTCGTAACCGGCGCAAGCTCTGGCATAGGGCGCGCCACAGCCGAGCTGTTTCTGAATGAGGGTTGGACCGTAGGTTTGTTGGCCCGCAGTGCCGATAAGCTGGACGAAATTGCGCAACAGCACCCCAAGGCGATAGTTCTGGCTGCCGACGTGACGGATCCGGTTGCGGTATCTCGGGCCTTTCGGACGTTTTCCAATAGGGCGGACAGGCTGGATGTCCTGTTCAACAATGCGGGTATCTTTGCCCCCGGCGGCACCATTGATGAGATCGCGTTGGAAGACTGGTACCAAAGTGTAAACGTCAACTTGAACGGAATGTTCCTATGCGCGCGCGAAGCCTTTCGGATCATGCGACACCAGTCGCCTCAGGGCGGCCGGATCATCAATAACGGATCGATTGCAGCCCACGTGCCGCGACCAAATTCGGTGCATTACTCGGCAACGAAACACGCGATCACTGGGTTGACGCGTAGCCTGTCTTTGGACGGGCGGGCATTTGGCGTTGCCTGCGGTCAGATCGATATCGGCAACGCGCGGACGCAGATGGTGCAGGATTTGGTAGACAATGCCGTCGCAGCGGGGCAGCTGCCGGACCCCACGATGGACGTTGGTGACGCTGCCCGTTCGGTGCTTCACATGGCCAGTTTGCCGCCTGATGCGAATGTTCAGTTCATGACGGTTATGGCGACCACGATGCCTTACATTGGGCGTGGGTAACTCAGGTTTCGCGTAGTAGCCGGAAGGCGGTAGAAGCGCCCCAGCCAGCGGCAATCGCGATGACCAGAGACATCAGCCCATACCAGACGGGTTGTTCGCGGGACATTGTATAAAGGAACCGTTCCAGCCCCACTTTGCGCACGTCGATGATGGTTTCAAACTGCGACACGACTGCGCCGCCACGGGTGAGGAAAATGCGCGCCGCGTACTCACCTTCGGTCAGGTCCGCTGGCATGTCGATTGAGGTCCGAAATAAGGTTTGTTCGTCCACTGCAACCGTGTCCTCGCGGATGGAATACAGCCCTTCGTCTTCGCGGATACGCACGACGGCATCAGCGAAGTCCTGTGCCCCGCGAATGTGCATCGCTGCACCGACAGACCGGATCGCACGTTCAATCGAGACACGATAGCGTAGGTCTTCGGTATCCGATAGAATGTCATCCAGCGGCGCGCTTGTTGCGACGGCGTAGAAACTGGGCGCAAGGTCGACCAGAACGCTGTCGGTATTGACCCAAATGCCAAGCTTGCGTTCTTTTCTGCGAACGGTCACCGGGCTGGATGGCCCCGCAACGGCGACGATGACCTCAAGCGGGGGACCGGACGGAATGGGTGTTTCGCGTTTGACGGCCCCGAAAATCAGAATCTCGGACCCGTCAAACGTGGCTGTGATCGCCACGCGATCCTGGCTAAGGCCAAGAACAACGGATTCTTCTTCGGCCAACGCGGGCGTCACGCACAGGGCAAGCAAAAGGATCAGGCGCTTCAGCATGATCAGTGCCCCCCTTCCACGCCCAGCGAATACAGCTCGGACGGTTCTAAAAGCAAATCAAGCGCCAGCTTTCCGCAAACGACCAAAACCAACGCAGCCAGCAGAACGCGCAGCTGCTCGGCCGGCATACGCGCGCCGATCACCGTGCCGATCTGCGCGCCTATGACGCCTCCGACCAGCAGCAGAACAGCCAGAACGATATCGACCGTATAGTTCGTTGTCGCGTGCAGCATCGTGGTGAACGCTGTTACGAAAATGATCTGAAAAAGCGAGGTGCCGACGACAACTTTGGTGGGCATTCCCAGCAGATAGATCATAGCAGGCACCATGATAAAGCCGCCTCCGACCCCCATGATCGCTGAAAGAACCCCAACGCACAGCCCGACCACAATCGGCGGGATGACCGAGATATAAAGGCCCGAGGTGCGGAAACGCATTTTGAAGGGCATGGCATGCACCCAGCCACGCTGTCGTCGTTTCGCAGGCGCAGCGCCACCTTTTTTGGACTTTCGCAGCGCATTTAGGCTTTCGATGAACATCAGGCTGCCGACCACGCCGAGGAAGACGACATAGCACAGGGTAACCAGCAGATCGACCTGACCAAGACTTTTGAGGTAGTTGAATACCACCACCCCAAGGGCCGCGCCCATTAGACCTCCCGTCAGTAAGACAGTGCCCATCTTGAGGTCGACGGTCTTACGCCTGAAATGGGCCAGAACACCGGAAAACGAAGACGCGACGATTTGGTTCGCCTCGGTTGCCACAGCAACGGCCGGAGGGATGCCGATAAAGAACAGAAGCGGCGTCATCAGGAACCCGCCGCCGACGCCAAACATGCCGGAGAGGATACCGACCATACCGCCCAAACCCAGCAGCAGAAAAGCGTTAACAGAGACTTCGGCGATAGGAAGGTAGATCTGCATGGGGCACTAGGTCTTGTTAACAGGTGTGTTAGGTGATGATATGCGGTCCGTTTCCGGAAAGAGCTTTGAATTCTGCGTGAGGCGTGGCTTTGAACCCATTGGGCAATTTACCCGGGTGGGTATGTGTCCGGAATTGGCTGGCACAGGAAACACTCGCATACCTCTTTAGAGCGTCTGCGGCATGCAAAATCAACTGTGCATGCCGCTCTGCAGCGAACAGGACTGAAATCTGTCCGAAACTGGACTTATCACCGCTCTTTCACATAGGGCTCGCCACCCGCGCGGGGTGGAACAGCTTTGCCAACGAACCCGGCGAGAATCACCACGGTCAGGATATAGGGCAGGGCATCCATGACCTGTACCGGGATGACAACACCGCCCAGATCAATATTCTGGAATCGCAGCGCAACAGCCTGAAGCAAACCGAACAGCAGACACGCACCCATCGCATGCCAAGGCCGCCATTTGGCAAAGATCAGCGCGGCCAGTGCGATGAAACCCCGTCCGGCGGTCATTTCCTTGACGAACCCGGCTTGCAGGGCGGTCGCCAGATAGGCACCCGCGATCCCGCACAGCACGCCGCAAATCGCCACGGCGGCAAAGCGCAGCCCCACGACCGAGACACCTGCGGTATCTACAGCAGCCGGGTTTTCGCCCACTGCCCGCAGGCGCAAGCCAAAGCGGGTGCGGTAAAGAATCCACCACGTCAGCGGTATCATCAGGAAGGCGACATAGACGAGGATGGAATGCCCCGACAGAAGCCCGGAGTAGATCGGTCCAACGATGGGTACGCCGCTTATGGCGTCGGCAAAGGGGAAGTTGATCGGCTCGAACCGGCCGCCGCCGAACAGGGACGGAGTTCGCCCGCCCTGCTGGAACCAGCTTTGTGCGACCAGAACGGTCATCCCCGAGGCCAGGAAGTTGATCGCGACGCCCGAGATCAGCTGATTGCCCCGGAACGTGATCGACGCAACGCCATGAAGGGCCGACAGGATCAGTGAAGCCCCGATTCCTGCCAGAAGGCCCAGCCAGACCGAGCCGGTCACAGCGGCCACGGCGGCCGAGAAGAAGGCGGACATAAGCATCTTGCCCTCAAGCCCGATATCAAAGATACCAGCGCGTTCGGAATAGAGCCCCGCCAGACAGGCCAGCAGCAGTGGTGTTGCAAGTCGGATGGTCGAGTCGAGGACTTGGACGAGGGTTACGAAAGCTTCCATCACTGCGCTCCTTTCCGCAGGCTCAGGAACAGCTTTTCAAGCGGCATCCGTACCATGTTGTCCAACGCTCCGGTGAACAGGATCACAAGCGCCTGAATGACCACGATCAGCTCACGCGGGATCGAGGTCCACAGCGCAAGTTCTGCACCGCCCTGATAGAGGAACCCGAACAGGATCGCTGCAAGGAACACCCCGAACGGGTGCGACCGCCCCATCAGCGCCACGGCGATGCCGATAAAGCCCGCGCCCTCGGTCGAGTTCAGGACCAGACGTTCCGCCTCGCCCATGACGTTGTTGATGGCCATCATTCCGGCCAATCCGCCCGAGATCAGCATGGCGATGATGGTAATGCGCACCGGGGAAATCCCGGCATAGACGGCCCCGGTTTCCGAATGGCCATAGGCGCGGATTTCATAACCCAGCCGCGTCCGCCAGATCAGCGCCCAGACCGCGACACAGGCCAGCAAGGCCACGAAGAACGAGATATTCGCGGGCGCGCCCCGGAACAGAGCATTCTCGGCGGTTGAGAACATGGATTGGAAGGTTGGCAAATGCACCGTTTCGGGGAAACGCGCGGTTGCCGGGTCTTGCGAGCCCTGCGGGCGCATCACGTTGACCAGCATATAGTTCAGGAAGGCTGCCGCGATGAAGTTGAACATGATCGTGGTGATTACGATGTGGCTGCCGCGCTTGGCTTGCAGGTAGGCGGGGATTGCCGCCCACATGGCACCGAACAGGGCCGATCCGACACAGGCGGCCAGCAGGGCAATGCTCCAGTGTGGCCAGTCGATATAGAGGCACACCATGGCAACGCCCAGACCGCCCAGCATGGCCTGACCTTCGCCGCCGATGTTAAACAGACGCGCGTGAAATGCCACGGCTACGGCCAGACCTGTGAACATGAAGTTGGTCGCGTAATACAGCGTATAGCCCCAGCCGTAGGTCGACCCCAGCGCGCCGGTGACCATCAGGTTCACGGCCTCGATGGGGTTTTCACCTATGGCGAGGATCACCAGCGCCGAGAGGATTGCGGCCAATACCAGACTGATCAGCGGAATCAGAACGACATCGGCCCATTTGGGCATTTTATCCATGCTTCACGCGGCCTTTCCCGCAACACCGGCCATCAGCAGGCCCAGCTCTTTTTCATCCGTCTCATGGGGCAGGCGTTCGCCCATGATATGTCCGTCAAACATCACCGCAATCCGGTCGGACAGCGAGAAGATCTCTTCCAGCTCGACCGAAACCAGCAAGATCGCCTTGCCCTGATCGCGCAGAGCAACGATCTGTTTGTGAATGAACTCGATCGCACCAATATCCACGCCGCGTGTTGGCTGACCAACCAGCAACAGATCGGGGTTCCGCTCAATCTCGCGCGCGACGACAATTTTTTGTTGGTTTCCGCCCGAGAAGTTCTTGGCCGCCAGCCAGCCATCGGGCGGGCGGACGTCGAACTTTTCCATCTTGGCCTCTGTATCAGCGCGTAGGGCAGCGTTGTCCATGAACAGCCCCCGCTTGTAGGCCGGGTCGCGGTGATAGCCGAAGGCCACGTTCTCCCACGCGTGAAAGTCCATGATCAGACCTTCGCGCTGGCGGTCCTCGGGTACATGCGCAATCCCTTGCGCACGGCGGGTTTGACCATCCGAGCCCGCCCCGCTTAGCACCAAGGGCGCGCCGTTCAGGCGGATCGTGCCTTGACCCGGACGCATCCCGCCCAGAACCTCAAGCAGTTCAGACTGGCCATTACCGGCGACGCCAGCGATGCCCACGATTTCGCCCGCGCGGACGGTCAGGTCGATGCCTTTGACCCGCTCGACACCCGCACCATCGGTGACACTCAGATTTTCAATCTCAAGCACGGGCTGGCCGGGGTTTGCGGGCAGTTTATCCACCTGCAACAGCACTTTGCGCCCAACCATAAGCTCGGCCAGTTCCTGCGGGTTGGTATCGGCGGTTTTGACTGTGGCCGTCATCTCACCACGCCGCATGACCGAGACGGTGTCGGTGTTTTCCATGATCTCACGCAGCTTGTGGGTGATCACGATGATCGTCTTGCCCTCGGACCGCAGCCGGTCGAGGATGCGGAACAGCTGATCGGCCTCGGCCGGGGTCAGAACCCCGGTGGGTTCGTCCAGAATCAGGATCTCGGCCTTGCGATACAGGGCTTTGAGGATTTCGACACGCTGCTGCATGCCCACGCCTATTTCGTCGATACGTTTGTCAGGGTCGACGAACAGCTCGTATTCTTCTTCCAGCGCTTTCAGTTCTTTACGCGCTTTGGACAGCGAGGGGGCAAGCAGCCCTCCGTCCTCGGCACCCAGAACGATGTTTTCCAGAACGGTAAAGTTTTCCACCAGCTTGAAATGCTGGAACACCATCCCAATACCTGCCGCAATCGCAGCCTGACTGTCGGGAATTTCGGTCTTGTCACCGTTGATCCAAATCTCGCCCTTATCGGCCTTGTAAAAGCCGTAGAGGATACTCATCAGCGTGGATTTGCCCGCACCGTTTTCACCGATGATCCCATGGATCGATCCGGGGGCGACGCTGATGGAAATGTCTTTGTTGGCCTGAACCGGCCCAAAGGCTTTGGAAATCCCTTTGAGCTCAATGGCGGGGACGGTCATGTCTTGTCCTCAGATTGCCGAAAGGGCCGCATGGCGCGCGGCAGAGTGGAGGCCGGGCGGAGGCTAAAACCCCCGCCCGCGCGATATCAGAACTGCAGTGCGGGGCAGCTGTCGTTCTCGTAGTAGCTGGTCACCGTGACATTGCCGTCAATGATGTCCTGACGCGCCTTGTCGACCGCGCCTTTCATCTCGTCCGAGACCAGCGACGCGTTGTTGTCGTCCATGGCAACGCCCACGCCTTCTTCGGCCAGACCCATGGCGAAGACGCCGGTTTCAAGGTTCTCACCCGCTTTCATCGCGTCATAAACGGCAACGTCCACGCGTTTCAGCATCGAAGTCAGAACTTTGCCCGGATGCAGGTGGTTCTGGTTGCTGTCTACGCCGATCGACAGGATGCCTTCGTCGGCAGCGGTTTGCAGAACACCCACGCCGGTGCCGCCTGCGGCTGCATAGATCACGTCAGCACCTTGGCTGATCTGCGCTTTGGTCAGCTCGGACCCTTTCACCGGGTCGTTCCATGCAGCCGGAGTGGTGCCGGTCATGTTGGCAACAACTTCGATATCGGGGTTCACAGCTTTTGCGCCCTGGGCATAACCACAGCCAAAGTGACGGATCAGCGGGATGTCCATGCCGCCAATGAAGCCAACGGTGCCAGATTCAGACGCCATTGCCGCCATCATACCAACCAGATACGAACCTTCATGCTCGGCAAAGCCGATCTGACGGATGTTCGGAGCGTCCAGCCAGTTCACGTCAACCGCGACAAATTTGGTGTCGGGGTAGTCGCCCGCAACTGCCGACAGCGGATCGGCCATGGCGAAACCCATGGTGATGATCGGGTTCAGACCAGCCTCGGCAAAGCGACGCAAAGCCTGCTCGCGCTGGGCTTCGGATTGCAGTTCGATTTCGCGATAGCTGCCACCGGTTTCATCGGCCCAACGCTGCGCGCCATTATGGGCGGCCTCGTTGAATGACTTGTCAAACTTACCACCCAGGTCAAAGATCAGGGCCGGTTCAGCCAAGGCCGCACCTGCGGTCAGTGCGACGGCTGCGGCGGCGCCCATCAAGGATTTCATCAGGGTCATTTGTTACTCCCGTTGTTATTGTCGGTCGGAGCCAAGATAGCCCCGTTCACCCACTAAGAGCGAGCATATCTGTTGTGATGGCGGGAATTAAGGCCGTTTGCAACAGCCGGGGTCAACTGATTTTTGACCATTTGGTCGAGAAAAAATTCGACGACTATTCAGGTCAAGTCACATTCCATCACGAGAGCGTCAATTTTCTGATTGTTTTCGCGCACATAGTACGATTTGCGTAATCCACAGGGGCGGTAGCCGCAGCTATGGTACAAGGACAGCGCCGGAAGATTGTCCTGCGCCACATCCAGAAAGGCGCGCGTCGCGCCCAATCTTTGGGCCTTTGCATGCCACTCGGCCATACGGATTCTTGCGAGCCCCTGACGCTGCAGGTCAGGATGCGTCGCTATTGTCAGCAGTTCCGCTTCGTCGGCGATTACCTGAAACAAAGCAAAGGACGTCGCGATTCCGACTACGTGAGTAAAACGATTCTGCAGTAAATCCGCGAATTCTGCCTCGGACCACGGGCGGGATTGTGTAAAAGCCGCAGAATGGGTTTTGGAAAGGGCTTGCGGAGTCATCCGTCCAACAAAACCGGTGGCGAGTCTTTGGACGGGGCCGCATCTGCCGCGCGGATGTAAAGCGGCGCTGGCGCGCTGTTTGTGGTTTGCCACTTCTGAGAAGTCACATTTGCGATCCCGCGAACCTGCACTTCGGGGTCATCGTTGAAAGCCAGTGGACCTAGTGATTCTGCCTGTTCAAGCGGGATCAAGGCCGGGTCTTGACCCTCGGGTGAGATATACACTTGATCCCGTGGTGCGCGAATGGCCGGTAAAGCGCCTTGAGTTTCTTGCGCCAGCGCCTCAAAACCCGAAACGCCGACGGCCGGAACGCCAAGGCCCAACGCCAGCCCACGCGCAGCGGACACCGAAATTCGGATGCCGGTGAAATTGCCCGGCCCGATACCAACACCGATGGCTGAAAGGTCTTTCCACGTGTATCCGGCCTGGGTCAGCAAATCTTCCAGCATGGGCATCAAGTGTTCTGCCTGACCGCGTGTCACGGCGTCGACTTGAACCGCAATGATCTGATCTCCGCGCAACAAAGCGGCCGCGCAATGCGCGGCCGATGTGTCAAACGCCAGAATCAGCGGGTCAGACGGCAACGGGGCGAACCTCGGTCACTTCAGGGATGTAGTGACGCAGCAGGTTCTCGATCCCCATTTTCAGTGTCAAGGTCGAGGACGGACAGTTCGCGCAAGCCCCTTGCATGTGCAGATACACAACGCCGCGGTCAAAACCATGGAAGGTGATATCGCCACCATCTTGGGCCACAGCAGGCCGCACGCGGCTATCCAGAAGGTCCTTGATCTGATTAACGACTTCCGCGTCTTCGCCGGTGTGTTCGGCATGGCCAGATGCGGTTGTGGCGTCAGCAGCCATGACCGGCTGGCCCGACTGGTAATGCTCCATAACTGCGCCAAGGATCGCGGGCTTGATGTGGTCCCACTGAACATCGTCAGATTTGGTGACAGTCACAAAATCATTGCCAAAAAAGACGCCGGTTACGCCGTTGACGGTGAAAATCCGGTTGGCCAAAGGTGACTTCTCAGCCGCTTCTGCCGATGGAAAATCTGCGGTGCCCGCCTCCAGCACAGTTTGACCGGGCAGGAATTTCAGGGTTGCAGGGTTCGGCGTGGATTCGGTCTGGATGAACATAGCGCGGCTCCGTTTCAGTTGCCTCTGATATGCGGGTCCGCGCGCGGGAAGTCAAGATTTGGAACGATTCTAAATTTCAGCCGCCAGCTTTATCGTCTCATCTAGCCGGTCATCGCCCCAGAACAGTTCATCCCCGACCAGAAAACTGGGGGCACCGAACAGTCCTTTGGCCTGCGCGATCTCGGATTGTTTTTTCAACGCAGCTTTGATCTGAGGGTTTTGCGTCCGGCTCAGCGTCTCTTCGGGCAATCCGGCGGCGGTCAGACAAGTAACCAGAACCGCGTCATCAGCGATGTTCTGGCCATGGGCAAACTCAGCGGAATAGACGGCGCGGACAAAGGCGGCTTTTTGGGCCGGGTCTTCGATGGCCAGCGTCAGGCGGGCCGCCTTCAAGCCGTTTTGCGGAAATGGATCGGGGCGCTGGAACGGCAGGCCGCGGTGGGCGGTCAGACGCTCCATATCGCGCCACATATACTGCCCTTTGGCTGGATAGAGGTTGAAGGGCGAATCCGTCCAGCCCTGTGCAAAAAAGATCGGGCCCAGCAGGAAGGGCTGCCAATCGACACTCACGCCATGCCGGGCGGCGGCCTCTTCGATCCGCATCGCGCTGAGGTAGGAATAGGTCGAGGCGAACTCGAACCAGAACTGAATGCTGCGGGGCATCTAGGTGATTTCTTCCAGTTTTTCCTTGCTCAGATCACCGGGAACGATGGTGATCGGGATCGGTAAACTGCCGGAGTTTTTGGTCAGTTGCGTCACCAGAGGACCGGGGCCCTTCTTTTCGACTCCCGCGCCCAGTACCAGCACGCCGATCTCGGGATCGGATTGCACGTGTTCGATGATTTGCGCCACTGGCTCGCCCTCGCGGATGGCCAGTTCCGGATCAACGCCCTGCTTGTCACGCATCCATTTGGCGAACACTTCGTAATGGGCGTGGATGCGTTCACGCGATTCCTCGCGCATCACCTCGGCCACTCCGATCCAGTGGTTGAACTCATCGGGGGGAATGACCGACAGGATCGTCACGCCGCCGCCCGTATGGGCCGCGCGCATGGCTGCAAAACGCATTGCGTTCAGGCATTCGCGGCTGTCATCCAATACCACCAGGAACTTACGCATGGGTGTCCTCATTCATTTCGGGCGATCATGCCCGACCAAATGCGCGCTGGCAACCGAAGCCTATCGCGTGCTGGCAGCCCAGTCCCAATACAACTCGCGCGCGCGCCGGGCGACGGGGCCTACCTGATATTGCGTGTCCTGCAACGCCGTGACCGGAGTGATCTTGCTCATGTTGCCGGTCATGAAGACCTCATCAGCTTTGTGGAAATCCTCGAAACTCAGGATCGCTTCGTGCACGGTCACACCGTCTGCACGCAGGTTTTCGATGTGGCGTGCGCGGGTGATTCCGGCCAGAAACGTACCATTGGGGGTGGGGGTGAACACCTCGCCATCCCTGACCATAAAAATGTTCGCAGTCGCGGTTTCGGCCACATGTCCCAGCGCATCCGCGACCAGGGCGTTTGAGAAGCCGTTGGACCGAACTTCTTGCAACATCCGCGCATTGTTGGGGTAAAGACAGCCCGCCTTGGCGTTCACAACCGCCGATTCCAGAACCGGGCGACGGAAGTGCGTGTAGCCCAGTGTCACCGACGCAGATTCGGGCGCCATTGGAATCTCTTCCAGGCAAATCGCGAAGCCCGTACTGTTCTCCAGCGGTACGATTGCCGTTCGGTCGCCGTCGATGCCCCAATACATCGGGCGGATATACACCGCCGCGTCCGGCGCATAACTTTCCAGCCCTTCGCGGATGATCTCGACCATCTGCTCGGTGGTCACAAACGGCGTCAGCATCAAAGCCTCGGCCGAGCGGTTCACGCGGGCGCAGTGCGCCTCAAGATCGGGGACCAGACCGTCGAAATAGCGGGCTCCATCGAAGACGGACGACCCCAGCCAAGCGCCGTGATCGGCTGCCCGCATGATGGGCGCATCCCCGTCATGCCACTGACCTTCGAAATAGGTGCGAATATTCTTGCCGACTGCCATCACGCCCTCCCAAGCTTTGCGGCAAACCTAGGAAGACGCCGCGGTAACGTCCAGAGCAATCAGCCCTGTTTTGCGCCAACCATGCCCACGATTTCGTAAGTTTGTTGCAGGATCGGGGCGGCAACAGCGCGCGCCTTTTCTGCCCCATTGGCCAGAATCCGGTCGATTTCGTCCTCTTCGCCCATCAGGCGGGCCATCTCGCCCGATATCGGGGCCAGTTTCGACACGGCCAGCTCGGCCAGCATCGGTTTGAACTCGCCAAACTGCTTGCCGCCAACCTCGGTCAGAACCTGCTCGGCGGTCTGATCGCTGAGCGCCGCGTAGATATTGACCAGATTGCGCGCCTCGGGGCGTTCGGACAGGCCATCCACATCCGAAGGCAGAGCATCGGGGTCGGTCTTGGCCTTGCGGATTTTCTTGGCAATCGTGTCGGCGTCATCGGTCATGTTGATCCGCGTCATATCCGACGGGTCCGAGGACGACATCTTGCGCGACCCGTCCCGCAGGTTCATCACGCGCGGCGCGGGGCCGCCGATGACGGGTTCGGTCACCGGGAAGAACTCGACGCCATAGTCATGGTTGAACTTGATGGCGATGTCGCGGGTCAGTTCCAGATGCTGTTTCTGATCCTCACCCACCGGCACATGCGTCGCGTGGTAGGTCAGGATGTCCGCCGCCATCAGCGCCGGATAGGCAAACAGACCCAGTGAGGCATTCTGAGCATTCTTGCCGGCCTTATCCTTGAACTGCGTCATCCGCTGCATCCAGCCCATCCGGGCGATACAATTGAAAATCCAGGCCAGTTGCGTGTGCTCGGGCACTTGGCTTTGATTGAACAGGATGGATTTTTCCGGGTCCAGACCAGCGGCGATGAAACCGGCGCAGACCTCGCGGGTCTTTTCGCGCAGGCGGGCGGGGTCCTGCCAGACGGTGATCGCGTGCAGATCGACCATGCAATAGATGGTCTCAAAATCGTCGCCCTGCATATCCACGAACCGCTTGAGCGCACCCAGGTAGTTGCCAAGGTGCAGGTTCCCCGACGGCTGGATGCCGGAAAACACACGCGGTGTGAACTGGGTCTCGGTCATCGAAGGGAACTCCCGTCTGGAAAAATTAGCCCCCGTCGCTTACCCATGAGGCAAAGGGACGTCAACAGCCGCGAAAGTCCAGCCCAATGAGCAGTGAGCATTATACACCCGCCGTGAACCCTTTGCCGCCCGTGGTGGTGGCGCTGGTCTTGTTCATTTTCGGGATCGAACTGGCCCTGACGCTGGGCTCGCGCGGGTTGGTCGGCGGGCCATCGGCCGTGGGCTGGCGGCTGGATGCGTTGCAGCACTATTCCTTTTCGCCGGACATTTTCGACTGGATGATGGAAAACGGGCGCTGGCCGTTTGAACATCTGATCCGCTTAGTGACATATCCGTTCGTGTCGGCCAATTTCACTCAGGCCATCTTTGTCTGCGTCTTTGTTCTGGCCATGGGCAAAATGGTGGCCGAGGTTTTTGGCAGCGTGCAGATGCTGGTGATCTTTATGCTGTCGGGCATCGGCGGGGCGCTGGCCTATGCGCTGCTGCTGGACCCGCAATATCCGCTGGTCGGAGGGTTCCCACCCGTCTACGGCCTGATCGGAGCGTTCACGTGGATTTTGTGGCGTAGGTTATCTTTGGTGGGCGAAAACCAGTCACGGGCCTTCAGCCTGATCGCTGTTTTGATGGGGATCCAGTTGTTGTTCGGTCTGATCTTCGGCGGCACGCTGGACTGGGTGGCCGATCTGGGCGGGTTCGCCACGGGCTTTGTTCTGTCATTTGTGGTTGGTCCCGGCGGGTGGGCCCGGATCATTGGTGGTATCCGCCGCGACTGATCAAGACCGCCGCAGGGCCTTTTTGAACTCGTTGATCTGGAAGGCGCGCAGCAGGTGGCCCAGCACAAAATACAGCACTGCCGCACCGATGATGAGGGCCAACAGTGCTACATAGCGCCAGCCTGGCAGGTGAAATGCCCACCCGAACAGGGAAAGCGCGGCAAATAGGCCAACGCCCATCCCAAGCGATGCGGCCACGATCCGCCATGCCCGGTGTTTGAACCGCTTATCAAAGCGCGCCTCCTCGCCCATGCGTCGCGCTCCTAGCGCGAGCAGTCCGACCATGGCCCACCCGGCGACCGAGGCCGCAATCGCAGGCGCAATCCAGCCCAGCAGTGGATAAAGCCCAAAGGCCAGCCCCGCATTCACCACCATCGCCACCACCGCATAGCGGAACGGAGATTTTGTGTCCTCGCGCGCGAAGAACAGCGGTTGCAGCAGCTTTTGCAGCATGAAAGCCGGCAGGCCGATGCCATAGATCGCCACAGCCAGCGCGGTGGCGGCGGTATCCTCGGCGGTGAACTGTCCACGTTCGAACAGGACCGAGACCAGAGGGATCGGCATGATCACAAAAGCCACGGTTGACGGAAGGGTCAGCAGCAGCGTGAACTCTCCGGCGCGGGAAAAGGCGTTGCGGGCGCCGTCTTTGTCACCCGCACGCAGGCGGCGAGACAGGTCAGGCAGCAACACGATTCCAACGGCGATGCCCACCACACCCAAAGGCAGTTGATACAGCCGGTCCGCGGCAAACAACCAACTGACCGCGTTTTCGGTTTTTGAGGCCACAAGCTGCCCCACGACCAGATTGACCTGTGTGACCCCCATCGCCAGTGCCGCGGGCACGGCGATACGGACCATACGGCGCATTTCCGGGCTGAGTTTCGGCCGACCGGGACGGATGCGGATGCCCGCGCGTTCTGTCGCGACCCAGACCAGTGCAAGCTGCGCAACTCCGGCCACGGGGATGACGGCGATCAGCCAGCGTATGACCTCGCCGCCCGACAGGGCTCCGACGATCATGGCGGTGCAGGCGAAAATGTTCAGCAAAACGGGCGCCGCGGCAGCGGCCGCAAAGCGGCCCGTGGCGTTCAGAACGCCCGAAAACAGTGCTGCCAGTGACATGAACAGGATGTAGGGGAACACCACATAGCCGTAATCCACGGCCAAATCGAAACGTGCGTCGCCATAGAACCCTTCGGCTGTTATCCAGACCAATGCGGGCATGAACACCATCGCCAGCCCAACCAGCGCCAGAACCGCCACGGCCAGCAGGTTGAAGGCATCCTGTGCGAATCCTTCGGCGTTCTCGTCCCCTTCCAGCCGTTTGGAAAACATCGGCACGAAGGCCGCGTTGAACGCACCTTCGGCAAAGAAGCGGCGGAACATGTTGGGCAGGCGGAAGGCGGCCACAAAGGCGTCCATCACCGGGCCCGGCCCGATAAAGGCCGTCAGAAGAATTTCCCGAAGAAACCCCAATATCCGGCTGGCCAGGGTCCAGAACCCAACCGTGAACAGGCCCGAGAACAGCCGGATCTGCTTCATGATTCCGCGCGCTCAGCGCCCTCGGTGATGGCTTTGCGCAGCTTGGCTTCAAGCCCGCGCTGCTTGCTGTCCGAGTGGTATTTCAGCCCGAACATGTCTTTGACATAGAACGTGTCCACCACCTGTTCGCCATAGGTCGCGATCACCGCGTTGGCGACATAGACATTGGCTGCGGCCAGCGTGCGCGCCAGATCATAGAGCAAACCGGGACGGTCACGGGTATCGACCTCGATTATCGTGTAGATCTCGGACCCGTCATTGTCGAAGATGATATGCGTCGGCACGTTGAAGGCGCGTTCGCGTTTCTTGATCTTGTCGCGCGATTTCAGCGCGTCACGCGCCACAACTTCGCCCTTTAACGTTTTGTGTATCATCTGCGTCAGGCGTGGCAGGCGGCTGGCTTCGAATGGGCGGCCATCTGCGTCCTGTATCCAGAATGCATCCGTGACATAACCATCTTTGGTCGTATAGCTGCGCGCATCGACCACGTTCGCCCCAACCAGCGCCAGCGCGCCAGCGATCCGCGCGAAAATACCCGGATGATCGCCCATGGCGAAACAGGCGCGAGTGGCGTCGCGATCCTCGTCCGGTTGCAGGCGAATTTCCATCGCGCCCGCTTCGCCACTGTGATCAAGCGCTTGCAACATCTCGGCAAACTCAACATGCGTCGACAGGTTAAGGCCCTGCCAATAGGGGTCGTAATGCCGACCGGTCTCGGTTTTCAGGTCAGCCTTGGACCAATCGGCCAATTCGGCGCGCAGGGTCTTTTTGGCCTCGGCTCCGCGATTGGCACGGTTGAGGTCTTCCATCCCGGTTTCAAGGGCACGTTTGGTTTCCGCGTGCAGCGCCCGCAGCAGAGTGGCCTTCCAGTTGTTCCACGTATCCGGCCCTACGCCGCGAATGTCACAGACCGTTAGAACTGTCAGCAGGTCCAACCGTTTGACTGTTTTCACGGCCTTCGCGAAATCACGTACCGTGCGCGGATCGGAAATATCGCGCTTCTGCGCCATGTCAGACATCAGCAGGTGATATCGCACCAGCCATTCGACCGTTTCGCAATCGGCCTTGTTCAACCCAAGCCTCGGCGCGATTTTGCGTGCCATCTGCGCGCCGAGGATCGAGTGATCTTCGGGCCGCCCCTTGGCAATATCATGGATCAGCAGGGCGACATACAAAACCTTGCGGTTCACGCCCTCTTTCAGGATCGACGAAGCCAACGGGAGGGATTCCACCAGTTTTCCGCGTTCGATCTGGTTGAGGTTGACAATGCACTGGATGGTGTGTTCGTCCACCGTATAGCTGTGATACATGTTGAACTGCATCATCGCGACGATGTGCTCAAATTCGGGGATAAAGGCTGACAGGACCCCCAGCTCGTTCATCCGGCGCAGGGCGCGTTCGGGGTTGCCATGTTTCAGCATAAGATCAAGGAAGATACGTTGTGCTTCCTTGTCTTCGCGCATGTCCTCATCGATCAGGTTCAGATTCGCTGTCACAAGACGCATCGCATCCGGATGGATCAGCATGCCCGTGCGCAACCCTTCCTCGAACAGACGCAGCAGGTTCAGCTTGTCTGACAGGAACTGGTCCGGGTCAGCGACGTCCAAACGACCATGAACGACTTGATACCCTGCCTTGACCCGTGGGCGACGGCGGAAAATCCGTTCCAGCAGCGGTGCGCCCTTCATGTGCGCGGCTTCCAGCTTGGTCAAGAAGATGCGGGTCAATTCGCCCACCATCGTCGCCTCGCGGAAATACCGCTGCATGAAAACCTCGACGGCACGGCGACCGGCGCGATCCTCATAGCCCATGCGATCGGCCACCTCGACCTGCATATCGAAGGTCAGGTGCTCAGTGGCGCGGCCAGTTACCAGATGCAGATGCGAGCGTACGGCCCACAGGAACTCCTCGGCCTCGTCGAAGGCTTTGTACTCGTCTTCTGTTATCAGCCCCAGCGGTACAAATTCAGACACGTCCTGAACGTCGTAGATGTATTTCGCGATCCAATACAGCGACTGCAGGTCGCGCAGCCCGCCTTTGCCTTCTTTGACATTAGGTTCGACCATATAACGCTGGCCCTGCTTTTTGTGACGCTCGTCACGCTCTTGCAGTTTGGCTTCGATAAATTGACGTTCGGTGCCTTTGAACAACTCGTCCCGCAGGCGGGTTTTGAGTTCATCGCCCAAGGCCGTGTCGCCCGCCAGATAACGCTGCTCCAGCATAGCGGTGCGGATGGTGAAATCCTCGCCCCCAAGCCGCAGACAATCCTTGATGGTGCGCGAAGAATGCCCGACCTTCAGACGCAAATCCCACAGGATATACAGCATGGACTCGATCACGCTTTCGGCCCAGGCAGTGATTTTGTAGGGCGTCAAAAACAGCAGATCGACATCTGACGCGGGGGCCATCTCGCCCCGCCCGTAGCCGCCCACAGCCAGAACCGCGATCTTTTCGCCCTGCGTCGGCGTGGCCAGAGGGTGAAGATCGTGGCTTGCGACCTGCATGGCGGTGCAGACCAGTCCATCGGTCAGATAGGTGTAAGAATGGGTCAGCGGCCGGGCGTCGAACGGGCGTTGGGAAAACGCATCAGCGATGGCTTGCCGCCCTGCCTTTTGGGCATCCCGCAGAATGCGCACGCATTCGGCCCGGCGCGCGGTGTTGTTTGATACGTTTTCAAAGGCTTCCGACAGTTGCGCCAGAACGGTGGTGCTGTCGAATATGTCTTGGGCCGGGCAGATCAGCTCACCTTTTGGGGTGAGCGTCAGTGCCGGTCGATCAGAAACCGGCGCCTGAGAAGCTTTGTGGGGCAGGGTCAATCACTACTACCTGTTTGTTCTGGATCGTGGCAACTGCCAGACCGCGTTCGTTGGTACCGTTCGAGCGCAAGCGAAAGATGCCGCCCACGCCCTGGAAACCGGCATTTTGTGTCAGGGCCGAAGCCGTAAGCGCATCCGATTTACCCTGGCTGACCAAGGCTCCGATTGCTGCGATGCCGTCGTATGCCAGCCCGCTGATAGGGTGCGGTGCCTCACCATAGGTATTGTTGTACCGCTGACGATAGGACTGTGCCTTGGCCGGGTCGGGTAGCGCGAACCATCCCCCCTGCACGCCCGGCAATTCAAGCGTCTGAGCCGGAATATCCCAGCGTGTCAGACCGATATATTGCGTCGTTGCTGGCGAGACACCCGCCTCTGGCAGCAACTGCGAATAGAGTGGCAACGCACCAGCCGTGGTTGCCGTAAGGAACACCGAGTCAGCCGCAGATGCATCCACCGTGGCCTTGATTGTCGGAACCGAGTTGATCACGCCCTGCTGGGACCGGTCATAGCCGACTGTTCCAGCGTTGTTGACGCGACTGTTACTTAGCGCGTTGGCGATGGCAGATTGTCCCAACTGGCCTGCCGCATCGTTGCTGTGCACGATGACCATGTTGTTTTTGCCCCGCGAACCGGCAAAATTAACGAGTCGGTTAGCCGTGTTGTCGAAGGTGGGGCCCAGGACAAAGACGTTCCCGCCCGCGATGCTGGTGTTGTTCGAGAACGACAGGACATTCACGTTGTTGTTTAAAACGGCTAACCCTGCCGAGTTTGCTGCCTGCGCGTAAACCGGACCCAGGATAACCTTTGCACCATCCGCCACGGCCCGTTGGGCCACCTCCGCCGCTGTGTTCGAGCTGCCGCGCGTGTCATAAACCCGAAGGTCGATCTGCACATTTTGCAAATCTGCCATGGCCATACGTGCTGCATTCTCAAGGCTTCGGGCCAAGGCCGCATCGCCCGAATTGGCCGATCCCGCCGGAACCAGCAGCGCCACAGGCACCGGCTTAGAGGTGTTAATCGATGGCCCTCCGCCCAGTCCTGTTGTCTCACAGGCGGTCAGAAAAGCGGCGGTGGCTAAAACGGCGGCGGTTTTTGCCAGTTTGCGAACGGGCTTGCAAACGGTAAACATCTGAATGAAAACTCCCTGTCCCGGCGACTTGAAAGACGCCATTTTATTAGGTCGCGATAATAAACGTCACGCTGCGAGGGTCCAGCTTTGAATCACCAAAAAGTCAGATTGGGCGCGGGCCTGTATTTTGTCGCCACTCCGATCGGAACGGCGCGCGATATCACGCTCAGGGCGCTGGATGTGCTGGCCTCGGCTGATGTGGTCGCTGCCGAGGATACCCGCAGCCTTCGGCGCCTGATGGAGATTCACGGTGTGCCGTTGGAGGGACGGCGCATTCTGGCCTATCACGATCACAGCGGTGCAGGCGCGCGGGGCAAGATCCTGGACGCGTTGGCCGAAGGGAAATCGGTTGCCTATGCCTCTGAGGCTGGGATGCCACTGATTGCTGATCCGGGTTATGATCTGGGGCGTCAGGCGGCTGAGGCCGGTCACATGGTGACCTGTGCGCCCGGGCCATCGGCGGCTTTAATGGCCCTGACACTGGCCGGATTGCCAACGGATGCGTTCTTTTTTGCCGGATTCTTGCCCAATGCATCGGGCGCGCGCCGGGCACGGATCGAGGCGTTGCGCGACATACCCGGCACGCTTGTTTTCTACGAATCGCCAAAGCGTGTCGCGGCCTGCCTGTCCGATCTGGCAGATGTATTGGGAGAGTCGCGTCATGCCGCCCTGTGTCGCGAATTAACCAAGAAATTCGAAGAGGTTCGCCGCGGCACCCTGAAAGACCTTGCCCAAGGGCTGCAGGATCAGACCATCAAAGGCGAAATTGTTCTTCTGGTGGATCGCAGCCATTCGGAAACTGTTAACGAATCTGACGTAGAAGAAGCTCTGAAAAGGGCCTTGGAAACCCATTCGGTTCGGGATGCGGCGGATCTGGTTTCGGAAATGTACAAACTTCCGCGCCGTCCGATTTATCAAAAGGCGCTGAAACTGGGAAAGGGATGACATGTCTGCGCGATCCGTTCGAAGCTCTATGTCTTACCAGGCTGGTCAATCCGCCGAGATGCGGGTTGCAACTGATTATGAACGTCGTGGCTTTTCCATCGACCACCGCCGTTGGCGCGGGGCCGGTGGGGAAATCGACCTGATCGCGCGTGACGCTGACGGTTTAGTGTTCATCGAGGTTAAGAAAAGCAGCAGTTTTGATCAGGCGGCGTCGCGGATCAACCGGCGGCAGATGAACCGGATTTGTGCCTCGGCGGCGCAGTTTCTAGAACATGAACCGGATGGGCAGCTGACAAATGTGCGCTTTGACGCCGCGCTTGTGGACGCCTCGGGCGCTGTTCAAATCATCGAAAACGCCTTTGGCGAGGCCTGACCCCCATTGATCCCGTGGCCCTGCTGGGCCATGTATCTGGCGTGAAACTGAGGGACACGCCATGAAAATCGCCTTTCAGATGGACCCGATCGGGGCCGTGGATATTAATGCAGACAGCTCATTCCGACTGGCCGAAGAGGCGCAGGCGCGTGGGCACTCACTGTTTTTCTACGGGCCGGATCAGTTGGCGTATCAGGAAGGGCGGGTAACGGCGCGCGGCCACGACATGACCGTTCAGCGCGTGGCGGGCAATCCGGCAGAGCTGGGCCCCGAGCGTGAGGTTGATCTGGCTGATTTCGATGTGATCTGGCTGCGTCAGGATCCTCCGTTCGATATGCACTATATCACCTCGACGCATTTGCTGGATCGCCTGAAGGGCAAGGCGCTGGTCGTGAACGATCCGTTCTGGGTGCGCAATTACCCCGAAAAGCTGCTAGTGCTGGATTTCCCCGATCTAACGCCGCCGACGACCATCGCGCGTGATTTACAGACGATCAAAGCGTTCAAGGAAAAGCATGGCGATATCATTCTCAAGCCGCTTTATGGCAACGGCGGTGCGGGCGTGTTCCGGCTGGATGCCAATGACCGAAATCTGACCTCATTGCATGAACTGTTCACCGGGTTCTCGCGTGAGCCGCTGATCGTGCAGAAGTTCCTGCCCGACGTCAGCAATGGCGACAAACGGGTGATTCTGGTTGATGGTGAGGCAGTCGGCGCAATCAACCGTGTGCCGGCCAAGGGCGAGACGCGGTCGAACATGCATGTGGGTGGCCGCCCGGAAAAGATCGGCCTGTCCGACCGGGATTTGGAGATTTGCGCCGCCATCGGTCCGTTGCTGAAGGAAAAAGGCCAGATCTTCGTCGGTATCGACGTGATCGGAGATTATCTGACTGAGATCAACGTGACCTCGCCCACCGGTATTCAGGAGTTGGAGCGGTTCGACGGTGTGAACATCGCCGAAAAAATCTGGCAGGCGATTGAGGCCAAGGTTTAAGACGCCGCCCGGGCGCTGATGCGAAAGCTCAGCGCCTCGGCCACGTGGGGTCGGCGGATATCTGGCGCGCCTTCAAGATCAGCAATGGTGCGCGCGACCCGCAGGATGCGGTGATAGGCGCGCGCCGACAGGCCGAACCGTTCGGCGGCTTTCAGCAACAGCTCTTTGCCTTCGGCGTCGGGGGTGGCGATTTCCTCCAACAACTTACCCTCCATATCCGCGTTCTGGCGGGGCTCCATGCCCTCAAACCGCTCCGCCTGCACAGTACGGGTGGCTTCGACCCTTGCGGCAACGGTGGCAGAGCTGTCTCCGGAAGGCGGCAGGTCCAAATCGGTGAACCCGACCGGAGGCACCTCAATCCGCAAGTCGAACCGATCCAAAAGCGGGCCAGAGATACGGCCCAGATAATCCTCACCACAGACTGGCGCGCGGGAACAGGCGCGGGCGGGGTCCGTTAGATATCCGCATTTGCAGGGGTTGGCGGCGGCCACCAGCATGAAGCGACAAGGGTATTTCACATGGGCATTGGCGCGGGCGACCATGACCTCGCCCGTTTCAATCGGTTGGCGCAGGGTTTCCAGAACGGTGCGCGGAAATTCGGGGAATTCGTCCATGAACAGAACTCCGTTATGAGCCAAGGAAATCTCACCGGGTTTGGCACCCCGGCCGCCTCCGACAATTGCAGCCATTGAGGCGGTATGGTGCGGCTCGCGAAACGGACGGGTGCGGCTGATCCCGCCTTCGTCCAGCAACCCGCAGAGTGATTGGATCATAGAGGTTTCCAGCGCCTCTGATGGGGTCAGAGGCGGCAGGATGCCCGGCAGGCGCGCGGCCAGCATGGATTTGCCCGACCCCGGAGTGCCGATCATGATCAAGTGGTGCCGCCCGGCGGCGGCAATTTCCAACGCGCGTTTGGCCCGCTCTTGCCCTTTCACATCGCGCAGGTCGCGGACGCTGGGCGCAAGGCTGACCTCGCCGGGTTGGGCGGCGGATAAAGGGGCTTGGCCCGAGAAGTGCCGCACAACATCGCCCAATGACGTGGCCCCGATAACCTGCGTGGCATCGACCCAAGCCGCCTCGGCGCTGGAGGCTTTGGGGCACAGCAGCGCGCGATCTTCGGCGGCGGCGGTCATGGCAGCGGGCAGAGCGCCGACCACGGGTACAAGCGATCCGTCCAGTGACAGCTCACCCAAGGACACCGCACCTTCGGCGGCGTCGGAGGGAATGATCTCCAGCGCGGACAGCAGCGCGACGGCGATGGGCAGGTCGAAATGGCTGCCTTCTTTTGGCAGATCGGCGGGCGAAAGGTTGATGGTGATGCGTTTCGACGGCAGCGCGATGGCCATGGAACTGAGCGCGCTGCGCACGCGGTCGCGGGCCTCGGACACGGCCTTGTCGGGCAGGCCGACGATGGAAAAAGCGGGCAGGCCCGGCGAGACGGCGCATTGCACCTCGACCGGGCGGGCCTCGACTCCTTGGAAAGCGACGGTGTGAGAGCGGGCGACCATGAACGACCTTTTTGGTTAACAGGTCGTTGCTGGCACGCAGGCGGTTTAGGAATCGTTAACGCCTGCGACCATGGCAGAGAATTTCGGCCACGCGCCCGGATCTGCGGCGGTTTTGTCACGGCAGAACGGGTTGCAGAAGCCCCAAATGCGGCCATCCAATTCAAGGAAATCCGTCACAGTGTCGCCGGAATAGGGGCAGATGGCGTTGACCGAGGGGCCTGCGTCCACAACGCGGGCTACGGGCGAGCCGACTGGCCAGGGTTGTGTTGCCAATCCCAGTGCGTAGGGGAAGGGGTCATAGGACACAGTCAATCCCATCGCGCGCCATTGGCGGACGGACAGGTCTGACAGCAGGTCAAGGCAATAGACCCGGTTTGCGTCCGAGACTGGCAGACCATAGCCGATAATCCGCGCGGCCACCGGCGTATAGAAGACATCCGACAGGGAATAGTCGCCAAACAGCGGACCGGAGGTGGCCCCGGACACGCTGCGAGCATGGGCCCAAAGGGTCTCGATCCGGTCAAGGTCGCGCAAGGTATCTGCTGAGGGTTCAAACCCGGTCCAGCAATGGTGCAACTGCATCGGGCATTCGCCGCGCAAGGCGGTGAACCCGGCCACCATCTCGGCGCATAACCAGCGCGCGGTGGCGCGGGCGGCTGGATCTGCAGGCCACAGCCCGGCGTCGGGATGTCGTTCGGCCAGAGTTTCGGCCATGGCGAGGCTTTCGCCTACCACCGTCCCGTCGGGCATGCGCAAGGCGGGCACCAGACGGGCGGGGGCGAGTGGCTTCATATCCTCAGTCATGGTGCCGGAATAGAGGCCGATCATTTGGGTTTTGTAAGGCAGGCTGAACTTTTCCAGCATCAGCCAGCCGCGCATGGACCAGCTGGAAAACAGTCGGTCCCCGATAAACAGATCATAGGTCATAGGTGCAGGATGGCGCGGACAATCGCGTCGGTAAATCAGTGATTTGTGCGCAGGTGCATCACGCGAGGTGATTGATCCGACCGACCGACCAGCGATCCCCGTGATGGGTCAGTTCCGTGACCGAGAGGTTGTCGATCTTGTGGCTGAACGCCTCTTGTGCGGTCACGTCCAGCGCGCGCTGTACCTGCGTCAGGATCACGCCGAAATGCACCACGACGACCAGATCGCGCCCGCTATGATCGGCAATCAGCCGGTCGATGACGGGATCTACCCGCGCGCGCACCTCGTTCCAGCTTTCGCCATTTGGGGGGCGCACGTCACCGGGATTGTCCCAATAGGCAAAGGCGAGGTCGGGGTCTTCGGCCTCGATATCTTTGAAGCCGCGCAGCTCCCACGTGCCGAAATTGATCTCGCGCAGGTCGGGGTGATGGGGCAGGCGGGTGCGTGTTCCCTGAATGGCCGAGGCCGTATCCGCGGCGCGGGACAGGTCGGATGAGATAACAACCGCATCAGACGGCAGATGGTCATGCAAGCGCTGGATCGCCACTGTGTCGCTGAGATCAGCGCGCAGGTCGGACCAGCCGACCATGGTTTTGGCATGGGTCGGGCCGTGGCGGACAAGATGCAGGCGAGTCACGGCAGCTGTCCTTTCAGTACCAGAGGCAGCCCGGCTGTGACTTGCACCGCCAGATCGGCCTGCGCGGCCAATGCGATATTCAGACGTCCCTGTGCCTCTCGAAAGCGGCGGGACAGGGCGTTGTCGGGGACAATGCCGTGGCCGACTTCGTTCGATACGATTACAATCTGGGCTTTGCAGGTATTCAGCGCATCCAAAAGCAGGGCTTGTTCTTGTTCCAGATCGTTTTCCGCCAACATATGATTGGTCAGCCACATCGTCGCACAGTCAATCAGACAGACCTGATCCTGCGTCAGAGCGGCCAGAGCAGGGCGCAGGTCGAACGGAGCCTCGATCGTCGTCCAACCCTCCCCTCGTTGCTTCACGTGCGACTTCACCTTTTTGTGCATTTCATCATCAAACACTTGTGAAGTCGCGAGGTAGACGCGGTTTTTCCCTGTTGAAACAGTGAGTTGTTCGGCAAATGCTGACTTTCCCGAGGCTGCTCCGCCCATAACAAAGGTCAAATCCGAACCCACTGGTGTTACCTTCCATGTGATCCACCCGGTTTTGTCCTGCGTATCGACCATAAGTCGACAAGGCAAGGCTGGCTAGGCCTGCGAAAATGGGAGGCTTCCATGGCTCTGGATAATACAAACGATTTTTCGATGTCGCGACAGGCGATGAAAGCGGAACTGCTGGATGCAGAAACCGAGCTTAAACTGGCGTATGCGTGGCGAGATCATCGCGACGAGCAAGCCTTGCATCGCTTGATTACCGCCTACATGCGGCTGGCGATTTCCATGGCGGCCAAATTCAAACGGTACGGCGCGCCGATGAATGACCTGATTCAAGAGGCCGGTTTGGGCCTGATGAAAGCCGCCGACAAGTTCGACCCGGACCGGGGCGTGCGGTTCTCGACCTATGCAGTCTGGTGGATCAAGGCCAGCATTCAGGATTACGTGATGCGCAACTGGTCGATGGTGCGCACCGGCTCGACCTCATCCCAGAAATCACTGTTTTTCAATATGCGTCGTGTGCAGGCCCGGCTGGAGCGTGAGGCCGCGACGGATGGAATGGATTTGGACCGCCATCAGTTGCATCAAATGATTGCCGCAGAAATTGGTGTGCCTCTGCGCGATGTCGAGATGATGGAGGGCCGCCTTTCGGGATCCGATTTCTCGCTGAATGCGGTGCAATCTGCGGATGAGGATGGTCGAGAGTGGATTGACGCGCTGGAAGATGAGCGCGAACAGGCTGCCGAAATGGTCGAAAACAGCCATGATATGGAACAGCTGCGCCATTGGCTGGTCGCCGCGATGCAATCGCTCAACGAGCGCGAGCGGTTTATCGTCCGCGAACGGAAACTACGTGAGCCTTCGCGTACCTTGGAAAGCCTGGGGCAGGAATTGGGTCTTTCAAAAGAACGGGTGCGTCAGCTTGAAGCGGCGGCATTCGTAAAAATGCGCAAGAACCTTGAAGCGCAATCGCGCGAGGTGCAACACTTCATCGCATGAGACAGTTTGCGATTCTGCTGTGCGCGTTTGTGGTTACAGCCGGTATAGGCCGGGCTGACGGTTTGATTCCGGATGACGTCGCCGATGCGATGCGTGCGGCTGACGTGGTGATCCTGGGTGAAATCCACGACAACCCGCAGCATCACATCGTACAAAAAGAAGCATTAGAGATCGTCAACCCCTCGGCCGTGGTCTGGGAAATGGTCACCGAAGAGGGCGCGCAACGGCTGGCTCAGAAAGCTGCGACAAATCCCGAGGAATTGGACCGTATTCTGAAATGGGCCGAGATGGGATGGCCGTCCCTCAGCATGTATTACCCGGTCTTTCAGGCTACCGATGCGCCGGTCTATGGGGCGATGGTTCCCCGTGCGGCGGCGCGCGCTGCAATGGAACGGGGTGCTGCCACGGCGCTGGGCGCGGATGCGGCGCGCTATGGGCTGACCGTGCCTCTTTCGGCTGCGGATCAGGCTGAACGCGAGGCAGATCAACTGACGGCGCATTGCGATGCGCTCCCGCAAGAGGCGCTGCCTCAGATGGTGGCCATCCAACGTTTGCGCGACGCGGTTCTGACGCGTTCGATCTTGCGTGCCGATGACGAAACAGGCGGGCCGATTGCTGTGATCACCGGCAATGGGCATGCCCGCAAGGATCGCGGGATTCCGACATTCACGTCTCGGGTGCGCCCTGGTTTGAAAGTCTTTGTGTTGGGGCAGTCCGAGGATGGCGCGATCTCAGGCGAGTTTGACGCGGTGATCGACAGCCCTTCGGTCGAACGCGAAGACCCCTGTCTGGCATTCCAGACGCAGAATTAACCGCTGGAACTGTCTGGCCTGCTTGCCTAATGTCAGGGCCGACCGGGACGGGAAGGGCTGAACATGCTGGCATCGAAACGAATTCTGCTGATCATCGGCGGAGGCATCGCAGCCTATAAATCGCTGGATCTCATCCGCCGCCTGCGCGAACGCGGCGCGGCCGTGACCCCGGTTCTGACCCGCGCAGCTGAAGAATTCGTGACGCCTTTGTCCGTGTCTGCCTTGGCCGGAGAGAAGGTCTATCGCGATCTCTTCGATCTGACCGATGAGGCCGAGATGGGCCATATCCAACTGTCCCGCTCTGCCGATCTTGTAGTGGTTGCCCCGGCCACTGCCGATCTGATGGGAAAGATGTCCAGCGGGCTGGCCAACGACATGGCCTCGACCCTGCTGATGGCGACCGACACGCCGGTTCTGTGTGCGCCTGCGATGAATGTACGGATGTGGGATCACCCGGCGACACAGCGCAATCTGGCGCAGCTGCAGGCCGATGGCATCCGCTTTGTCGGCCCGAACGAGGGCGATATGGCCTGCGGCGAATACGGCCCCGGCCGCATGTCCGAACCGCTTGAGATCGTCGCAGCGGTTGAGGGCCAGTTGGGCGGCGGCCCGTTGCAGGGCAAGCGTATTCTGGTCACGTCGGGCCCTACCCATGAACCCATCGACCCGGTGCGCTATATCGCCAACCGGTCCTCGGGCGCGCAAGGAACGGCGGTGGCGCGGGCGCTGGCCGCGCTGGGGGCCGAGGTGGTGTTTGTCACCGGCCCGGCGGATGTGGCTCCGCCCCAAGGCGTACAGGTGGTTGCGGTCGAGACCGCGCAACAGATGTCGGATGCGGTGGACGCCGCCTTGCCCGTGGATGCGGGCGTGTTTGCGGCGGCTGTGGCGGATTGGCGGGTGGCCAGCGCCTCGGACCGGAAGCTGAAGAAAACCCGCGACGGCCTGCCCGCGCTGGAATTTGCGGAAAACCCCGACATTCTGAAACGCGTCTCGCATCTGGAAACGGGTCGCCCCGCGCTGGTCGTGGGCTTCGCCGCCGAGACCGATAGTGTGATCGAACACGCCACCGCGAAGCGCGCGCGTAAGGGGTGCGACTGGATTGTGGCCAATGATGTCAGTCCCGCCACCGGCATCATGGGCGGGTCCGAGAATGCGGTCACGCTGATTTCGGACGCAGGGGCCGAAGAATGGCCACGTATGAGCAAGGACGCTGTGGCCGAGCGGTTTGCGCGCAAGATCGCCGACGCGCTGACCGCGTGAGGGAAAGGAAACAAGATGGTTGCAATTCGCGTGATCCGCGAGGACGGCTCTGACCCCTCAGTACCGTTGCCGTCCTACGAAACCACCGGCGCGGCGGGGGCGGATGTGCGGGCCAACCTGCCGGGTGGCGCGTCGATGACGTTGGAACCTGGCCAGCGCGCCTTGGTTCCCACCGGTCTGCGGATCGAAGTCCCGAATGGCTATGAGGTGCAGGTGCGCCCAAGGTCCGGGCTGGCGTTGAAACATGGGATCACGTTGCCTAACGCCCCGGGTACAATCGACAGCGACTATCGCGGACCGCTTGGCGTGATCGTACTGAATGCCGGGCAGGAGGTGTTCGAGATCACCCACGGCGAACGCATTGCGCAGCTTGTCGTGGCTCCGGTCGTTCAGGCCACGTTCGAAACCGCCGATACGCTCAGCGACACCGAACGCGGCGCGGGTGGGTTCGGCTCGACCGGGCGCGGCTGATGCTGCTGGTTTTCATTCTGGCTGCCGGGCTGTGGGGCGTGGGCTATCTGGCGGGCGTGTCGCGCACCGCACGCATGACATCCGTCGGGGTGCTGCTGTTGGGCGTGATCACGGCGCAACTGGTTCTGCCGGATGGCCACCCCTTGCGTCAGGCGACTGGCGGCTCTGCAGCGATGTGGCTGATCTTGGGTGGTTTCGCGGTTCTGGTTCTGGTTTATGGAAGGGTGCTGAAAGCGTTGCGAAACCGTGCAACGCCCGCCACGAAGGAGCCCGCCATGCCATCCGACCATTTCTCTGAGACCGAACTGGAACGTTATGCTCGTCATATCGTATTGCGGGAATTGGGCGGACCGGGTCAGAAAAAGATGAAACAGGCCCGTGTGCTGGTCATTGGCGCTGGTGGTCTGGGCGCGCCCGCCCTGCAATATCTGGCCGCAGCCGGGGTTGGAACCGTCGGTGTGATCGACGATGACGAGGTCGAGAACGCGAACCTGCAACGTCAGGTGATCCACCGCGACGCGGATATCGGGATGCCCAAGGTGTTCTCGGCGCAGCAGGCCATGCAGGCGCAAAATCCTAATGTGATCGTTCTGCCCTATCACCGTCGTTTGACCGAAGAGATCGCGCAGGATTTGTTTGCCGATTTCGATCTGATCCTCGATGGGACTGACAATTTCGACACTCGCTATCTGGCCAACCGCACGGCGGTTGCGCTGGGCAAGCCGCTGATCTCGGGTGCGCTGTCGCAATGGGAAGGGCAACTGAGCGTCTTTGACCCCGCTCATAACGCCCCCTGCTATCAGTGCATCTTCCCCGAGGCCCCGGCCCCCGGATTGGCCCCGTCGTGTTCCGAGGCGGGGGTGATCGGCCCTCTGCCCGGCGTTGTGGGCTCGATGATGGCGGTTGAGGCGATCAAGGTGATCACCGGGGCGGGGCAGGCCCTGCGCGGTGAAATGCTGATCTATGACGCGCTTTATGGTGAAAGCCGCAAGATCACACTGTCACGCCGCGCCGATTGCCCGATTTGTGGTAAGTGACCGCGCGCACTGGATCATCCCGCCCCGCGCTCCTAGGTTGTGCTCAAAGGAGAGTTTCATGACCAACCCGATCCTGTCCGACTGGACCACACCGTTTGAAATCGCGCCCTTCAACACGATTGCCGATACCGATTTTGCCCCTGCGCTGGAGGCGGCCCTAGAGGCGCACAACGCGCAGATCGATGCCATCGCGGACACTCCCGACGCGCCCAGCTTTGCCAATACGGTCGAGGCGCTTGAGGCTGCGGGTGAGCAATTGGACAAGGTTCTGTCCGTCTTCTTCACCGTGGCCGGGGCTGACAGCAACCCGGCACGTGAAGAACTGCAGCGTGACTTCTCGCCCAAGCTGGCGGCGCATTTCTCGGGGATTTCGTCGAACAAGGCACTGTTTCGGCGGGTGGCCGACCTGTGGGACCGAAAGGATGATCTGAACCTGACCGACGAACAGGCGCGGGTTCTGATGCTGACCCATCGGGGCTTCGTGCGCGCGGGCGCGGCCCTGACCGGGGATGCGGATGCGCGGATGCAGGCGATCAAGGCGCGACTGGCCTCGCTGGGTACATCGTTTACCCAGAACCTGCTGGCGGATGAGCGTGAGTGGTTCATGCCCCTGTCCGAGGATGATCTGGACGGTCTGCCCGATTTCGTAGTCGATGCGGCCCGCGCTGCCGGGCAGGAAAAGGGTGCGGACGGCCCGGTTGTGACCTTGTCGCGGTCGATCATCGTGCCGTTCTTGCAATTCTCGCCCCGTCGCGATCTGCGCGAGGTGGCGTATAAGGCCTGGACCGCGCGTGGCGCCAACGGTGGCGAGACAGACAACCGCGAGATCGCCGCCGAAATCCTCGCCCTGCGAGAAGAACGGGCCAAGCTGCTAGGCTATGACAATTTCGCCACCTACAAGCTGGAAACCGAGATGGCCCGCACGCCGGACAAGGTGCGCGACTTGCTGATGCAAGTGTGGGAGCCCGCCAAGGCCCGCGCGGATGCGGATGCCGAGACCCTGACGCAGATGATGCAGGCGGATGGGGTCAATGGCCCACTGGCCGCGTGGGACTGGCGCTATTATGCCGAGAAACGCCGCAAGGCCGAGCATGATCTGGATGAGGCCGCGCTGAAACCCTACTTGCAACTGGACCGGATGATCGAGGCCGCCTTTGCCTGCGCCAACCGCCTGTTCGGGTTGGAGTTCGCGCCGCTGGACGTACCGCTCTACCACCCCGATTGCCGCGCGTGGGAGGTCACGCGCACCGGTCAGCATATCGCGGTGTTCATCGGGGATTACTTCGCGCGGGGTTCCAAGCGATCCGGCGCGTGGTGCAGCGCGATGCGGTCGCAGGCCAAGTTTCCTACGGTGCAAGCTCCGGTCGTGATCAATGTCTGCAACTTCGCCAAGGGCGATCCGGCACTGCTGTCTTATGATGATGCGCGGACACTGTTTCATGAATTCGGCCATGCGCTGCATCAGATGCTGTCAGATGTGACTTATGAAAGCATCTCGGGCACATCAGTGGCGCGCGATTTCGTGGAACTGCCCAGCCAGCTTTACGAACACTGGTTGGAGGTGCCCGAAGTTCTGGCCGAGTTCGCCACCCATGCCGATACTGGCGCGCCGATGCCGCAAGACATGCTGGACAAGGTGCTGAAGGCCGCCAATTTCGATCAGGGGTTTCAGACGGTCGAATATGTCGCCTCGGCGCTGGTTGATCTGGAATTCCACGACGGTGCGGCCCCCGCCGATCCTATGGCGAAACAGGCAAAGGTGCTGGAGGGTCTGGGAATGCCCCCGGCCATCGGAATGCGCCACGCCACCCCGCATTTCGCCCATGTGTTTGCGGGCGACGGCTATAGCTCGGGCTATTACAGCTATATGTGGTCCGAGGTCATGGATGCCGACGCCTTCGCGGCCTTTGAAGAGGCCGGGGGTGCCTTCGACCCCGCCCGCGCCAAGGCGCTGGAGGAGAATATCCTGTCCACCGGAGGCTCGCGTGAGGCCGAAGAGTTGTATCTGGCCTTCCGGGGCCGCTTGCCGGGGGTCGAGGCGTTGCTGAAAGGGCGCGGGCTAGTAGCCTAAAGCGCGGTCGACGAGGTGCAGGTAGGGTTCGCCCGCCTCGCCACGTCGAATGTTCTCAACGATCACCTGCGCGGCTGTCACTGGCCGCGTTTCCGAGGCGATATGCGGCGTGACCGTCACGTTCGGATGCGCCCAATAGTGGTGGTCGATTGGCAAGGGTTCAACCCGGAACACGTCCAGCGTGGCGTGGCCGATGTGTCCGGCGCTCAGCGCATCCATCAGGGCGTCGTCGTCGATCAGAGGGCCTCGGCCCGGATTGATCAGACATGCGCCCTTGGGCAGTAGGGCGAGGGTTTCCGCGTTCAGCAGGTTCTCGGTCGCCGGTGTGTCGGGCAGAAGTAGAACGGCGATTTCGGCGCTGGCCAGCGCGTTGCGCAGCCCTTCATCGCCGTGCAGGCAGGTGACGCCGGGGATGTCCTTGGGCGAGCGGCTCCAGCCCGTGACGTTGAAACCCAACGCCGCCAGTGCCCGCGCGGATGCCTCGCCCAACATGCCAAGGCCCAGAATGCAAACGGTGCGTTCAGGGGCCAGCGGTGGGGCCTCGGGTGTCCATGTGCCGTCTTGCAGGGTGATATGGCGGTCCATCCCCAGATGATAACGCAGCACATGGCCGACCACCCATTCGGTCATGCCTTGCGTCAGCCCGTGATCGACCATCCGCGCCAGCGGGACGGTCAGAGAGTCGTTGCCCGCGATCTTTTCGACCCCGGCCCAGAGGCTAAGCACGGCCTTGAGGTGCGTATAGGGGGTGAAATCCAGCAGCCCTCCATTCGGGGCATAGACCACATAGTCGACCTGATCGGCCGGCAAGTCGGTGGCAAGATGGGCATCCACGCCTGCTTGTTCCAACCCTTTGGTCAGCAGTGGTTCATACACGGGCCACAATTCAGGGCGCGCGGAAAACAGAACGTTTACGGGCATCGGGGGCCTTTCAAATCAGCGGGGACGGTGGATATGGGCGCTTTGCACAATGCCGAAGGCCGCCATCAGAACAAGCATCGCCGAGCCACCGTAGCTGACCATCGGCAGGGGTACACCCACCACCGGGGCCAGCCCCATCACCATCGACATGTTGACCGCGAAGAACAGGAAGAAGTTCAACGCGATGCCCAGCGTCACCAGCGACGAGAACCTGTCCTTGGTCGACAGTGCCGTGACTAGGCAGAACACAAGGATCAGCCCGTATAGCGTCAGCAGGGTGATGCCGCCGACAAAGCCGAACTCTTCGGCCAAGGTGGTAAAGATGAAATCGGTGTGTTTTTCCGGCAGGAAGTTCAGGCGCGATTGAGTGCCTTGCATGAAGCCGCGCCCATTCCACCCTCCTGATCCCAGCGCGATCTTGGACTGTGTGATGTGATACCCTGCGCCCAGGGGATCGGTCGATGGGTCCAGAAACGTATCAATGCGACGGAACTGGTAGTCTTTGAGCAATTGCCACTCGGTCCCGCGGCTGTTGAACACAGTGGCGATCAGGCCGACCACCGCCGCGATGACGGCGGCAAAGTAGGCCCAGTGGACACCGGCCAGGAACATCAGACCTCCGCCCGCCGCAAGCAGCAGGATCGACGTGCCTAGGTCAGGCTGTTTCAGGACCAGCGCCGTCGGGATCAGGATCAGCGCAACCGGGATCAGAACCCATATCGGGCGTGAGGTTTTATGCGAAGGGAGCCAGTCGTAGTAAGCGGCCAATACCATCACCAACGCCACTTTCATCACCTCGGAGGGTTGCAGCCGCATGAAGCCCAGATCAATCCAGCGCTGCGCGCCCATACCGATTGTTCCGAAAAGCTCAACCATGATCAGCAGCCCGATCGAGCCCAGATAGGCCAATACAGACATGTTTCGCCAGAACCAAATCGGAACCAGCGCGATGATGAACATCACTGTGAGGCCCAGACCAAAACGTTCCATCTGTGGCTCGGCCCACGGGGTCCAGGACCCTCCGGCCACGGAAAACAGCATCAGGAACCCGGCGCTGGCTGTGCTGATCAGCAAAAGCGTCAGGGGCCAGTTCATGTACAGGAACTTGCGGAACCCCGATGGCGTGGATTTGACGGCGTATTCAAGATAGCTCATGCGCGGTCCTTTGTGGTTGGACGCGCTTTGGGGCGGCGGTCGCCTTCAAGCTGTTTCTGTTGTTCCTTTATGCGTTCCCGGTCTGCGACAGGATAGGCTTCGAGTGGGGGCGTGCCGTTGTAAAGCGCCTGTAGCATAATGTCCCGCGCAACAGGTGCGGCGGCCTTAGAGCCGCCTCCGCCGTGTTCCACAACAACAGCGATTGCGTATTTCGGTTTGTCATAGGGGGCGAAGCTGACGAACAGCGCGTGGTCGCGGCGTTCCCATGGCAGGTCTTCATTTCGGATCACGCCTGCGGCACGTTCGGCCTTGGTGATGTTGCGCACCTGACTGGTGCCGGTCTTGCCAGCCATGCGCAGATCGTCAGCAATGATGCGGCTGCGATAGGCGGTACCACCCCGGTCATTCGAGACCGAGAACATGGCCTTGCGCACCTGTTCAAGATTGTTCGGGTTCACCGCCAAAGGTTCACCCAGGCCCGAGGGTTCTTCGACCCCATTGATCGAACGAACAAGTCTTGGCTTCACTTCACGTCCGGTGGCGATCCGTGCAGTCATGACCGCAAGCTGCAGAGGTGAGGCCAGCATGAAACCCTGACCAATCGACGCATTTGCTGTGTCGCCCACAAGCCAGCTTTCACCGTGTACCCGCTCTTTCCATGCCTGGTTCGGGGCCAGCCCGGCCGCAACTGCCGACATCGGAATGTCATGTTTGACGCCCAGCCCGAAAACACGCGCCATGTCGGAAATCTTGTCGATACCGGTCCGCAGCGCCACATCGTAATAATAGACATCACAGCTGCGCTTGAGCGAAAGGTTCAGATCGACAGTCCCATGCCCGCCGCGCTTCCAGCAGTGGAAACGGCGGCTGCCCACCTTTAGATGGCCGGGGCAATAAACAGTATTGCCGGGGCCGATCACTCCGGCCTCAAGCGCGGCCATGGCGGTGATCATCTTGAAGGTTGATCCCGGAGGGTAAGTGCCTTGGACTGTCTTATTCGCAAGCGGGCGGTAATTGTCTTGTGTGAGGGTTCGGTAATCCCCAACCGAGATACCGCGCACAAACAGGTTCGGGTCGAAACTGGGTGCTGAACTGATCGCGCGGATATCGCCGGTCTCACAGTCGATTACCACCGCCGCGGCGCTTTCACCCGCCAAACGGGCTTGCGCGTATTGCTGCAGATCGGCATCGACGGAAAGTTGCAGATCGGCGCCGGCCTCGCCTTCTTGCCGGTCCAATTCGCGCATGACGCGACCGGTGGCGTTGACTTCGACCCGCTTGGCCCCGGCCTTGCCACGCAGGGTGCTTTCCTGCTTGGCCTCAAGTCCAACCTTGCCGATTTGAAAGCGGGGGATGCGCAAAACCGGCTCGGGGTCGTCGATCTGGCTTAGGTCATAATCACTGACTGGGCCGACATATCCGACCACATGGGCAAAGTCCTCGTAGCGCGGATATTGCCGCGTCATGCCGACTTCGGGTGTCACCCCCGGCAGGGCAGGCGCATTGACGGCGACTTTCGAGATATCCTCCCACGTGACCTGATCAGCCAACGTGACCGGAAGAAACGGGGCCGAACGGCGCATCTCGGTCTTGGCGCGTTCCATTTCGTCTTCGGTCAGCGGAATCAGGGACGACAGCCGCGTCAGCACTTCGTCCACATCGCCTGCGTCCTCGCGGACCATCACGATACGGTAGGAAGGAGAGTTTTGCCCGATGATCTGACCGTTTCGGTCATATATACGTCCGCGCGTCGGAGGGATCAGGCGAATGTTGATGCGGTTTTCTTCGGCCAGCAGGCGGTATTCATCGGCCTGATCGACCTGCATATAACGCATGCGGGCGGCCAAACCCCCGATAAAGGCAGCTTGCAACCCGCCAAGAATCAAGGCCCGACGGGGTAAGCGTTTATAGGCCAATCCTTGCGACTTGGGCTTCTGTTGCTTCATCAGCGTGCCCCCATCGTGCCGGTTTCGGCGGCGGATATGCGTTGAACGCCGAATGCGCTCTGTGTCAGCAGAACGATCAAGGGGTAAATAGCTATTGTCAGAACCACTTGAATCACGACTGGCCCCAATGCCGCCTGTTGCACGGACACAATAGCAAGAATAACGCGGTTGAGCACAAAAACTGCTGTGATCACCACCGCTGATGTCATCCACTCACTTGGAAAACCGGCATCCCTCATGCCCAGCGATGCTGTTCGCAGATAGGCCGCGCCCATTGCCACCAATGCCGCCATCAGGCCCGGCGGACGCTGAAGCAACAGGTCGGCAGTCAGCATCACAACCGCTATCAGCGGAATCGGCACAAATTCGGGCCGCCGCATGACCCACGCGAACGTCAACGCGATCAACAGATCGGGAAAGGGCCAGCGGTCCGGTTTTGTATCCAGCGGAAGAAGGTGCATGAACAAGATCAGCATTGCCAGAAACAGATACAATGCACGCTTGGTCCAAAGCTGAGACGCATTCCTATCCATCTCCGACCTCTGCTGGTGTCAGGGCGGCTTCGGGACGTCGTGGTCCGACGATATCCCCCGAGTCTTCGATGGCAGGAGCCGAGTGGAACCTAAGAACACGCAAGAATTCCAGCCGTTCGAAATCCGCAGACAAGCGTACGCGCAGACGCCCGCCCGGATCGGCCGTGATCTGGCCGATCAGCAGGCCGCCGGGAAACACTCCGCCATCACCTGACGTGACAACACGGTCGCCCGGTCGTACAAGTTCGCGATTTTCCAGAAACTCGACGGCGGGTGCGGATGTGTTATCGCCTGCAATTAGTGCAGTCTGGCCCGAAGGCTGAATCGTCGCGGGAATAGCGCTTGAGGCATCGGTCAATAGGATGACCCGGGCCGTGTCGGGGCCAACGCCCGAGATGCGACCTACCACGCCAATACCGTCCATCGTTGCCCAGCCATCCATTATGCCGTCGCGTTCACCAACATTCAGCAAAACCGATTGCCGAAAGGGTGAGCCGCTGTCGGCCATAACGACACCAGTGATATAGGTCAGGCGCGGGTCAAGCCGTACGTTGTTGAGGTCCAGAAGGCGCGC
Organism: Ruegeria sp. HKCCD7628; assembly: GCF_057221005.1. Taxonomy (NCBI): domain Bacteria; kingdom Pseudomonadati; phylum Pseudomonadota; class Alphaproteobacteria; order Rhodobacterales; family Roseobacteraceae; genus Ruegeria; species Ruegeria sp. HKCCD7628. Next base: position 221,046 of record NZ_JBWVBA010000002.1, read on the forward strand.
GTTTTCCTGTTCCAACTGCAGGGCGGCCTCTTTCCAGGCGCGCATCAGGCGCAACTCGCTGCGCAGTTCCTGGTTCTGTTCGCTCAGCCGCTGATAGCTTTGGAAGTCACGGGCCAGATTGACGATTCCTGTGACTGGCACCATCGCCCATTCCATCGAGGGCACAACCTTGTCGACCACTTGCGCGCGAAACCGTTCAACCCGAGGGCTGTCGATGCGCCAGACGAGAAAGATGCCCAACAGGCAAAGCACAACAATCCCCAGCAACAAGCGGCGCAGAGGTGCCGTGTATTCATCGCGCTGTGATCGGTCGTTTGCCACAGGTTACCTTCCCGTGCTGCTCTTGCCCGAGTTCTTACCCCGAAAGGGTGCGCGCCTTAGCTTTCGTAGTCAATCGCGTGGCGCAGTTGTTTTTCGTATTCCAGCGCTTTGCCGGTGCCCAAAGCCACACAATTCAGGCTTTCATCGGCAATCGACACAGCCAGACCGGTCTGTTCGCGCAGGGCAAGGTCCAGATCGCCCAGCAGCGCGCCGCCGCCGGTCAGCATCACGCCCCGGTCCACGATGTCGGCGGCCAGATCGGGCGGTGTGGTTTCCAATGCAGTCATCACCGCTTCGCAAATCTGCTGGACAGGTTCTGAAAGGGCCTCGGCCACTTGGGCTTGGCTGATCTCGATTTCTTTGGGCACGCCGTTCAGCAGGTCGCGGCCCCGGATATGCATTGACTGGCCCCGACCATCGTCTGGCATCCGGGCGGTGCCGATGGTGGTTTTGATACGTTCTGCAGTAGATTCGCCCACCAGCAGGTTTTGCTGACGCCGCAGGTAAGAGATGATCGCCTCGTCCATACGGTCTCCGCCGACGCGGACCGAGCGCGCATAGACGATGTCGCCCAGCGACAGAACGGCCACTTCGGTGGTGCCGCCGCCGATATCGACAACCATGTTGCCAGTCGGATCAGTGATCGGCATGCCAGCACCAATGGCGGCTGCAATCGGTTCGGCAATCAGGCCCGCGCGGCGCGCACCTGCCGACAGAACCGACTGACGGATCGCGCGCTTTTCAACTGGCGTCGCGCCATGGGGTACGCAGACGATGATCTTGGGCTTCGAGAAGGTCGACCGTTTATGCACCTTGCGGATAAAGTGCTTGATCATTTCTTCGGCAGTGTCGAAATCGGCAATCACGCCTTCGCGCATCGGACGGATCGCCTCGATCGAGCCGGGCGTCCGGCCCAGCATCAGCTTGGCGTCCTCGCCGACGGCCAGAACCTTTTTGACGCCGTCCTTGACGTGATAGGCCACGACTGAGGGTTCTGACAGGATAACACCGCGTCCTTTGACATAAACCAGCGTGTTCGCCGTCCCAAGGTCAATCGCCATGTCCGCTGTGAACAGGCCGCCCAGATTGCCAAAGATTCCCATGTTTTCAATGATCCCGTTCGTCAAAATTTCCACTGCCCGCGACTCGACGGTTCCGGGACGGATGTCTTATAGGGTGCCATCTCGCCCGGTAAAAGGGCTGATTCCGCGTCAATCAGCACCTTTCCGCCTTAATGATAGGGACTTTAGAAGGCAACATGCTCTCATATCAACATATTTACCATGCTGGAAATCTGGCTGATGTGCAAAAGCACGCTTTGTTGGCATGGGTGCTGGAATATTTGACCCAAAAAGACAAACCATTGACCTATCTCGAAACACATTCAGGTCGTGGTTTGTATCACTTGGACGCGGATGAAGCAGTACGAACAGGCGAGGCTTTGGCCGGGATAAAGCGGGTGCAGCGCGAAGGTTGGTTCAAAGCGGATCATCCGCTGTCACGTGCACTGACGCAGGTTCAGGCGACACACGGACGGCACGCCTATGCGGGTTCACCCCTGATTGCGGGTAATTTGCTTCGCGATCAGGACAGCATGCATTTGGCCGAACTGCATCCACAAGAATTCGACGCCTTGTCGCTGGCCGTGTCGCGGTTCGGAGCAAAAACCTACAAGCAGGACGGATATGAGTTGGCGCATTCGCTGCTGCCGCCAACGCCGCGGCGAGGGGTTCTGTTGATTGATCCGAGCTACGAGGTGAAGTCAGAGTATGACCGGCTGCCGGGTTTTATCTCTAAAGTGCATCGGAAATGGAACGTAGGCGTTTTTGCCTTGTGGTATCCAATCCTTGCGGATGGGCGGCACAAGTCGATGGTCGCGGCGCTGCAAGGGCAAGACTTACCAAAGGTCGAGTGTCACGAAGTCCGCTTTCCCGCCGCGCGCGAAGGGCATCGCATGATCGGATCAGGGATGTTCGTTGTAAATGCGCCATTCGGAATTGCGGATGAGATGCGCCGTTTGGATGCGTTGTTTGCCAAGCTCTGAAGATGCCTGAATACACTTGATCAGGGCATTCGCGTCTTCGTGATACACGCCTTGGGTGTTTTTACAAAATCTGTTTTGGAAATGGGGTGTTCGGTCCTAGACTTTGGTCAGGGAGGTGCGCGATGGATCGCCGACTAGCTACGGTTCTGGCCGCTGACATGGTGGGCTATAGTCGGCTGATGGAAGCGGATGAACAAGGCACGCTTGCCCGTCTGCGTACGCACCGTATCGAGCTGATCGACCCGGCAATCGACAAGAACCGCGGAAAAATCATCAAAACAACGGGCGACGGGATGTTGGTTGAATTCCCCAGCGCCAGCGAAGCAGTGACCTGCGCGGTCGCGGTGCAGAACCGGATGTTGCGTCGCAATGCAGATGTTCCGAAGGACCAGCGCATTCATTTCCGCATCGGGATAAATCTGGATGAGATCATTTTTGAGGATGGCGATATCTTCGGCAGCGGTGTCAATATCGCCGCGCGACTTGAGCAATCTGCAAATGCTGGTGAGGTTCTGATCTCGGGCGCGGTGCATGAACAAGTCTCGGACCGATTGGAGTTGCAATATGATGATCTAGGCGATCTGACACTTAAGAACCTGTCTCAACCTGTTCATGCCTATCGGGTCGCTTTGGATGGCACGGTTGCAGACGATGCGCCAGCAGGTGATGGCGATACCAAAGTGGTCAAACCCTCTATCGCGGTTTTGCCCTTCGCAAACATGAGTGGAGATACCGAACAGGAGTTTTTTGCCGACGGTCTTACCGAAGATTTGCTAACCGAGTTGAGCCGCCGGCATGAGCTGTTCGTGATCTCGCGCAATTCCAGTTTTGTCTACAAGGGACAGGCTGTGAATGTACGCGAAGTGGGTGCTAAGCTGGGTGCGCAATACATCGTCGAAGGTAGTGTCCGAAAGGCTGGCAACAGGGTACGTGTCACCGTTCAGCTGATTGATAGTTACAGTGATGGCCATGTCTGGGCTGAGAAGTATGATCGTGACCTGGATGACATTTTCACAATACAGGACGAGGTTATCTCGGCCGTGGTTGCCACACTTCCCGGTCGTATCGAAGCCTCGCAGCAAGAGGGGCTGACGCGCAAGAAACCTTCGAGTTTTGCAGCCTATGAATGCGTTTTGGCCGCGAAAGTCCTGCATCACCGCAGCACGCGCGAGGATAATGCCGAGGCGACAAAGTTGATCGATCGCGCTATCGAACTGGATCCGGATTACGCGCACGCCCATGCCTGGAGCGGTTGTATCCGCGGTCAAGCTTGGGGATATGGTTGGTGCGATGATCGTGAAGCCATGCTGGGTGAGTGTGAAAAGGCGATCCTCAAGGCCGCTTCTCTGGATGACAACGACGCAGATGTTCATCGTTTGATGGCTGCGGTAGAGATTTTGCGAAACAACCTTGGCCGGGCGCGGTATCATCAGGAACGCGCGCTGTCGCTGAACCCGAATTACGATCTGGTTGTGGTTCAGATGGGCGAATTGCTGACATGGTCGGGTCGTGCCGATGAAGGTGCCGAGTGGATACAAAGGGCGATGCGTCTGAACCCTCACCACCCTGCACGGTTCTGGAGCCATCTTGGAAAGGCGCGCTTCGGTGCTAAGAAGTATGATCAGGCATTAGAGGATTTCGCCCGGTTGCCTGCCCTCGACTCGCTTCAGAACGCATATGTCGCTGCCTGCCATGCGTGGCTGGGAAACCAGGACGAAGCGCGAGCGTACGTTGACGCAATTTACGAGGCCCAGCCAAAGTTCAAGATCGCTGATATTGAAGGCATGCTGCACTACGCCAGCGATGAAGATTTTCGGCATTTTGTGGATGGGATGCAAAAGGCCGGGTTGTCCTGACCTTTGCGACGAAAAAGCGGCCCGCAAAGACGGGCCGCCGTTCGGTCAGGTCAAATCTTTGTAGCTGATCTCGCGCGCATCAGCGCCCGGACCCGCTTTTTCACGTCTTACAATCAGGCGGTTCAGCGCGTGGATGTAAGCTTTGGCCGAGGCGACGACGGTATCGGTGTTCGCCGACTGACCGGTAGCGATCATGCCGTCCTCTTCCAACCGAACAGACACCGTGGCTTGGGCATCGGTTCCTTCGGTCACTGCGTGGACCTGATAGAGTTGCAGATGCGCTTTGTTGGGATAGATCGCACGGATTGCCTTGAAAGTCGCGTCCACTGGACCGTCGCCATGTTCGGTGGCGATGATATCCTTGCCATCCATCTCAAGTTCGACCGTAGACTCGGCTTGGCCGCCTGTGCCGCAGGTCACCTTCATCGACACGAGCTGCAAATAGTCGTCGTGCTGATCCATGGTCATCAAGGCAATGAGGTCGTCGTCAAAGACCTCTTTCTTGCGGTCGGCCAGATCCTTGAACCGTACAAAGGTGTCCTTGAGCTGATTGTCGCCCAAATCAAAGCCCAAGGTCTCGAGCTTGTCGCGCAGGGCCGCGCGGCCCGAGTGTTTGCCCAACGGCAAAGACGTGCCGGACAAGCCGATATCCTCGGGGCGCATGATCTCAAAGTTTTCGCGGTTCTTCAGCATCCCGTCCTGGTGGATGCCGCTTTCATGCGCAAAGGCGTTCTTGCCGACGATAGCTTTGTTGAATTGCACATTGAACCCGGACACCGTCGCCACACGACGCGAGATATGCATGATCTTGGTGGTGTCGATACCTGTGTGCCACGGCATGATGTCATTGCGCGTGCGCAGTGCCATCACGACCTCTTCTAACGCGGTGTTGCCGGCGCGTTCGCCAAGACCATTGATGGTACACTCGATCTGTCGCGCTCCGCCCGCCACAGCGGCCAGAGAGTTCGCCGTCGCCATGCCGAGATCGTTGTGACAGTGGGTGGCGAAAACCACCTCATCTGCACCCGTTACGGTCTCGATCAGGCGTTTGATCAGGTCGGCGCTTTCGACCGGAGCGGTATAACCCACCGTGTCGGGGATGTTGATCGTCGTCGCACCCGCCTTGATCGCGATCTCGATCACGCGGCACAGGTAATCCCACTCGGTCCGGGTGGCATCCATCGGCGACCACTGCACGTTGTCGCACAGATTGCGTGCATGGCTGACCGTTTCGTGGATCTTCTCGGCCATCTCGTCCTGGGTCAGGTTCGGAATGGCGCGATGCAGCGGAGAGGTGCCGATGAAGGTATGAATGCGGTTCAGGCGTGCGTGTTTCACCGCCTCCCAGCAGCGATCAATGTCTGCGAAATTGGCGCGGGCCAGACCGCAGATGCGGCTGTTTTTCGAGCGCTCGGCAATCTCGCTGACAGCTTTGAAATCACCCTCGGAGGCGATTGGGAAACCGGCCTCGATGATGTCGACGCCCATTTCGTCCAGCAGCTCGGCAATTTCGAGCTTTTCGTTATGGGTCATGGTTGCGCCGGGGCTTTGTTCGCCGTCGCGCAAGGTGGTGTCAAAGATCAAGACGCGGTCTTGGTCGGTCACGTTGGTCATGGGAATCTCTTTCTTCTTCTGTCCTAAAGCCTATGGCGCGCGGGCGTCCTCCTCTGAGCGGGCGCGCCGGATGGCACGCTCAGAGGCGGATTAGGATCAGTAGGCCACGCAGCGACGCACCGCCAAGGGCGGTGTCGGCAACAAGGATGTCTGCGCGGTTGATCATGGGGTTGAGGTTATACAGACAGCGCCGCGAATGAAAAGACGGAATTTGCAGCTTGTTACCGGTCGTGTTTGTTTTTCGGGAAATATTGATTGGTGAGGGCAGGCTGCTAGGTGAAGAAGCATGCAAACGGCACTTATCATCGGCGCGTCCGGGGGGATCGGTTCAGCCCTTCACGCGCGGCTACTTGGGCACTCTGTTTCAGTCACGACCCTGTCGCGGTCTATGGACGGGTTCGATTTGATGGATCCGGACAAATCCAACGCGATTCTCGGCACGCTAACTGGCCCTTATGACATGATCTTCGTCGCGTCCGGCGCGCTTGAGATCGACGGGGCCACGCCGGAAAAGTCGATAAAGGTAGTGTCTGCGCAAGCCATGATGGATCAGTTTGCGTTGAACGCGGTAGGCCCCGCTTTGGTGCTGGGGCACGCAGCCAGACTGATGCCCCGTGACAGGCGCTGCTTGATTGCCGTGCTTTCGGCCCGCGTAGGGTCCATCGGCGACAACCGGTTGGGTGGATGGGTCAGTTACCGCGCGGCCAAGGCCGCCGTGAACCAGATTGTGCATACAACCGCGATCGAGTTGGCGCGGACGCATAAACAAAGTGTGTGCGTAGCCTTGCATCCTGGCACGGTTCAAACCGCGTTCACCGAGAAATACGTAGGTCGTCATCCGGCAGTTAAACCGGACAAGGCGGCTCAGAACCTGCTGGCTGTGGCTCAATCACTGACCCATGCTGATACCGGCGGCTTCTTCGATTGGGCGGGTCAGACCGTTCCGTGGTAGCCTGAGCTACCCGTCCGAGGGCGTCTCGGTCGGTTGGGCCGCGGGCGGGGTTTCCTCTGGCGCTGTCGTCTCAGCCTCGCCGCTGCTGGGCAAGACGTCGTTTTCCCAGGTGCCAGTCTCGACCTCTCCATTGGCATAACGCATGGTGCCGTCACCGTGGCGTTTATTGTCGCGGAAATTGCCCTCGTAGACGTCGCCTGTGGCATAGGTCGCGATCCCGCTACCGCTGATTTTTCCGTCAACCCACCCACCGGTATATGTGAAATTGCGTGCCGTGGTGACGGTACCTTGGCCGTGCCGCTTGCCGTTCAGGAATTCGCCTTCATAGACTGTGCCATCCGGAAAGCTGGCTTTGCCAGTGCCTTGGCGGTTTCCGTCAACCCATTCGCCCTCGTATACATAACCATTGGCCAATTTCAGAACACCTGAGCCATGGCTCAGGCCGTTCCTGAACTGGCCCGAATAGACCACGCCGTTGGGATAGGTGACGGTTCCGCGGCCTTCGTAAATGCCAGCGATCCAGTCACCGTCGTATACAGTGCCATCCGGGTAAGTGTGTACGCCTTTGCCGTGGGGCAGGTCGACGCTGAAATCCCCCACATAGACCGAGCCGTCAGGATAGGTCATCTCGCCGAACCCGTCGATCTGGCCTCCGGACCATTCGCCGTTATATTCAAACCCGTCTGCGCCAACAAAGCGGCCCTTGCCTTCTCGACGGTCATCGACATACGCGCCTTCGTATGTCGTGCCGTTCACATAGGTCGCCTTGCCGATGCCCTGACGGCGCCCGTCCAGCATGTCGCCTTCGTAGACGTCTCCGTTCGCCAGAACCTGCCGGCCCTTTCCGGTCATCCGACCTTCAAGCCACGCACCGCTATAGGTCATGCCGTCGGGAACGGTCAGAGTGCCTTCACCATGGCGCTGCCCATTTAGGACGTCGCCTTCATAAACGTTACCGTTTGCCCAGGTGATTTTGGCCTTGCCCTGCTTGACGCCCTCGACCCAATCACCGTCATAGGTGTAGCCGTTCGGATTGGTCAGAATGCCTTTGCCGTGACGCTTGGCATCTTTGAACCCACCTTCGTACCGTTGGCCGTTCGCATATGTCGCAATGCCGGTGCCGTTGATCGTGCCGTTAGCCCAGTCGCCCTCATAGCTGCCACCGTCAGTATAGGTGATCTTGCCACGCCCCTCGGGCTGACCCTTTGCAAACATACCTTGGTAGATCGACCCATTCGCGTATCGGGCAATGCCGCTACCTTGAATTTCGCCTTCGGACCACTGGCCAGTGTATTCGAACCCGTCCGGTAGGCGATACGTGCCGGTTCCGTGGCGCAGGCCGTTCAGAAACGTACCTTCGTAGACGCCGCCGACCTCATCATCGGCCGTGATCACTTGTCCTTCCTGCGCGCTAACGGTTCCGGCCATCAAGGCCAGGGCCGTTACAGCAATTGAGGTGCGGAATGCATTCATGATCGTTCCAACCTGCCCGGTTATCATCCTTTTGCGCAAAACTAAGATACCGCAGGGGGCAGGGCAACGGCTTTTGCCGCATTTGCCTTTCACTCGCGCCGCGATCTGCTAAATGGCATAAGACTGACGAGGGCAAGAGGGCAGCATGGCCGACCGTTTCCGCATCACTCTGGCGCAACTCAACCCGACTGTGGGGGATATCGAAGGCAATGCGGCGCAGGCGCTTGACGCATGGGAACAAGCGCGCACCGCTGGGGCCGACATGGTGGCTTTGCCGGAAATGTTCATAACCGGGTACAATACGCAGGACCTGGTCATGAAGCCTGCTTTCCATCGCACGGCCATGGCCGCTGTCGAGGCTTTGGCCGCGAAATGTGCAGATGGGCCTGCTCTGGCGATCGGCGGGCCTTGGGTGGAAGACGGCCACCTATACAACGCTTACCTGATTCTGAAGGGCGGCAAGGTCAGTAGCAAGGTGTTGAAACATCATCTTCCCAATGAAACCGTTTTCGACGAAGTGCGCCTTTATGATTCAGGCCCTTTGGGGGGGCCTTACTCAGTTGGCAATACGCGCATCGGCAGCCCGATCTGTGAGGACAGTTGGCATCCGGATGTGGCCGAGACGCTGGAAGAGACCGGGGCCGAGTTCCTGCTGATCCCGAATGGTTCGCCCTATTTTCGCGACAAATACGACATCCGCCTGAATCATATGGTTGCACGTGTGATCGAGACAGGGTTGCCCCTGATCTATCTGAATATGGTCGGTGGACAGGACGACCAGGTATTTGATGGCGCGACTTTTGGCCTGAACCCGGGCGGAGAACTTGCTTTCCGAATGCCCGTTTTTGACGCGGCCCTGGCTCATGTTGATCTGGAGCGTGGGGACGACGGGTGGCGTATCGTTCCGGCAGATATCGTGCCGCAGCCCGATGCATGGGAGCAGGACTACCGCGCCATGGTCCAGTCTCTGCGTGATTACATGGGTAAAACGGGGTTCAAAAAGTGCGTGCTTGGACTGTCCGGGGGGGTGGATTCAGCGCTCGTTGCCGCGATTGCCGTGGATGCGCTTGGGGCCGAGAACGTGCGCTGTGTCATGCTGCCGTCGGAATATACCAGCCAGGCTTCGCTGGACGACGCCGAGGCCGTCGCCAAGGCGCTGGGCGTGCATTACGACTATGTTCCGATTTCGGATAGCCGGGCGGCCGTTACTGGGACTCTGTCCCAGCTCTTTGCCGGGCGGGACGAGGATCTGACCGAGGAAAACATTCAATCCCGTCTGCGCGGGCTGCTGCTGATGGCGATATCAAACAAGTTCGGCGAGATGTTGCTGACCACCGGTAATAAATCCGAGGTCGCCGTGGGCTACGCCACGATCTACGGCGATATGAATGGCGGCTATAACCCGATCAAAGATCTGTACAAGACACGGGTTTTCGAAACATGCCGTTGGCGGAATGCCAATCATCGCGACTGGATGAAGGGCCCCAATGGCGAAGTTATTCGGCCGTCGGTTATCGACAAACCCCCCAGCGCCGAGCTGCGCGCGGATCAGAAAGACAGTGACAGCTTGCCGGATTATCCGGTGTTGGACGCGCTTTTGGATATTCTAGTCGATCAGGACGGCTCGATCGCTGATTGCGTTGCTGCTGGTTTTGACGAAGCGGATGCCCGCAGGGTCGAGCATCTAATCTATATCTCAGAGTACAAGCGGTTTCAGTCTGCGCCCGGAACACGTCTGACAAGTCGTGCCTTCTGGCTGGATCGCCGCTATCCGATAGCGAACCGGTGGCGCGACCGCTCCTGAGATAGATTGTCGGTAATCCCGATCCAATTTCCCTAACTGTGATAAAGTGTTTCCACTCAATCCCCTTTGAGTGGGGTGGTAGCCCTTGTTTGGCAGTTTTCCTTGTCGACAGGCCGCTTTTTCGCCACATTTTAGCTGTATTATCGCCCAATGTCGGGCGGGTGTGACGCAATTGGGTTGGACAAACCGGACGGTTGACTCGACCAGGTAAGTTTGCGCGTCGCCTCAGATGTCTGTGTTAACGATTTGGTATCGCCATGCGTGAGGAATACGATAAACCACTGCATTCTCCGTTACCGTGGAAGTCCATGGAATCGGAAGGTCAGGTCCTGGATGAAACCAAGCTGGACCTGGCGATTGCCGACCTGATGAACCAAGAGCATTCGGTCAAGTCGGAACCAGAGCCAACACCGCCAACGATTCCGGCATCCGAGGACAAGCCGCAAGAAGCTGCGCCTGACACTGTCATCGGGTTTTCTGCCTCTCTACGGCAAAAATGGGCTGAACTGGTCGGGGCAGCCTGAGCTTTTACGTTTTTTGGAAACTGTGCGCGATAGCCACAGATCACGAAAATAGTAACAACCACGACTTCGGTCGTATTGCCACTGGTTGTGCGACGGGCATTCATTGCGGTCCGAGCAATGATAAAAGAGCGGTAGATGCCCGGCCCGAAACCCACCCACGTGGAACCAGATTTGAACCTTCCGAAATCCGTGGATGTCGTGGTGATCGGAGGAGGAATTATTGGTGCCGTAACCGCTTTGGAGCTGTCCGAGCGGGGCGCACGGGTTCTACTTTGCGAAAAAGGCCACATAGCTGGTGAGCAGAGCTCGCGCAATTGGGGTTGGGTGCGATTGGGTTTGCGGGATCCTCGCGAAATTCCTTTGATGCTGGAGGCCCAGAAACTCTGGGATGGGCTTGATGACCGTGTCGGGCGCAAAACCGGATTTACCCGGTCAGGAATTCTGTTTGGTGCTTCGGGTCGCCGCGGGGCCCAAAACCTCGAACGGTGGGCGCAGCATGTTGAGGGATTGCAGACAGGCGCAGAATTGCTGTCTGGCACTGAACTGGACGCTGTGTTGCCGGACCACAAAACTGGATTGAACTACGCGCTTTACATGCCTCGCGATGGGCGGGCCGAGCCGCAGTGGGCAGCCCCTGCGATCGCCGAGGCAGCCCGCGACAGGGGTGCGGTGCTCATGACCAACTGTGCAGTGCGCAGCGTGGATGTGCAGGATGGGCGCATTGCCGGGGTTTTCACTGAACGCGGCCGTGTCGCCTGTGATTCCGCGGTATTGGCAGGAGGTGCCTGGTCCCGCCTTTTCGCAGGCAACGCGGGTATAGATTTGCCACAGCTCAAAGTGCTGAACACGGTGTTACGGGCTTCTCCGGTTGCAGGTCCCGAGACAGCTTTATGGTCGGACGACTTCGCAATTCGTAAACGTGCGGACGGAGGGTACACAATAGCATCTGGCCATGAGAATACGGTGGATATCGTCCCTGACAGCTTTCGATTGGCCCGGCGTTTTCTGCCCGCATTTCGGCAGGAATGGCGATCACTCCGGTTCCGATGGTCCAAACGTTGGGCGGTCGAAGCACAAGAGGACAGATCGTGGCTGCCTACCGATGTCACGCCGTTCGAGCATACCCGCGTTCTGGACCCCGATCCTTCGGGCAAGGTTCTTCGCCGCGCTTGGGCGAGTGCGCAGAAAGCAATTCCGGCCTTACAGGCAAGTGAACTGGTTCAGAGTTGGGCGGGGATGATCGACGTTACACCCGATGCCATACCTGTCATTTCGGGTGTGGATACGATGCCGGGTATGTTCATCGCCACGGGCTTCTCCGGCCACGGCTTTGGCATAGCGCCCGGCGCGGGCCGCCTTATGGCGGATCTGGTCGCGGACACAACACCATGTGTTGATCCGGCCGCGTTTCGTCTGTCACGTTTTACCGATGGCTCACGCGTGCGGCCGGACCCAGGGTATTAAGGGTTAGCCCATCATCTGATAGCTGACGGGGACAAAGCGGAAACCATCCCCGCGTGTTTCAACAAAACCTGCTGCAGGGAACGGCATATGGAATCCGATCATCGGGACTTTATCTGCGGCCAGCATACCCAAAACCTTACGGCGTGATGCTGTGGCTGCAGCTTTGTCCATGTCAAAGCGAACCTCCCATTCGGGATGCGCGAAAGACCAGACATAGTGGTTTGCGAGGTCAGCAGTCAGCACCAGACGCTGCCCGTTGCTTTCAAGGTGATAGACAGTGTGGCCCGGTGTATGGCCATACGCCGCGACGGCTGTGATGCCTGATGCGACTTCTCCGCCATCGCCAAGGAATGTCATCTTTTCAGCTTGCGGAGTGACCTTGGCGGCAACGAGATCGCCGACGCGGTTCCCTGCATCCTGAGCTGCCCAGAAATCATATTCGGGCGAAGCGGTCACAAAACGCGCGTTGGTAAAGGTGGGGGCATCATTGGTTGTCATGCCACCGATGTGGTCGGGATGCATATGGGTAAGTACGACGACGTCGATCTGATCAGCGGTAACCCCCGCATCTGCAAGAGCGGCCTGAATACCCCCCTGACCCAGGCCGGTGTCGAACAGAACCAGCTCGGATCGGGTGTTGACCAGCGTCGGGGTAAAGAAGAATTGTGCTTGGTCGGCAGGGATGAAGTTGTCGGCCGAGACCTTGGCAAATTCCTCGTCCGAGGCACCGCCGCCAAAAATCTCTTTGGCGCCGTCACGCGGCAAACTGCCATCCAAAAGCGAGGTGACAGTGAAATCGCCCAGTTGAAACGATTTGGCGATTGTCGAGTTCGCTTTGGTTTCGTTCGTTGCTGCCAGCACTGGGGTTGCAGCGGCGGCAAAAGGCAATGCTGCGGCTGATCCGAGCGCTGCGCGGCGTGTCAGTTTGATGGTCATGTCTCATTCTCCCTGTCAGAGCACCAGTTCTAATCCTAGATCGGTGAAGGCCACTTGCCAGTTCACACATCAGTGAAATGGGCTGCGTGAGCGAACATAGCATGTTAATTTTTGCTCATGTTGCGATCCGCGCCGGATCTGAAGACAGATTTGTTTCCTGCCGCCCCGTTTTCCTGCATGTGCTGGACAAAATGCCAATCCTGTGACAAGAGCCGCGCCAACAGGAGACACCTATGACAACCACCCGTTTCGCCCCGTCGCCCACCGGTTACATCCATGTGGGCAACCTGCGCACCGCGCTGATGAACTATTTGATCGCTCGCAAGGCAGGCGGCACGTTCATCCTGCGCATCGACGACACCGATCCCGAGCGGTCGAAGGAAGAATATGTCGACGCGATCAAGCAGGATCTGGAGTGGCTGGGTTTGCATTGGGACCGGGTCGAGCGTCAGTCCGACCGTCTGGATCGCTACGCCGAAGCAGCCGACAAGCTGCGCGAGATGGGTCGTTTCTATGAGGCGTTCGAGACACCGACCGAGCTGGACCTGAAACGCAAGAAGCAGCTGAACATGGGCAAGCCGCCGGTCTACGACCGCGCCGCGCTGAACCTGTCGGCGGCCGAGAAAGAGGCCCTGCGCGCGGAACGCGGCAATGGTGTGTGGCGTTTCAAGCTGGATCATGCGCGGATCGAGTGGACTGATGGTATTCTCGGCGACATCTCGATTGATGCGGCGTCAGTGTCTGATCCGGTGCTGATCCGAGGGGATGGTCAGGTTCTGTATACCATCGCGTCTGTGGTCGACGATACCGAGATGGGCGTGACCGATGTGGTGCGCGGTTCGGACCATGTGACCAATACCGCGACGCAGATTCAGATCATTCAGGCGCTGGGCGGAGACTGCCCGCGCTTTGCGCACCACTCGCTGCTGACTGGCCCGCAGGGTGAGGCGCTGTCGAAACGTCTGGGTACGCTGGCCTTGCGCGATCTGCGCGAACAGGGCGTGCAGCCGATGGCTCTGCTGAGCTTGATGGCGCGTCTAGGGTCCTCTGATCCGGTCGAATTGCGTTCGGACATGGCCGAGCTGATTGACGGGTTTGACATTGGCCGTTTTGGCGCGGCGCCGACCAAATTCGACGTGCAGGACCTGTTTCCGCTGACCGCAAAACACCTGCAATCGTTGCCACTGGCCGATGTGGCCGATGCGGTCGCCGATGCGGGTGTCCCGGCTGAGCTGGCCGAGTCGTTCTGGGCCATGGCGCGCGAGAACATCACGACTCTGGCTGATCTGAAGGGCTGGTGGGATCTGTGCCGCGACGGGGCCGAACCTTTGATCGCTGACGAGGATCGTGCATTCATCGCCGAAGCTGTTGCGCTGCTGCCAGAAGGCCCGTTTGACGGTGAAACCTGGGGTGCCTGGACCAAGGCCGTCAAAGAGGCCACGGGCCGCAAAGGTAAGGGGCTTTTCATGCCGTTGCGCAAAGCGCTGACAGGGATGGAGCGCGGACCGGAAATGGCGACTTTGCTGCCCTTGCTGCAAGTGATCCGCGCGCGCGGGTGATAAACGCGCTCTGCGGCGCACGTATTTTCTACCAAAGAATGGCCGGGCAAGCGTCCCCGGCCTTTTTTACAAAGAGTGGACCAGTTTTGCAGAAAGATGCTGCAGGCGGGTATTCACAAATTCGGTCTCGTTCGGTTTCAACTGCTGGTGGCGCGGATAGCGAGGTTCGGCGCGGTCGTTTAGGATCGGAGCATCCCATCCATCAGTGGTGGCAAAAAAGCGGTCCGCCCCGGCTTCGCCAAAGGCCCGCAGATAGCCTTGTACAACCACGTCGATATAGCTGAGCAGCAAGGGATGGCGATTGGTCGGTTTGGCGTGACGGCCATGAGGCACTGCATAGACAGCGATTTCCACATCATGAGTCAAGGGATGTGTCACGGCTTGGGTTGCGGGTACTCGGTCATAGGCCCATTCTCGTTCATCCAGAGCGGCCCAATCGTTTCGAGGCACATGTGCGATCATGCCTTCGATTTCGCTATTCGGATCAGGGATGGCCGTTAGAAATGCCACCGGGCGAAGGTCCGTATGCCTCCAAGCGCGGCGCCAGCCCTTCAGGCGGGCAGGGCGGGCATCCGGAAAATCGTGGGTCGCAAGGTTGACCAGGCTTCCGTAGCCAAAGAAGTAAGGGTCTGCCATGTGCCGCTGTGTCCTTTGCGCCGATTGATGTATGTCAAACCGCTTTTTTGCCGGACATGCAATAAGGTCGCATCTTGAAATTTGGGAGGCGACCATGCGCATTACCAAACGGACGAATATTGCGGTGCGCCTGCTGATGTATTGTGCCGCGCATCAGGACAGGCTTGTAACCAAATCCGAGATTGCCGAAGTGTGCAACATCTCGGAAAACCATTTGGCGCAGGTGATTAATCAACTGAGCCAGCTTGACTATCTCAGCACGCAAAGGGGTCGAAACGGGGGCATGACGCTTGCCAGACCCGCTGACCAGATTCGTATCGGGTCGGTCTTTCGCCATGTCGAAGGGAACCTGCCGCTGGCCGAGTGTTTTGCCGATGCAGACAACACGTGCCCATTGACCGATGCGTGCCGTTTGCGGTTGGCGCTGCAAGATGCTGCCGAAGTGTTTTATGCGTCGTTAGATGACATCACGCTGGACGCGCTGGTATGCGACAACGACCAACTGTTGCAGATACTGCAACCCGTGGCCTGCGTGCGATAGGATCAGTCACTGGCGCGCAGAATGCGGGCCGGTCTCACTGTGAGAGGGCGCAAAGCGAAGATCAGACCTGCGCCCAGCGTGACCAGAACCCCGGCCAGAACAATGCCAATGGCCGAGGGCCAGATGACCGCAAAACGAGTGTCAAAAATATAGGTGGCGACGGCCCATCCGCCCAGAATACCCGTCAACAGTGCCACGCTTCCGGCAGCTGCCCCCAAGAGAGCTGCGCGCATGGTGAAGCTGAGCAGGATGCGACGCCGGTCAGCGCCCAGCGTTTTCAGGATCGCGGCTTCATATCGTCGGGCCGGTTCGCCCGCTGCAGCGGCGCCGATCAAAACCAGAAACCCGGTCAACAGCGATACGCCTGCACCGTAAGACGTCGCAGCGGCCAGACCGGCCAGTAGGTCTGACACCCGGTCAATTGCGTCGCGCACCCGAATGGCAGTGATATTGGGAAACTGCCCGGCAAGGTCACGCAGTATCGGACCTTCGGCCTGTTCTTCGGCGTAGACTGTCGCGATGAAACTGTGCGGTGCTCCGGCCAAGGCGGACGGGTTTATCGACATGATGAATCCCATGCCAGCATTGGAAAAGTCGACTTCGCGCAGGGATGTCAGCTCTGCCGTGATGTCGCGCCCGAGGATGTTGACTGTCAGCATGTCGCCAAGGTTAAGCCCCATCTCTTCGGCTTCTTCTGCGGCGAAACTGACCTGAGGGGGGCCTGCATAGTCCTCGTCCCACCAGTCCCCTTTGGTGACACGCGCGTTGCTTGGTGGCGTTGCTGAATACGTAACGCCTCGGTCGCCGTCCAGAACCCAGTGATCACCCGCCACATCACGCGCAGGGCTGCCGTTGATCTGAGTGATGATGCCGCGCAGCATCGGAGCACTCTCGATGCGGTTGACAGCCGGGTCGGTTTCCAGACGTTCGAGAAAGCCGGGCATTTGGTCTTTTTGGATGTCTACGAAAAAATACGACGGTGCCACATCCGGCAGATTTCCCGAGATCGCATTGCGAAGTGTGCCGTCGATCTGGCCAACTGCCGCCAAAACAGACAACCCCAAACCAAGCGAAAGAACAACCGACGCTGCCCCTTCCCTTGGATCGGAAATGGCAGACAGCGCCCATCGCATTGCGGGTTTACCGCGTGCCCAGGGGGCGCTGACACGAGCCAGCTTGCGGATGGCAAATGCCGATAGGGCCAACAGCGCCAGCGCGCCGACCAACCCTCCGGCAGTCCAGAGCGTCAGGCGGGTCGATCCACTGAACCAAGCTGCAGAGGCAACAAGCAATCCCAGCCCGATGACCGTCGCCATGAGGAATACAGGGCGCGGAAAAACGTGTGCCGATGAAAGGGCATCGCGGAAGAGTGTTGCCGCGCGGACCTGTTCAGTGCGGGCCAATGGCCAAAGGGTAAACAAAAACGCAGTTAGCACTCCATAAAGTGCCGCCTCGGCCAGCGGTTTGGGGTAGAAAGAAAACACTGCGGGTACGGGCAGGCGCGCCTCGATCAATGGGGCAAGAAGCACGGGTGTCAGACCACCCAGCACAAGGCCCAGCAGGATCCCGATACCAGACAGGATCCCGATCTGGATCATATAGGTTTGGAAAATTGTTGCTCGATCCGCACCCAGTGTGCGCAGCGTCGCAATCGTTTCCGTTTTTTGTGACAAATAGGCCCGTACGGCGGCTGATACGCCGATGCCTCCGACCGCCAGTCCGGACAGGCCAACCAGCACCAGAAACGCGCTGAGCCGATCTACGAACTCGGCGATGCCGGGTGCCCCGTTTCGGGCGTCGGTCCATCGCATTCCGGTGCCGTCGAACGTCTTTTCTGCGGTCGTGGCCAGCTGGGCAAGGTCAGTGTCGCGTGGCAAGTCCAACCGGTACTTGGTTGAAAACAGTGTTCCGGGTGCCAACAACCCCGAACTGCCCAAATCCTCGGTGCGAACCAGTGTGCGTGGGCCCAGCCCGAACCCGTCTGCCGCTCCGTCGGGTTCGTGGATAAGCGCAGCTGTCAGCACAAAGTCTTGCGAGCCAAGAGCAAAAGTTTGGCCCACCGACAGGTTCAATCGGTCCATTAAAGACGGGTCCATGACCGCACCGGGCAAACCCTGATCGCCCTCAAGAGCTTGGGACAGAGTCATGGTGGGCTCTAATACGGTTTCGCCCACCAAAGGATAGGCATCGTCCACGGATTTTACTTGCGTCAGCGCGCGCTGCGCGGTCTCTGCCTGCCCGGTTACGGCCATCGACCGGAAATCGACGACTTCGGAGGTTGCCTCGGCCGCCTGTGCCATCCAAGCACGCTCATCGTCGGACGCGAAGCGATAGGTGAACTCTAACTGTGCGTCTCCGCCCAACAACGCGGCCCCTTCCTGTGACAGGCCGTTCTGAATTGCGTATCTGACCGAGCCAACAGCTGCGATGGCAGCCACCCCAAGCGCCAGACAGGCAAGGAAAACGCGGAAACCACGCAAGCCGCCGCGCAACTCGCGCCGCGCTAGCCGCCCCGCAAGGCGCAGGCTCATTCGGCGGCCTCTTGCCGTGTGTCTTCGGTAATCCTGCCATCACGCAAGCGGATCACACGGTCGCACCTACGGGCCAGGCTATGGCTGTGGGTTACAAGGACCAATGTCGCGCCGTGGCGGTCCCTCAGGTCAAACAGAAGATCGACGATTGCCGCGCTGTTGGTTTCATCAAGGTTTCCAGTTGGCTCATCCGCCAGCAATATTTTCGGTCGAGGAGCAGCCGCGCGCGCAAGTGCGACGCGCTGTTGTTCGCCACCCGACAGCTGTGCAGGGTAATGTTCGTGCCGGTGGGAAAGGCCGACCGCATCCAATTCCGCTTGCGCACGGGAGAATGCATCTTTCTGGCCGGCAAGCTCCAGCGGCGTTGCTACATTTTCCAATGCTGTCATAGTTGGGATCAGGTGAAAGTTCTGGAACACCACGCCCATCGTGTTACGACGGAACCGAGCCAGAGCATCTTCGTCCATACGACCCAAATCCTGGCCGAGTGCGTTGATCTTGCCGCTGGTTGCCCGTTCCAACCCACCCATCAGCATCAGCAGCGAAGACTTGCCAGACCCGGACGGCCCAACCAGCCCCAGAGTTTCATTCTGAGCAACCGAAAGAGTGATGTCATGCAGGATATCCACCCGACCGGCATTGCCATCCAGCGATAAAGCGGCATGTTCAAGGGACAGAACTGGTAGAGTCATAGGGCGATCCAAAGCGGGGGCGTTGATGATTGATATGGAGCGGTTATGATGTTGCGCAAGGCTTTGATCACGATGCTTTTTGCCTGCTGGGGCGTCATGGCAACAGCGGAAACCGTCGTGATTGCGGCATTAGGAGATTCCCTGACGCAAGGATACGGCCTGCCAGAACGTGATGGGTTTGTACCGCAACTTGGCCGTTGGCTTGATGGTCAGAATGCTAACATCCGCTTGATCAACGCCGGTGTTTCAGGCGACACAACCGCTGGCGGTGCTGCAAGGGTGGGTTGGACCCTGACCCCCGAAGTTGACGGGTTGATCGTCGCACTCGGTGGAAATGACCTATTGAGGGGAATCGATCCGGCCGTTTCGCGTGCCAATCTTACAGCCATCCTGAAAACCGCGCAGGAGGCGGGTGTTGAGGTCTTGCTGGTCGGCATGCAGGCCCCGGGCAACTACGGGGCTGAATACAAGGCGGCCTTCGATCAGATGTACCCTGATCTTGCGCAGCAATTTGACACCGCCTATGCCCCTAGCTTCTTCACGGGTCTCACATCTGACGCAGACCCGAATGCAGCGCGCCGATTAATGCAACCTGACGGCATCCACCCCAATGCCGAAGGCGTTGCGTTAATCGTTCAGGACCTTGGGCCCTACGTTCTGGATCTTGCCGAGTAAGCCATAGAATGGATCAAATGACTGTAACCACGGTTCCGATCGGCACACGTTCGTAAAGATCGACAACATGAGAATTCAGCATCCGGATGCATCCGTTTGATGCGGCGGTGCCAATCGTCTGTGGCTGCGTGGTGCCGTGAATGCGAAAATACGTGTCGACCCCGTTCTGAAACAGGTACAACGCCCGCGCGCCAAGCGGGTTGTCCCCTCCGCCGGGTTGGACGTAGTCGTTATCCTTGAAACGGGCATAGGTTACCGGCTCGCGCTCGATCATCTCGTTGGTGGGGCGCCATGTGGGCCACTCTTTCTTGACGTCGATGGTCGCTGTTCCCGTAAACTCGAGCCCTGCTTTGCCGACTCCGCAGCCATAGCGAATCGCCTTGCGCGGTTCGGTCACGAAATACAGGTAGAAAGACCTCGGTACGACCAGAAGCTGGCCGGGCAGGAATTCTTTCTTGATCCGAACGTACTGGGGCGTCGGGTCGTATTCAGCAGTCTTCGTTTTTGCTGATGCAACGCCCGGAACAAGGCTTAGGGCGGTGGCGCTTGTCATGAAGCTTCGGCGTGTGAACATATCGTATCTCTTCACTCGAAAAACAAAATCTTGAACAGAGTGTCGGAATGATATCCGATCCGGTCAATCTGCGGTGAAGAGTAACTGAAATGTGATGTCGTCAACGGGCCACACTATTCGGGCCCGTTGAGAAAAAGGGCAGAGGAAAGCCGCTGCCCTTTCAATGGCTTATGCCAGTTGAATGTCGTCGGCGCTTTCGCGGCCGTCACGACCCGAGCGCAGCTCGTACGTGACTTTCTGGTTGTCGGCCAGACCGGTCAGGCCCGAACGCTCGACAGCCGAGATGTGAACGAAGATGTCTTTGCCGCCATCTTCGGGTGCGATAAAGCCGTAGCCTTTGGTGGTGTTGAACCATTTAACGGTGCCTGCGGGCATATCCGTATTCTCCTGTTTGGTGCTGCCCACGGGGATGCGGCAGCCTGGCGTCGTAGTCTGGATCGAATGACTGAGCGCCGGAAAAGGAGACAGTAGGTCGAAATAGAAAAACGTTAGCCCTTTGGATATGGCATTGGTGTAGGGATGTGGCAAGGGTGATCGTCTTTGTGTACCGTAATCGGTTCATAAGGCGTCATCGATCGCCCGAGTTAGCGGGTTTGCGCTGGCCTTCCGCTTTGCACCTAAACCGGAAGCTTGGCGACAATATCAGCGTATTTGGGTGATGCTATGAAACACCTTGGCAGTTCTTCGACAATTTCATCAATCGAATCGTAGACTTGGCTTGCCGCCGACCTGAGTTCAGTCGGAATCTCTTTGGGCGCGCGCTGTTCACGTTTCGGGAGCTTCATTTTCAGGCCGGTAAATTCCGATATGTCGTTTTGATGATCCCATATCGCATCATAGTGAACGCATAAAACGGGGACGCCCTCAAATACGGCCCATTCTTTTATCTGCTTGGCTTGTTGCAGAATATCCCGCTGAAACAGATCGCAATATTCGCCAGTCGCATGAAGGTGATAAAAATGCTGTCGGATCCAATCTTCACCATACCGCTCTTTTGCCGAATAGACGGAAAAGGCCGAATCTTTGGTGGAACCGAAGCAAAAGACTACTCTGGTATTGGCCGGCCACTCTAACAACGCCTGCGGAAAATCATGGGTCTTGTAGATGAACGGCGCTTTGAATTCGGCGTCCTTGAGACGAGCAACGAAGGCCGAGCGTTCTACAGCTGAAGGGTTTCTTTTTCTAAGTGCCTTGCTAAGGGCAAGATAAGTCACGGTACTTCCGGATCGACCGTTGCTTGCGACTATGACGCAATGGTCACGGTCCGATGTCTTTCCAAACCTTGCAATGCGTCCAATCGCCAAGAACAGCGATTGGAACATACGTTTGGAAATTCGGGTTCTCACCGGGCAAACTTCTTATGCTTCAACCGCTTGGGCTCTAGCGCGTCCGGTCCCAGACGGCGCTTTTTATCCTCTTCGTAGTCCTCGAAGTTGCCCTCGAACCACTCCACATGGGCATCACCCTCAAACGCCAGAATATGCGTGCAGATACGGTCGAGGAAAAAGCGGTCGTGCGAAATCACAACGGCGCAGCCGGCGAAATCGACCAGCGCGTCTTCCAGCGCGCGAAGGGTTTCGACGTCAAGGTCGTTGGTTGGTTCGTCGAGCAGCAAGACGTTGCCGCCCTCTTTCAGCAGGCGGGCCATGTGGACGCGGTTGCGCTCACCACCTGACAGCAATGAGACCTTCTTCTGCTGGTCACCGCCCTTGAAGTTAAACGACGAGCAATAGGCGCGGGAATTGACCTGCGCGTCGCCCAACTGGATGATCTCGGCACCGCCGGTGATCGCCTCCCACACGGTGTCGTTGTCGGCAAGGTCGTCGCGGGACTGGTCGACATAAGACAGCTCGACCGTGTCACCCAGCGTGATGGTGCCGCTGTCGGGCTGCTCCTGACCGGTGAGCATTTTGAATAGGGTCGATTTACCCGCGCCGTTGGGACCGATGACGCCGACGATGCCGCCGGGAGGCAGGGCAAAGTCCAGCCCTTCGATCAGTTGCTTGTCGCCCATGTGTTTCGATAGACCCTCAACCTCGATCACCTTGCCGCCAAGGCGCTGGCCATTGGGGATGACGATCTGGGCACGGGTCAGCTTTTCGCGTTCGGACTGCTCGGCCAGCTCGTTATAGGCGTTGATCCGGGCTTTGGACTTGGCCTGACGGGCCTTTTGACCCTGACGCATCCATTCCAATTCGCGCTGCAGGGTCTTCTGTTTGGACTTGTCCTCGCGGGCTTCCTGCTCCAGCCGTTTGGCTTTTTGTTCCAGCCATGCAGAATAGTTGCCCTCGTAAGGAATGCCGCGGCCACGGTCGAGTTCCAGAATCCAGCCGGTGATGTCATCCAGGAAATACCGGTCGTGCGTGACGATCAGGATGGTGCCCTTGTAGTCGATCAGGTGCTGTTGCAGCCAGGCGATGGTCTCGGCGTCCAGGTGGTTGGTCGGCTCATCAAGCAGCAACATGTCGGGCGCTTCCAGCAGAAGTTTGCAGAGCGCCACGCGGCGTTTCTCACCGCCCGAGAGGTTGGCGATGTTGGCATCGTCCGGCGGGCAGCGCAGCGCCTCCATCGAGACGTCGATCTGGCTGTCGAGATCCCAGAGGTTCTGGCTGTCGATCTCGTCCTGCAGCTTGGCCATCTCATCGGCTGTTTCGTCCGAGTAGTTCATGGCGAGATCGTTGTAACGGTCGAGGATCGCTTTCTTCTCGGCCACGCCCAGCATAACGTTTTCGCGGACGGTCAGCGATTCATCCAGCTGCGGTTCCTGAGGCAGGTAGCCGACCTTGGCACCTTCGGCGGCCCATGCCTCGCCGGTGAAATCCTTGTCGAGACCGGCCATGATCTTCATCAGGGTCGATTTACCCGCGCCGTTGACGCCGACAACACCGATTTTCACGCCGGGCAGAAAGCTGAGGTGGATGTTTTCAAAGCACTTCTTGCCACCGGGATAGGTCTTTGAGACACCCTGCATGTGGTAGACATATTGATAGGCGGCCATGTCGCGTCCTCTGGGTCGGGGAAATTGGGTTGATCCGCTTGATATCCAAGCGGGGCGGGCGGGGCAAGCTGGTGGTTTTGTGAATTTTGCATTCGGATGTGCGGCGGTAGTTGTCCGATTGTAGCAAAGGGGGAAGCATGGCGGATTTGGCGGCACTGATTGCAGGATGGGCCAAGCCGGGTCGGCTGGAATGGATTGTTCTGCGACCTGATCGCAGGGCCGAGGTTCAACCGGTCGATACTGTTTTGATCTCCGCCGATGGTTTTGAAGGCGACCGCGCTCGTGCGGGCAAGCGTGCCGTGACCCTGATCCAGCAGGAGCATCTGGTCGCGATTGGATCGTATCTGGGTCGGGGGCCGGTTGCGCCTGAAATCTTGCGGCGCAATCTGGTTGTCTCAGGGATCAATCTGGCCGCTCTCAAGGGGCGTGAGGTGCAAGTCGGTGAAGCGATTTTGCGCTTTACCGTGATCTGCGCGCCCTGCAGCCGGATGGAGGAGGCTTTCGGTAAAGGCGGCTATTCTGCCGTGCGCGGCCATGGGGGCTGGTGTGCTGAAGTCGTCAAACCCGGCCGGGTCAAGCTGGGCGATGTCGTGCAGCCCGTTGATTGACAAGCCGTCCCAGTTCTGAACAACAGCAAAGGATGGAACGTTTTGCCATACCATACGCGAGGCCCGGTCAGGTAATCGGTCTGTTCGGGGGGTCTTTTGATCCACCGCATCAGGGACATGTTCATGTCACGCGAGAGGCTATGAAGGCATTTGGGTTGGATCGGGTATGGTGGCTGGTATCCCCAGGAAATCCCCTGAAAGCACGCGGGCCAGGGCCATTGGCGGAGCGTGTCCGGGCCGCGCAGAACGTGATGCAACATCCGCGTGTCGAGGTCACGGATATCGAAGCGGTGACGGGGACCCGGGCGACCGCAGATACTTTGGCGGCATTGCAGCGATTTTATCCGCAGGTACGGTTCGTATGGATCATGGGGGCTGACAATCTTGCCCAGTTCCACCTCTGGAAAGATTGGCGAACCATCATGGATAACGTGCCTGTCGGTGTTGTCGCCCGCCCAGGTGATCGTATTTCAGCGCGAATGTCTCCGGCGGCCAAGGTCTATGCGACGTATCGCATAGACGGGCAGGCGCGGCATCTTCTGGGGCGGGCGCAGGCCCCGGCGTGGTGTTTTGTCAATGTCCCAATGCTTGATGTGAGTTCAACTGAACTTCGCAATCGCGGCATCACGGCGAATGGGGTGTTGCCGGAATAGCCCCCACCGGAGCATAATCCTTTTGACCGGTTGTTCGCCCGCGATCTGTAGGATTTTAATTGGCTATGGCTGATCGTTTCACACGTCGTTTTGTTTTGGCTGGCCTTGGGGCAGCGATGGCTCCGGGTGTTGCCCTGGCGAATGCACCGCTGGTTTCCCTTAGGCCGCAACTCCGGGGCGCGCAACCGCTAGGGGCGGAACGTCTGATACAAGCTGCGGGTTTGCGCGGTGAGGTTGCTTTTGCCGTTGCCGATGCGCAGACCGGGGTCGAGTTGGAAGCGGTCGGAGGAGATCTCGGCTTGCCGCCAGCGAGCGTGGCAAAAGCACTGACCGCGCTTTACGCGTTGGATGTTCTGGGCCCGGAATTCCGCTTTGAGACAAAGCTGGTTGCGGATGGCACCATTGAAAATGGCGTTTTGAATGGCGACCTGATCCTTGTGGGTGGCGGCGACCCATTGTTGGATACAGATGCGTTGGCAACTATGGCAGCCAATCTGCGCGAGGTTGGGATCACCGAAGTTCGGGGTGCATTCAAAGTGTATGATGGGGCGTTGCCTTACGTGTTCAGCATTGATCCGGGGCAACCTGACCATTTGGGTTACAGCCCTGCCATCAGCGGGATATCTCTAAACTTCAACCGTGTTCATTTTGAATGGAAACGGGCCGGAACCAACTACGATGTGACCATGGATGCGCGCAGCGCGCGGTATAAGCCCGCGGTGGACATGGCGACGATGTGGGTCGAAGCCCGCAAGGCCCCGATCTACACCTATGAAGCCAGTGCCCGGCAGGATCGCTGGACTGTTGCGCGCGCTGCCCTTGGCAACGGCGGAGCGCGATGGCTACCGGTGCGCAAACCCGCCCTTTATGCGGGAGATGTGTTTCGGACGCTTGCCCGGTCCAACGGGATTGTCTTGGATCGGGTGCAAGTGACGCGCCAAGCGCCAGTCGGTCTTGCTTTGGTTGTGCATAACAGCGATCAGCTGGACAGCATTTTGCGCGGAATGCTCAAATACTCGACCAATATCACTGCCGAAATGGTGGGTATGACGGCATCAAGAGCGCGTGGCGCGGAATTGCAGAGTCTGACGGATTCGGCGGATGAGATGAACCTTTGGGCCGCCGAGACTTATGGGGTTGATGGCGTCGCAATGGTGGATCACTCGGGATTGGGGGATGCGTCGCGCATTGCCCCGAGCGCTCTGGTCAAGATGCTGGTCGCGGCGCAAAAATCTGGCGCGCTGCGTCCATTGCTGAAACGGTTTAATCTAACTGACAGTCAGGGCCGGCCAGTCAAGAACCACCCAATCAAGGTGGACGCCAAAACCGGGACGTTGAATTTCGTGTCCGGCCTGGGTGGATTTATTACGACGCCCGACGGGTCTGAGCTGGCTTTCGCCATCTTTACCGCCGATGTTGATCATCGCGCAAAAATACCACGCTCTCAACGCGAACGCCCGTCAGGCGCACGAAGTTGGAATAGCCGGTCGCGCAGATTGCAGCGCGCCCTCATTGCAAGATGGGGAACCCTAAGCGGCAGTTAAGTCGTGTGGCGCGCACGCGCGCCACGCTCTATCGCTGCAGCATGCAAGCGGTCGATATTCAACTCGTACCGGATTTCTTCCAACAAACGCAGCTCGGTTTCCGCAAGCGACCCATCAGCGGCTGCCACGTCGCAGGCCAGTGCATAGGCTGTTTCGTTCAACCGCGCGGGCAGGTTTTCGCGGATCAGGCCGAACAATGCGTCTAACCCGTCCTCTTGCTCGAACAGGTCGAACACGATTTGCGATACACGACGGGTGCGGTCGGCATCGTATTCTGCAAAAACCGGCAACATGTTCACCGCGCCTTCGATTTTGACCAGTTCAGCCGTGCGAATGGTTTCGTCCGACGCTGAAATCGCCACCATGATCGCAACAAGGCAATCCTGCGGTGACATCGGGTGAGGCACTTGATCGGTCATGGCGGGGTCCTGATAGAGCTGTTCTGAGGGCGCACGATAGGAGGGACCGGGATCGGGTTCAACGCATTTCGGCGGCCAAAGCGTCACAGGATGGGCAGAGGTCCGCGCGTTTTCGTCTGACGTAACACGAAATTGCTGCGGGTATCTCGGACGAGACCGGACTTCAGTAAGCGCTGCATAATGAAGTGTTCAAGGTCTTCGGGAGTACGCGCATAGACTTTCAGGATGAAGTCGTGATCTCCGGTAATCGATGCGCATTCGACGATCTGGGCTTCTGTCTCGACTAGGCGCAGGAAGGACGCGATGCTGTCTTCTTGGTGGTCTTTCAGGGCGATGTGAACGTAAGCGATCGCATTCAGCCCCACCGATTTTGCGGGCACGCGCGCGGCATATCCTGCGAGGACGCCTGTGGCCTCAAGGTCCCTCACGCGCCGCCAACATTGCGAGGCCGACAGCCCAGTCCGGTCGGCGAGATCCTGCATGGACAGACGTCCGTCTGACTGAAGCTCTTGTAGAATGGCGATGTCGGCAGGCTGAAGGATTTGAGTCATAATTTAAGAATTATCGAAATGTTTCGGTCAAAAATCTAGCAATTACTCACGCCATGAGGTCAATTTTACCACGAGTATGGGCTAAAATTCTATCAAGGAGGACGTTCCATGCCCAAATCCACCAAATACGTGGCCAAACAGGCCAACGCGCGCGGCCATATTGCTTATACCACCGAAGAGGATGCGGTTTGGGCGGACCTTTATGCAGCGCAGCAGGAAAACGTGCAGCGCTACATGGCGCGTGAATATCTGGACGGGTTGAAGCGGTTGGAGATGCCCAAGACCCGCGTTCCGTCCTGTGCGGATATATCCGAGCGCCTTCTGGACCTGACCCGGTGGCGGGTGCAGCCGGTACCTGCGCTGATCGGTTTCAAGACCTTCTTTGGTATGCTGGCGGATCGAGTTTTTCCTGCAGCCTCGTTCATCCGGTCGCGCGAGGATTTTGACTATATTGAAGAACCCGACATCTTTCACGAAATCTTCGGCCACACGCCCCTACTGAGCGACCCGCGTTTTGCGGCTTTCAGCCATGCGATCGGCAAGGCCGGGGTGCAGGCGGGGGACAAGGACTATGCGTGGCTGATACGTCTCTATTGGTTTTCGATTGAATTCGGATTGCGCCGACAGGACGGGCAGATCAAGGCGCTGGGCTCGGGGTTGGCGTCCTCGCCCACGGAACTGGTCTATGCTGTGGAAAGCGACATTCCTGACCGGGACCCGTTCGATATCCTGACAATCTTGCGCACGCCTTATCGGATCGACATGCACCAGATGGGGTATTTTGTACTGGGCCACCCCGAAGAGCTGTTTGCCGCCGCTGATCGGGATCTACTGGCTGATGTGCATAAGGCACAGCGTTTGGGTCTGTTGCCCAATAAGTTTCCACCGAAAGTAACGGCAGCCGAGTAAGCCGCAGTCAGGGTTTCCGTTCAGAAAAACAGCGCGCTTTATTGACTCATGCTGCACCGGCACAATAGGAGGGGCCGGTCGGGTTGCATGGGGCGTCCGGCGCTGTATTTCCCGATGGAGCACCTAAAAAATGTCTGAACTGCGTGAAACCGCGATGTCGTCCAAGGCTTGGCCTTTCGAAGAGGCGCGCCGGGTCCTCAAACGCTATCAGAAGGGTGCGCCTGAAAAGGGGTATGTGCTGTTCCAGACCGGCTATGGCCCGTCGGGCCTGCCGCATATCGGTACCTTTGGCGAGGTCGCGCGGACCTCGATGGTTCGGCATGCGTTTGAACAGATCAGCGATATCCCGACCAAGCTGATCTGTTTCTCAGATGATATGGACGGCTTTCGCAAGGTTCCGACCAATGTGCCGATGCAGGACGAACTGAAAGAAGACCTGCATCTGCCGCTCACCAAAGTGCGCGACCCGTTTGGCACGCATGAAGGGTTCGCGCAGCACAACAACGCGATGCTGTGCGATTTTCTGGATAGTTTTGGGTTCGAGTATGAATTTGCCTCGGCCGCTGATTATTACACCAGCGGCAAGTTTGATGAGGCTCTGCTGACCGCTTTGGAGCGGTTCGACAAGATACAAGAAATCATGCTTCCGACCCTCGGGCCCGAGCGGCGCGAGACCTATTCATGTTTCTTACCGATCAGCCCAAAAACCGGCCACGTGCTGCAAGTGCCGACGCTGGAGCGTAACGTGGCCAAGGGCACGATTGTTTATCAGGAGCCCGATGGCGAAAAGGTCGAAATCCCGGTCACGGGCGGCAACGTCAAGATGCAGTGGAAGCCCGACTGGGCCATGCGTTGGGCCGCGCTGGGCGTTGACTATGAGATGTCCGGCAAAGACCTTATCGACTCGGTCACGCAGTCGTCGAAAATCTGCCGGGCGCTGGGCAAACAGCCGCCTGAGTCGCTCAGCTATGAGCTGTTCAATGATGAGCAGGGGCAGAAGATCTCGAAATCCAAGGGCAACGGCTTGTCGATGGAAGAGTGGCTGACCTATGCTGCACCCGAAAGCCTGTCGTATTTCATGTACCAAAAGCCCAAGACGGCCAAGCGTCTGTATTTCGACGTCATTCCCAAGGCGGTGGATGAGTATCACCAGCAATTGCGTGCCTATCCGGGGCAAGAATTGAAGGCGCAGCTGAACAACCCGGTCTGGCATATCCATGGCGGTGACGTGCCTGAGTCGACGCTTATGGTGCCGTTTGCGATGTTGCTGAACCTAGCCTCGGTATCTGGTGCCGAGGACAAAGAAGCACTGTGGGGCTTTATCCGCCGCTACGCGCCCGAGGCGACCGCAGAAACGCATCCCGATCTGGATCAGGCGGCGGGTTTTGCGGTGCGCTACTTCAACGATTTTGTCAAACCCACCAGACAGCATCGCGCGCCGACGGATCAGGAACGCGAGGCGCTGGAGGCGTTGAAAGCTGCGCTTGAGGCTTATGACGGCCCGATTGAGGATGAGGCGCTGCAATCGGTGGTCTATTCCATCGGGCGCGAGCGGTTTGACCCGATGCGCGGCTGGTTCACGGCGCTCTACGAAGTGCTGCTGGGTGCGTCGCAAGGCCCGCGCTTTGGCGGGTTCATCGCGCTTTATGGTGTGCCTGAAACCATCGCTCTGATCGACAAGGCTCTGGCCGGAGAACTGGTCTGATTTGACCTGATGCCGTGTGGGGCTACCCTTGGTTTAGGAGGTAGCCCCATGCGTCGACTATTGCTTGCTTTGTCCCTGAGTGCCGGTCTGGCTACGGGTGCGTTTGCCCAGAATGCCGAGATCGAGGCCAATATCGCCGCCCAGATACAGGCGTTTCAGGCGGATGATTTCGCTACCGCTTTCACCTTTGCCAGCCCCAACATCCAACGTCTGTTTCAAACACCCGAGAATTTCGGCGTGATGGTCAAGCGCGGCTATCCGATGGTTTGGCGTCCGTCGGATGTGCGGTTCCTGGAACTGCGCGAAATCTCAGGGCTGCTGTGGCAGAAGGTGATGATCACCGACGTCGACGGCCGGGTGCATATTCTGGACTATCAGATGGTGCAGCGTGAAAACGGCTGGAAGATCAATGGCGTGCAGCTTCTGGGTAACGGCGATCCGTCGGCCTGATGCAACACCAACGTGCGCTGGCATGAGCGTCGGTTAATTCCTTTTCCTTACTCAGACTTATGCGTTCGGGGCATTCCCCGGGTCACTGGGTTAATGCGCGTAGCTTTTGGCTGTGGCGCGATTGGGAAAGGGATTTCTATGAACAAGGCAATCACCGACGGCATCGTGTTCATGCCGCCTGCTTTCGCAAATGGTTTGAACGTCTGGTCCAGCGGAGACGGCACGCCGGGGTCGCCCACTTATGACGGATCGGGCACTGGCGCGTTCGTTCCTGCGGATGCGGATTTTGGCGGCTGTCTCGAAATCCTGAAGGTCAGCGCCACGCAAAAGCTGCGGTACATGGGTCAGACACCTTTGCAGCCGGGGTGTTATCTTCAGATCAAAGTGAGGGTGAAAGCGATCAGCGGTCCCTTGCCCGAAGTTCGGATCGCCGCATGGGCAGGGGGTGCAGGTGACTCGCATGTGACAGGAGTGATCGAACAAGGCCCCGCAACCCAGCTTTCGGGATATGGCAGGGTTCAGGAAATCACCGCGATTGTTGGCACGGGTCAGCGCAACGGTGTTGATATGCCGTGGGGCGTCGCAGCGCTGTACGGCCACTTCGGATTGGACTTGGTCGGGTCAAACGGTGCCGTTGTTCGCGTTGATGATATCGAGATCACCGATGTCACAAGTGTTTTCCTACGCGATATGATCAGCCTTGTGGATGTGCGTGACTTCGGTGCGATTGGTGATGGCGTCGCAGATGATACGGCTGCATTTGTGGCTGCTGATCAGGCGGCGGCCGGGCGTCGTGTTTTCGTGTCAGAAGGGACATATGCGCTGACGCAAAACACGACCATCGCTTCTGAAATCGAGTTTGAAGGCACTGTCACAATGCCTGACGACAAGATGTTGCTACTGACGAAAAACTTTGATCTGCCCGCCTACATCACGGCTTTTGGGGACGAAGAGCTGGCCTTTAAAAAAGCGTTTCAGGCGTTGCTGAACAATTCGGATCATGAATCGCTAGACATGGGTGGGCGCAAAATTTCGGTCAACGGTCCGATAGATATGGCTGCGGCGGTTCCAAACCGACAGAGTGGTTTTTCCACGCGCCGCGTCATCCGAAACGGCCAGTTTGATGTGAAAAGCAATTCGGCTTGGGATACCGAAACTTTCACTTCGGTCGCCACCTATAACCCTTCGGACCCGACTCGCCTGACCAATGTCGCCAATGTGGCCAATATACCAGTTGGTGCGTTGGGTCAGGGAAACGGCGTTGGTCGCGAAATATATGTCCGGTCCAAAAACGTGGGCGCGGGTGAAATTAGGTTGAACGCCCCCATTTTTGACGCCGCTGGCACCCAAAATTTCACGTTTTATTCGTTCAAGTATCTTTTGGATTTCATCGGCTTTGGCACTCTGCGCAAGTTCGGCATGGAGGAGATTGAGTTTCAGTGCAACGGTCGCTGTAGCGCGATCCGGCTTGCTCCGTCCGGGAGTACCTTTGCGGTGGCCAACTGTTTCATAAGCCGTCCGAAGGACCGGGGCATCACCTCGATTGGAACGGGATGTCAGGGAATGCTGATTGATAATTGTCAGTTCCTGTCGAGCGAGGAGTCGTTCAATGTGCCGGACCGCAGGTCCATTGCCTTGAATGCGACGGCCAATGACGTCAAATTGCAGCACAACCGAGCTGTCAGGTTCCAAAGTTTCGCTGTTCTGGCGGGGACGAACAACCTGGTGCTTGGTAACCATTTCTTCCAAGGGGACAGTATTGCCCAAGGCGTGCGCAGCGCAGGGCTTGTCATGATTGGCACATATAACAGCTCGACCATTTCCGAGAACTACGTCGACAACTGTTTTGTGCAATGGACGAACGAGAGGGATGCGAACCCGACTTACACGGCCGGGTTTTCGTTCAGTGCCATGACCATCACTGACAATATCTTTTACTGCAACGAGGTTGCGCCGTGGTTCAGCAATATCGTGATCCGCCCGCATGGTCCTGGCCACTTTCTGAATGGGGTTGTCATTGCTGGGAACAAATTCCGGTCGGTCAACGGGACTATTGATCGTGCTGAACGCGTGGACACGACTTTTGCGGGACTGAACCACTTTAGGCATCTGAACGTAAGTGTCAGGGACAACACGTTTCACGGTGTTACGGCCAAGGTCGAAAATCCTTTGCGTTTGCGGTTTTCGCAGAACTCAAACTCGCAAGTGTGGGGAGTTTGGGCTCAAGGGCGTTTACCATTTGGGGGAAAAGCACGTGGGTGTGATGCGGTCACAGTCCTGGGGCCGCTGAGGAATAGTTTTGGGCAAATCGTGCATGACACGCCTTATGTCCAACTTGAGCAAGGTGCAGGCAATGACGTGATCAACCTTCGCTGGTCGCAGTCACTTCGCGGAACGGTGTCTACCATGATCCGAATGGAGGTCTGATCTGCGGGTTTCAGAAATCCGCCCATATTGCGACCTTGATGCCCGTATCATTGCGGGCATCTTTTCGTTCCAACCCCAGAACCCATGTTGTCGGTCTGTCCTGCTTGCGGATCATGACTGAAGGGCGCACACGCCAATACAACGGGTCCCCGGAGCGATAGGATGTTTCTATCTGCAACAGCGGGTTGAGCAATCTGGGTGCGGACAGACCGGTCGTAATATCCAGCTTTCTGAAAAGCGCATCGTGAGTTCGGTATTCCAGCGTTGTGTCAATTGCGACCCACCCGCTGCCCCAGCCGGTCTGGAAACCTTTGCCATAGGACAGTGTCGCCTT
Organism: Ruegeria sp. HKCCD7628; assembly: GCF_057221005.1. Classification (NCBI taxonomy): domain Bacteria; kingdom Pseudomonadati; phylum Pseudomonadota; class Alphaproteobacteria; order Rhodobacterales; family Roseobacteraceae; genus Ruegeria; species Ruegeria sp. HKCCD7628. The sequence goes on from NZ_JBWVBA010000002.1 coordinate 253,840, forward strand.
GTAAAGGGCCCATGCGTCACGGTGTCGATGATGCACTCCGACGCCGAGCTCTGCTGCGAAGCGCCCTATATTGTTCAGATCGGCAACCGGAACGCGGGCGAAAACGTTGGCGTGCCCATAAATGTCACGGTTTTCTTCAAAGTCGAAACCCAGTGTCAGGTTCTCGCGGTACCCCCATTCCGCATACAGAGCTGACTTATAGTCGTACCCGTAGTCATCTGTGAAAACTGTGACCGACGCGGCAGTAAATGCCGAGTCCTTGGCGCGCAGCCAGGCGCCTGGCCACGCGGGGGACGCCATAAACAACAGAGCAAAAAGACAGCCAAGCCGGAACATGCGCAAAGCATCGGGCAGCATAGTTAACGGAACGTTAGTTATTCTTACTTTTTCGCAAATACCGGTTTGTGGCGCACCGTTCAGGAAACCCCGGGACCTTTTTAGAACTTGTGTTAGGCTCGACCAGAACAAGGGAGATTCCAGATGCCGCACATCGCGAAAAATGCCAGCGTCCAGACCGTAATCACCACATTCGAGATGACGCCGGGCACATGTCATGACCTGCTTGAAGCGCTGACCGATGCCTATGCCGAGTTCATTTCTAAGCAGCCGGGGTTCATCGCCGCAGGTTTACATGTCAATGATGCACAAACTCGGATTGCCAACTATTCGCAATGGGAACGGCGCGAGGATTTCCTGGCCATGCTACGCACGCCGGAAATGCGCGACCGCAATCGTAGAATAAACGAAATGTGCAAAAGCTTCGAGCCGGTGATGTATGACGTTGCCGAAACATTTGGTACTTAGTGACCTAAATCAAAGCCGACCCCTTGGTATTGGTGCAAATTTCCGATGAATGAAACGGAGGTACGCGTCATGTATCACAATATTTTGGTCCCGATTTCCTTTGATGCAGAACGGGATATTTCCGGCCCTTTGAAACTGGCAGAGGTTTTGGCAACGCCAGATGCTCAGGTCACTCTACTTCACGTGGTTGAACATATCCCCAACTATGCCATCTCGTACATGCCACCCGAGTATCTGACCGAGGCGCGTAAAGCGCTTCAGGCCGAGTTGGACAGCCTTGCCGCCAAATTGCCCAATGCAAAGGGTATCGTGATCGAGGGGCATTCAGGCCGTACTATCCTGGATTGGGCCAGTGAGCATAAACCTGACTTGATCATTATGGCATCGCACCGCCCAGGTATGCAGGACTTGCTGTTGGGCTCTACGGCGAACCACGTTGTGCGGCACGCGGCGTGTGCGGTTCATGTTGTGCGTTGATCGGCTCGAATATCTTCAGGGGCAAGGCGCCATGCCTTGCCAAAACCGCCATTCAACAGCGCGTCAGTGACTGCAAAGCGGACAAATCTGAAATCCGAAAAATCGACATACAGCTTGGCTTTTGGGCGTTGGCTTAGGTAGCTGTTACGTAGGTCAAAGTGTTCAGGTGTACCGGGCACGACAAATCCGGCTTGAGCATGCAGGGTCAGCCGCGGATGGGTCAGCGGATCGCCGGTGTCGCCGGGTTCACCAACTAAAATGGCGCAGTTTGGATATGCGGTCAGGGCGCGCGTATGATCGGCTAACGCAGAGATCAGCGTCATGGGCAATCCATCTGGTGCCATGGCCAGCGCGATCCGAGAGACAGATGGCAACCCTGTATCCGGGCGGTTTACCGCCAACGCCCCGAAGGTCGCCGACGCAATAAGGTCGTAGGCCAGTTTTCGGGCGTGATCATCTACGGCTCGAAAAGGGTTCGTTTCTGTCATTCTGTGCCCCGCCTGCTCTGGTCCAAATTACTTTAACCTTTGATGTCTCGGTTCGCGACAGTTCCGATCACCAAAACTTAATCACTCGTGTTCGGACTCAGGGGGCTCGGAATTGCCACAAACCGTGTATACTCAGGCCGTATGACGACCCGAGAATCCTCCCTGCGTCCGGTCTTCACCGATCCGACCTGCCCAGAACGCCAGCGGCGTGCGGAAGTGACCCGTAAAAGGGCGCTGTCGCCGGTTCGGATTATGTTGATGATTCTGATGCTTCCGGTCACAACTGCGGCGATTGCGCTGAGCGTGTTCATACGCACATCGGATTTTGAGCGGGAAGAGGCCGTGTTTCACCTTGCGGCGCTTGTTGGAGGGTGCCACGCGGCGCAAAAAATCCTGCCCGGTCCGTATTACGAAGGGCAGCCTGGTTATCATTTGCGCAATGACCCGGATGCAGATGGAATCGCATGCGACTCTGGCCGACAAAGCGCGGTAGAGACGCCTTTGCAAGCGGAGAAACAGGTCGGTAACGCCAAATTCCTGCGCCCCTGATCCCTGCATGACCCGCGACGAGTTCAACAGTTTCTGCGACACTCTCAAAGCGACCACCCATGTGGTGCAATGGGGTGATACGGATGTTTGGAAAGTGGGCGGCAAGGTGTTTGCGATCTGCGGCTGGAACAATGGCCAGGATGCTTTCACCTTCAAAGCCACCGATCTCGCCTTTGAGGTTCTAAGCGACGAGCCCGGTATCCGCCCAGCGCCCTATCTGGCTTCGCGCGGGATGAAATGGCTGCAGGTACACGAGGAACGCGGGATGAGTGACGCGTCGCTGCGCGAACATATCGTGACCTCTTATGATCTGGTCGTTGCGAAGCTGACCAAAAAGTTGCGGGCAGAGCTGGGGGTTTAACCCTTCATCGCCTGCAGCAATTCCAGCAACTGTTTGCGGTCATCATCATCGGCATAGTTACCGGTAGCCAGACGCTCGGCAATGCGCAGGCGCAGGCGTTCCTGTTGGGTGCGGACCTCTTCACCTGCGGTCTCAGCCAGGGTTTTCATGATCGCCGCCACGGCCTGCTGGCGCTTGGTGGTTGGGTTGGCGATGTAATCCACAAGGCTCTGCTGCCCGGAATCGAGGATGTTTTCGGCCAGATCGCGCAACTGCTCACCATTGGGCAGCAGCGGGGCGGGTGCATCCTCGGGCGGCAGGATTTCCGGCGCGCTGCGCGGGGTTTCGGCCAAAGCATTCGCTCCGTCGACAAAGGCCTCGGTAATCATCCGCGTGATCCTGATCGCACGCGGGTCCTTGAACAGGGCCGAGGCGATGGCCACGCCGTAGTCGGTATAGACCCAAGGGTTGACCCGCCGCCCGCCGCGGCCCTTGGGTTTTGAGATCACATTTTGTGATTGCAAATCGGCGACTTCGGCATCGGTCAGTTGAAAGCGGTAGCCCTCGAACAGGTCCTTGTTGCGCGACACGGCCTGATTGAAGGCGCTGACGGATTTTCCATAGAACTGTGCCAGATCCTCGGCCAGCACCACGCGGGTGCCACGCACGCGGTGAATGGCGCTTTGGACCTCATGCGTGCTGGGCAAGGTGTTCGTCATGGCAACCTTTTGGAATCACAATTTGTGATTTCAAACGTGAAGCAGAGAGCGCTGGGCTGCAACTGTGAAGTGTCAGCCGTCGCAAACTGCTGAGGCTTAAAGTTGAAATTACCTCGAAAAACTAACTCTCAATATGAGATTATTTGGCGGCGTGTTAATATGTTCTTGGCGAGGTTGCATAAACCCAGCACAGCGCAATCTCGTCCCATGAGGGAGGAAAATGATGTTTGCGCGAATTACTCAATTTAAAATGAAGCCCGGCACCCGTGACGCCGCAACTGAGAAGATGAATGCACTGAAATCCGAAATTATGGGCATGCCCGGCATGCACAGCTTTACCAATGTCATGAATGAAGACGGTTCAGGCTATGTGATCTCGGTGGTCGAGAGTGAGGAAACATCGAACGCGAACGCCTCGAAAGTGGCCGAGCTCTGGGGGCATTTTGCTGAATTTATGGAAGGCCCTCCCTCACCAGTTGGGTATGATGTGATTGCCCATTGGGATAAGGGGTGAGCACGGGCCCGCGCGAGAAGCACTCGCGCGGGGTATAGGCGTTCGAGACTTATGCAATCAAACTAAATACCGTGGAAACGCGCTGAGGCAAAAATCAGGAATGGTCATATTCCGGATGGGTTAGGACAGTTGAGCCCCAGCACATTCGCGGAAAATCCGCACCGGGTCAGCAGCGCCGTCCAGCGAGAATGTGGCCACGTGATCCTGTGTGAATGCGTATGCTATTTGGTTGTACTCCAACCCATCAAGCACGTTTCCGAAACCCGTATTTGTAACCGTCAATGACTTTGCGTCGTCGGAAAGAACATGGCGGGATGTGGCAATTTCGATCGGGGACGATCCTTCGAAGCGCATTGCGAACCACGGAGTCTGTGTCCAATCAGAATTCGCTTGGGTCACGGTGATTGTATAAAGCGGCTTGGACGGCTCGTAGGTAAGGAATATTTTCGCCGCGTCGGTCTCGTGCGACAGGGTGCAAATTTCATCAACGGTTACATCCCACGCGTAGGCAGGGGTGCTGAGGATCATTAATAACAAAACGGCTCGCATAACCTGAACCTAGCTACAGAACGCAGCTGGGCAAGGTGGCAGAATCAAATTTCGCCATGCGCGGCATCTTTGAATTACGTCTTTAACGGTCTACCGTTTCCTCCGCTTCACATTCCCACCCCGCTGACCCGGCCTGCCAGCCGTTGACCGTCCGCGCGCTTTCACTGCGTCTTCCGAGGCCTTCTCGACCGCCCATTGCCGCGCCATGGGGTCGTCGGCGACGGCCAGATCGACTGCTTCCAGACGTTTGATCTCATCCCGGATGTTGGCGGCCTCTTCAAATTCCAGATTCTCGGCAGCTTTGCGCATTTGTTCGCGCAGGCCGTCCAGATGCGCCTCAAGGTTCGCGCCGTGCATCGGTTTGTCGATGGTGGCGGTGACGCGGTTCATGTCGACGTCGCCCTCATAAAGCCCGGCCAGAACGTCCTCGACATTCTTCTTCACCGTCTCGGGCGTGATGCCGTGTTCCTCGTTATAGGCGATCTGTTTGGCGCGGCGGCGGTTGGTCTCATTCAGCGCGCGTTCCATAGAACCGGTGATCTTGTCGGCATACATGATCACCCGGCCATCGGCGTTCCGCGCGGCGCGGCCGATGGTCTGTACCAGAGAGGTCTCGGACCGCAGGAAGCCTTCTTTGTCGGCGTCCAGAATGGCGACCAGTCCGCATTCGGGGATGTCCAAACCTTCGCGCAGCAGGTTGATGCCGATCAGGACGTCGAAGGCCCCTAAGCGCAGGTCGCGCAGGATTTCGATCCGCTCGATCGTGTCGATATCCGAGTGCATGTAGCGCACCTTGATGCCCTGTTCGTGCATGTATTCGGTCAGGTCCTCGGCCATGCGTTTGGTCAGCGTCGTGACCAGCGTACGGAACCCGTTGGCGGTGACTTTGCGTACCTCGTCCAGCAAATCATCGACCTGCATGCTGACGGGGCGGATTTCGACCTCGGGGTCCAGCAGGCCGGTGGGGCGGATCACCTGTTCGGTGAAGACACCGCCGGTCTGTTCGATCTCCCACTTGGCAGGGGTGGCCGAGACGAAGACGGATTGCGGGCGCATGGCGTCCCATTCCTCGAACTTCAGCGGGCGGTTGTCCATGCAGGACGGGAGGCGGAACCCATGTTCGGCCAGCGTGAATTTGCGCCGATAGTCGCCCCGGTACATGCCGCCGATCTGCGGGACGCTGACGTGGGATTCGTCCGCGAAGACAATGGCGTTGTCCGGGATGAACTCGAACAGGGTCGGGGGCGGCTCGCCCGGCGCGCGGCCCGTCAGATAGCGCGAGTAGTTCTCGATCCCGTTGCAGACGCCAGTGGCCTCGAGCATTTCCAGATCGAAATTGGTGCGCTGTTCCAGACGTTGCGCTTCCAGCAATTTGCCTTCGCCAACAAGTTGATCCAGCCGAATGCGCAGTTCCTTTTTGATCCCGATGATTGCCTGCTGCATCGTTGGTTTCGGTGTCACGTAGTGGGAGTTCGCATAGACTCGCACCTGCTCCATCGTCGCGGTGCGCTCGCCGGTCAGCGGGTCGAATTCGGTGATCTGTTCCAGTTCTTCGCCGAAGAAGGACAGCTTCCATGCACGGTCCTCAAGGTGGGCGGGCCAGATTTCGAGGCTGTCACCCCGCACACGGAACGACCCGCGCTGAAACGCCTGATCGTTGCGGCGGTATTGCTGGGCGACCAGATCAGCCATCACCTGCCGCTGATCATATTCGCTGCCCACCTTCAGATCCTGCGTCATCGCCCCGTAGGTCTCGACCGAGCCAATACCGTAGATGCACGACACCGAGGCCACGATGATCACGTCATCGCGTTCCAGCAGAGCCCGCGTGGCCGAGTGGCGCATCCGGTCGATCTGTTCGTTGATCTGAGATTCTTTTTCTATGTAGGTGTCGCTGCGCGGCACATAGGCCTCGGGCTGGTAATAGTCGTAGTAGGACACGAAATACTCGACCGAGTTTTCGGGGAAGAAGCCTTTGAACTCGCCATATAGCTGCGCGGCCAACGTCTTGTTGGGCGCAAGGATGATGGCGGGGCGCTGGGTTTCCTCGATTACCTTGGCCATAGTGAAGGTCTTGCCCGTGCCGGTCGCGCCCAGCAAAACCTGATCACGTTCACCGTCCTGAACGCCGCCCGCCAGTTCCTTGATGGCCGTTGGCTGATCCCCTGCGGGCGCAAAATCAGTGTGCATGACAAATGCCTTGCCGCCTTCCAGCTTCAGGCGGGCGCGGACATCTTCAGAGATCAGTTGCGTCTTGTCGGAATGTGCATAGGCCATAAGGGGGGATTCCTTTCGGGCCTGATTTTGGTCTGTTTTTGTTCTTGTTCAAGGGGGCATTTCCAATCGCTTCAATTGCGACAATTGCGGGCTTGTCCGGGCGGCGCGTCTGACGCATAAACACCCCTAGCCAAGCGAGTACGGAGAGGCGACATGCGCGCACGGATTTACCAACCTGCAAGGAATGCCATGACTTCGGGAATGGCCAAGACCCGCAAGTGGGTTCTGGAATATGCCCCTGCGTCTTCGCGCGAGGTTGATCCGCTCATGGGTTGGACGTCGTCGTCCGATACTCAGACACAGGTGCGCCTGAAATTCGATACCAAGGAAGAGGCGCTGGACTACGCCAAAGACAACGGTATCGAAGCCATTGTCAGCGAGCCGCATAAGCGCAAACCAAATCTGCGTGCACGTGGGTATGGCGAGAACTTCGCTACCGACCGGCGCGCGCCCTGGACGCACTGAATGGTCCACATTCGCCTGGCTGATCCCACCTCGGATGGTGTGCGGCAACTGGTGCAGGCTCACTTTGCACATAGTGAAACGGCAGGACCAGCTGAAAGCAATCATACTATGGATGCGCAGGGACTGGCCGGGCCGGACATGCGGTTTTGGGCTGTGTACAACGAAAGCAGGCCTGTCGGTTGTGGCGCGCTGAAAACATTGCCGGACGGCACCGCCGAGGTGAAGTCCGTACATGTTCTTTCATCTGAACGGGGGAAAGGACTGGCGCGCGAGATAATGAACCACCTGGCAAATTTGGCGCGGGCCGAGGGCGTTTCGGCATTGGTTCTTGAAACCGGAGCGGCGCATCTTGGGGAATATGACGCCGCGCGTAAGCTCTATGAAGCTCTGGGCTACGCATATTGCGGACCGATTTACGGATATGAGGCAGACCCAAATAGCGCGTTCATGCGATTGGACCTTAACCCAAAGGCTTGAAACTCGGCTGCGCGTCAGGGTCGCAATTACCGCGTTGACTTATGGGTTGGCGTTGTCCAATAAAAGCGAACTTGCGCCCACGTAATTCAACTGGATAGAATATCCGACTTCTAATCGGGCTGTTGGGGGTTCGAGTCCTCCCGTGGGCGCCATTTTATCTGACGGCTGAGTTTTGATTAAAAAAAGACCGAACCCTTGGGACTAGCCAAGGGGAGTTAGCAACATTGTCGCTATGGTTTTGCCTATTTGGCGAGAACCAGCCGAGCCAGAAAATACAATCCAACCACTGTGATGATCAGGAAAACCGGGTTCCCGACGATTTGACCGATCCAGGTTGATACGCCGAATTCTCCGAAATTGAACCCGCCCAAACTGAATTTCGATGTAATTCCATAATCAAACATTTTGACAGCACCCCACAAAACAATGGGTCATTATGACATAAATTTTGCAAAAATTCTTCGTCTCAGGTGAGTGACACGTAAGTATCTGAAAATTAAGGACTTACACCGCCCATGTTTTTTGGGAGCGTGAAGGCGCGCCACCAGAATCACCCAGGTTTCAGAAAGGTTTCTGACTTCGAAACGTTTGAAATCGTGAAGGTATCATTCGATCTTCGATCTGCAATCGAGTCTGAGTAGCGCTTGTGACTTGCAATACGGATGCCTCGACCGCGAGAAAAAGCATTGCAACCGGTTGCAAAAATGAACATTGTTGCGCTGAGAAGAGGATTCGGGAGGCCCCCATGCTAAAGATTGGATTACTGGGAGCAGGACGTATCGGACGCGTGCATGCAGATGCAATCGCCGGGCATCCCCAGTCCGAGTTGGTGGCAATTTCTGACGCAGTGACCGAGGCGGCGGATACACTGGCGGCCCAATACGGCGCCAAGGCGGCCAGTTCTGAAGAAATTATCGCTGATTCTTCGATAGATGCGGTCCTCATTGCTACGCCAACCGACACGCATTCCGATTTGATCCAAGCCGCAACCAGCGCGGGAAAGGCTGTTCTGTGCGAAAAGCCAGTGGATTTGGATCTGGAGCGTGCTCAAGCCTGTCAAATGGCGGTTGCTGAGACAGCTCAACCTGTGATGATCGGGTTTAATCGTCGGTTCGATCCTAGCTTTTCGGCCCTTAAAGCTGCGGCTGATCAGGGGGAGATCGGAAAGCCCGAGATGCTATCTATCACTAGCTTCGATCCGGCGCCTCCTCCGATCAGCTATGTCAAAGTGTCTGGCGGCCTGTTCCGCGACATGATGATACACGATTTTGATATGGCGAACTATTTGATGGGTCAGTTGCCGGAACAGATTTCTGCCATTGGCAGCGCGATCGTCGATCCCGAAATCGGACAAGCAGGTGACGTGGATACGGCTGTTGTAACAATGACTTACAGCAGCGGTCAGATCGCCGTCATCAAGAATTCACGGCGTGCGGTCTACGGTTATGATCAGCGGATCGAGTTGTTGGGGTCCGGCGGATTGCTGCAAGCCAACAACATATTGGAAAACGCTGTGGTGAAATCCACGGCTCAAGGCGTCACAGGTGCCAAGCCAACGTATTTTTTCCTTGAGCGTTATATGCCAGCGTACCGCGCCGAATGGGATGCGTTTGTGAGGGCAGCGCAACACTCATCACCTATACCGGTCACTCTTGCAGACGGAGTGGCCGCCCTAGCCATGGCCGAGGCCGCGACCCTTTCGCTGCGATCTGGCCGGGCAGTTAACCTATCTGATGTTTTGAAACCGGTTGCAAAATGAGTCGATATACGGAAACTGGGAACAGCTCCGTCAGCTTCCGGAGTGGAGGAGATTCGGTCCGTCCGAATGATTGGGGCTGAGACCCCGGCAAAAAAGACAAACTGTTCTTATGGGAGGAAACCAAATGAATAAGTTCGTAAAAAGCGCTCTGGCGGCCAGTGCGATGGCGCTGGCGACCGTGACCGGCGCGGCTGCGGAGGGCGAGAAGTACATTCTGGTCAGCCACGCCCCTGACAGCGACAGCTGGTGGAATACGATCAAAAACGGCATCGCCTTGGCGGGCGAGCAGATGGGGGTCGAGGTGGAATACCGTAACCCTCCGACCGGCGATCTGGCGGACATGGCGCGGATCATTGATCAGGCGGCTGCCTCTGGCCCGAACGGGATCATCACCACGCTGGCCGATCCAGACATCCTGGAAGGTCCAATCCGAGCTGCGGTGGATTCCGGTATCGACGTTATCATCATGAACACCGGCACGCCTGAGAAAGCGCGCGAAGTGGGCGCTCTGATGTATGTTGGCCAGCCAGAATATGACGCGGGCCTCGCTGCCGGTCAGCGCGCCAAGGCTGACGGCATCGGGTCGTTCCTCTGCGTGAACCACTACATCGTACAGCCATCCAGCCAGGAGCGTTGTCAGGGCTTCGCCGATGGTCTGGGCGTCGAACTGGGCGAGCAGATGATCGACGCGGGGCAGGACCCAGCCGAAATCAAGAACCGGGTGCTGGCCTATCTGTCGGCTAACCCGGACACCGACGCTGTTCTGACACTTGGCCCGACCTCGGCTGATCCGACCATTCTGGCGCTACAGGAAAACGGCATGGCCGGTGACATCTACTTCGGCACATTCGATCTGGGCGGTGAAATCGTCAAAGGTATCAAGGACGGCACCATCCAGTGGGGCATCGACCAACAGCCCTTCCTGCAAGCCTATCTGCCGGTTGTAGTTATGACCAACTACCACCGTTATGGCGTTCTGCCGGGCAACAACATCAACTCGGGCCCCGGTTTCGTAACAGCAGACGGTCTGACCAAGATCGAAGAGTTCGCGGGCGAATACCGCTGATCTTCTCAATCACAGCGGGCACCAATTGGGCGTGCCCGCTGTACCCCCAAAACTCAGAACCCCGCGCGAGGGAGGACCACGATGTCTGAGTCAGTTCAATCCACGGCAGGCGGCGACGAACGGATCAAAGAGATCTCACCACTGCGCCGCGCTCTGATCCGCCCCGAATTGGGTGGGATGGTCGGCACTGTCGCCGTATTCACCTTTTTCCTGCTGTTCGCCTTTGACAGCGGCATGTTCACCGCTCAGGGGGTCATGAACTGGTCGGTCGTTTCGGCTCAGTTCATGATCATCGCTGTTGGGGCCTGCCTGCTGATGATCGCCGGTGAATTTGACCTGTCCGTTGGGTCGATGATCGGGTTTGCGGGCATGATGATTGCTATTTTCTCGGTCACGATGAGCTGGCCGGTCTGGATGGCTATCATAATCACGTTTGTCCTATGCGTCGCCATCGGAGCGCTAAACGGCTACATCGTTGTCCGAACAGGCCTGCCCAGTTTTATTGTTACGCTGGCGTTTTTGTTCATTCTGCGCGGATTCACGATTTACCTGCCACAGACGATTGAACGTAAAACCATCATCGGCGGGATCAAGGACGCAGCCGAAGGCGATTGGCTGGCATCTATCTTTGGCGGTAAGGTCGGGCAGGGCCTGTTCGTTTGGCTGGGTGACAACGGTATTATCGAGGTTTTCGAACGGGGTACGCGTCAGGGTCAGCCGGTGGTGGACGGCATTCCAATGCTGATCATCTGGGCTATCGTAATCATCATCTTTGGCCATGTGCTTTTGACCAAGACCAAATTCGGCAACTGGATTTTCGCAGCTGGTGGCGATGCCGAGGCAGCCCGGAACTCGGGTGTTCCAGTCAACAAAGTCAAAATCCTGATGTTTATGTTCACGGCCTTCTGCGCCACGGTTTTCGCCACCTGTCAGGTGATGGAGTTCGGATCAGCCGGTGCGGATCGTGGTCTGCTGAAGGAGTTCGAAGCGATCATTGCTGTGGTTATCGGTGGCGCATTGCTGACCGGCGGCTATGGCTCGGTCCTTGGCGCGGCGCTCGGCGCGCTGATCTTTGGTGTGGTTCAACAGGGACTGTTCTTTGCCGGCGTGGAAAGCTCTCTGTTCCGGGTGTTCCTGGGCGTGATCCTGCTGGGTGCGGTGATCCTGAACACCTATATCCGTCGCATCATCACAGGAGAACGCTGAGATGACCGAAGATACCAAGTTCCATCATGGCGACGCGCAGGATCAAAAGCCGATCATTCGGATGGTCGACATCCAGAAACACTTCGGCTCGGTCATTGCGCTGGCTGGAGTCAGCTTTGACCTAAAACCAGGGGAGTGTCACTGCCTTCTGGGCGACAACGGTGCGGGCAAGTCGACCTTCATCAAGACCATGTCCGGTGTGCACAAGCCAACCGCAGGCGAGATATTCTTCGAAGACAAGCCTATGCACTTCGAAGACCCGCGCGATGCGATCTCCGCTGGGATCGCAACGGTGCACCAGCATCTGGCCATGATTCCGCTGATGAGCGTCAGCCGCAATTTCTTCATGGGCAACGAGCCGACGCGCAAAGTGGCCGGGATCAACTTCTTCGATAAGAAGCTGGCCGATGAGATCACCATGGAAGAGATGCGCAAAATGGGCATCAACCTGCGTGGTCCGGATCAGGCCGTTGGCACATTGTCTGGGGGTGAGCGTCAGACGGTGGCAATTGCGCGGGCTGTGCATTTCGGCGCGAAGATTCTGATCCTGGACGAACCGACCTCGGCCCTTGGCGTGCGTCAGACCTCGAATGTTCTGGCGACCATCGACAAGGTGCGCAGTCAAGGTGTGGGCGTTGTCTTCATCAGCCACAACGTGCGTCATGCTCTGGCCGTGGGGGACCGCTTTACCGTTCTCAATCGGGGTCAGACTCTGGGCACTGCAAAACGTGGTGAGATCACGCCAGAAGAATTACAGGACCTGATGGCAGGTGGTCAGGAACTGGCTCAGCTGGAAGGCTCACTTGGCGGAACGGTTTAACGCCGTTCCCCCAACCCTGGGCTCAAGCGTCCAGCATTTAACGAAAATTCTGGAATGGCCAAATTGGCCTTGTGTTGAAAGGGATCACAATGGGCAAAACAGTCCGACTGACCACAGCGCAAGCTTTGGTGCGCTATCTGGGCGCGCAATTGAACGAGGCTGGAGAGCCGTTTATCGCTGGCGTCTGGGCCATCTTTGGCCATGGGAATGTGGCTGGGCTGGGCGAGGCGCTGCATGCAGTGAAGGACAGCTTGCCCACCTATCGCGGCCATAACGAGCAGACCATGGCCCATTGCGCGATTGCCTATGCCAAGCAAAAGCGGCGGACGCAGACGATGGCGGTGACGTCCTCGATTGGGCCGGGAGCCACAAATATGGTGACGGCGGCCGCGCTGGCCTATGTGAACCGCCTACCGGTCTTGCTGTTGCCCGGCGACGTGTTTGCGACACGCGGGCCTGATCCGGTTCTGCAACAGCCCGAGAATTTCAGCGACGGTACGGTCAGCGCCAATGACTGCTTCCGCCCGGTCAGCCGTTATTTCGACCGGATCACTCGGCCTGAACACCTGCTGACCGCTCTGCCGCGGGCGTTCCGCACCATGACGGACCCCGCCGATTGCGGGCCGGTCACGTTGTCCTTCTGTCAGGACGTGCAGGCCGAAGCTTATGACTATCCCGAAAGCTTCTTTGAGCCCCGCGTCTGGTATCAGCGCCGCATCCGCCCGGATGAAGGTGAGCTGGCCCGCGCAGTGGCAGCGCTCAAGGCGGCCAAACGTCCGGTGATCATCGCGGGGGGCGGCGTGCACTATTCGGATGCGACGGAAGCGTTGCAAAGCTTTGCTGAAATGCACAACATTCCCGTCACCGAAACGCAGGCGGGCAAGTCCGCGTTGGCCTGGGACCATCCGTTGAACCTGGGCCCCGTTGGCGTGACCGGGGGTGAACCGGCCAATGATGTCTGCGCCGAAGCTGATCTGGTTTTGTCAGTAGGGACGCGGTTGCAGGATTTCACAACTGGGTCATGGGGCCTGTTCTCGAACCCGGATCGCGAGATGGTGTGCCTGAACACCAACGCTTATGACGCTGAAAAACACGGCGCGATGCCGCTGCAATCGGACGCGCGCGTGGGTTTGGAGGAGTTGGGCGCGGCTCTGCAAGGCTATCGCGCCGATCCGGTCTCGGACACGCTCAAGGCGGATTGGTATGGAAAGGTCGATAAGCTGACGGATGCGCCCGGCGACGGAAACGCGCTGCCGACGGATATGCAGGTGGTGGGCGCAGTCCAGCGCGCTTCGCATAACGATACGGTGGTGATGTGTGCGGCTGGGACCATGCCGGGTGAACTGCACAAACTGTGGAAAGCCCCGCGCCCTGGTGCATATCACATGGAATACGGCTTCAGCTGCATGGGGTACGAGATCGCGGGCGCCATGGGCATCAAGATGGCCGAGCCCGAGCGCGACGTGATCTGCTTTACCGGCGACGGCACCTATATGATGGCCAATTCCGAGATGGCCTCGGCCGCGATGATGGGCGTCTCGTTCACCGTGGTGATCACCGACAACCGGGGCTTTGGTTGCATCAACCGCCTGCAGATGGGCACCGGCGGGGCCGAGTTTAACAACCTGTTGGACCATGCGGTGCATGAAAACCCGTCCAATATCGACTTTGCCGCTCATGCGGCGGCGATGGGGGCGACCTCGGTCAAGGTCGGCTCGATTGCCGAGCTCGAGGACGCGCTTGCCAAGCGCGCCGATATCAAAGGGCCGTATGTGGTTGTCATCGACACCGATCCCTACCCCTCGACCGAATATGGTGGCACGTGGTGGGAAGTCGCCGTGCCCGAGGTCAGCATCCGCCCCGAGGTGAACGAAAAACGCGCGGCTTACGAGCTGGCGATCAAGGAAAGAAATACCAAATGAGCGTGAAAATCGGAATCTCTCCGATCGCGTGGCAGAATGATGATCTGCCGGATCTGACCGCTGCCTACACCATGGAGCAGGCGCTGAAGGAGTCGCGTGAGATCGGCTATACAGGCGTTGAGCGCGGCCAGCGGATGCCCGGCGATACAGAAGGTTTGCGCGCCTATCTTGAGGCGAATGACACTGCGCTTTGCGGTGGTTGGTGTTCGGGCGCGTCGCTGGTGAATGATTTTGCCACCGAGCGCGAGGCTGTGCGCGAACAGGTCGAACAATTCGTGGCGCTGAACAGTCCCTGTATCGTCTACGCCGAATGCTCGAACACCGTTCAGGGCCAGATCGGAACGCCGGTGAACGGCCGCCCGAAACTGTCGAAGGATGAAGTTCTGGCCTACGCCGCCAAGATCACCGAATTGGCCAAGTGGATGGCCGATCAGGGCATGCCCATGGCCTACCATCATCACATGGGCACGATCATCGAAAGCGAAGACGACGTGAACTGGCTGATGGAGGGGTCGGGCCCCGAGGTTAAGCTGTGCTTTGACACGGGCCACCTGTTGTTTGGGGGCGGCGATGTGATGGCCACTCTGAACCGCTGGGGTGACCGGGTGCATCACGTGCATTTCAAGGATGTCCGCCCGCAGGTCGTTCAGGATACGCGCGAGAACAATCGCAGCTTTCTGGATGCCGTCATTGCTGGCGCCTTCACCGTGCCGGGAGATGGCTGCATCGACTTCCAAGCCGTCGCAAACGCGCTGAAGACGATGGATTACAGCGGCTGGATCGTGGTTGAGGCCGAACAGGATCCAGCCAAAGCGCCACCTTACGAATATTCGAAGAAGGGTTACGAGCACATTGTCGAAGTCTGTGGGGAGGCTGGGCTGACGATCACTGCATAACTCACCGCCCGATGGGCAACACCGAAGCCATGAGAAAGGAGAAAATCATGGTAAGCCAAGAACTTGGATATGTCGGATATTTTGACCGGGAATCCTGTGATCTGGATGAATTCAAGGTGTTGACCTCTCAGGCCCTACAGGCGTCAGCGGTGCCCCATGCGGCGGACATTGAAAAGAACGTACCCGTTTATGACATGAATGCCCTGCGGCCTGCGCTAGAGGAAGGCGCACAGCGTCAAGCTCTGCTTGCGGAATGGGGGCAGGTGTTGAACAGCTCGGCCGGAGTGATCGCGCTGAAAGGCGCTTATGCGGATACCACCGTGATCGACCGGGCGACGGAGGTGTTTCAACAGATCATCGACGAAGAGCGCGAAGATGGGGCAGGCGAAGGCGATCACTTTGCGGCCTCGGGTGCCAATGACCGGGTGTGGAATGCGCTGCAAAAGCAATGCATGAAGGATCCCGAAGGTTTTGCGCTTTACTTCGGCAACACCTCGATTGCGGCCGCGTGTGAGGCCTGGCTGGGTCCGAACTATCAGATGACTGCACAGGTCAATCAGGTCCGCCCCGGCGGCAAGGCACAGCAAGCGCATCGGGACTATCATCTGGGGTTTCAAAGCGCCGAAAGCGCCGCGCGGTATCCGGCCCATGCGCATTTGGTGACGGCGACTCTGACCTTGCAGGGCGCGGTCGCTCATTGCGATATGCCGGTCGAAAGCGGACCGACCAAGCTGTTGCCGTTTTCGCAGCTCTATGCGCCGGGCTATCTGGCGTTTCACGACACGGCCCACCGCGACCATTTCGAAGCAAACTACATCCAGCTGTCGCTGGACAAGGGCGATGCCGTTTTCTTCAACCCGGCGCTGTTTCATGCGGCGGGCGAGAACCGCAGCGCGGATATCAACAGGATGGCAAACCTGCTTCAGGTCTCATCAGCCTTCGGGCGCGCGATGGAGGCCATCGACCGGCGCGCCATGTCGCTGAGGGCGTTCCCGGCGCTGGTGGCGCTGAAGCAGCGTGGCGATCTGTCGGGGCCAGAGCTGGACGCGGCCATCGCGGCCACTGCCGAGGGGTATCCGTTTCCAACCAATCTGGATACAGACCCACCGGTTGGCGGGAACGCCCCCGCCAGTCAAGCCGATATCCTGCGCAGCGCGGTATCCGAAGGGTGGACAGAAGAACAGCTGGCACAGACGCTTGCAGCGCTGGAAACCCGACAGGCAGCATAAGGCAATATCGGGCGGGCGAACATGCCCGCCCAACACGGAGAACACGAGATGGCAGACCTTCTGAAAAAACCCTTCGGTACGCGTGGCAAGGTGCACGATATCACCCCGGCCGATGCCAGTTGGCGCTATGTCGGGTTTGGCCTGTACCATCTGCGCGCGGGCGACACAGCTGCCGAGGTGACTGGCGACCGCGAGGTTATTTTGGTCATGGTAGAAGGCAAGGCGCAGATCACCGGAGCCGGACAGGACTGGGGCGTGCTGGGCGACCGGATGGATGTGTTTGAAAAGACCGCTCCGCATTGCCTCTATTTGCCCAACGGGACCGACTGGCAGGCGGTTGCGGAAACTGACTGCATCATCGCGGTATGCACGGCCCCTGGCAAAGGCGGACATCAAGCGCGTCGTATCGGGCCGGACGGCATTACTTTGACCGAACGGGGCAAGGGGACCAACACACGCTACATCAACAACATCGCGATGGAGGGCGAAGACTACGCCGACAGCCTTCTGGTGACCGAGGTCTTTACGCCCGACGGCAACTGGTCATCCTATCCAAGCCATCGCCATGACGAGGATGATTATCCCCGGATCACCTATTTGGAAGAGACCTATTATCACCGCCTGAACCCCGCC
Source organism: Ruegeria sp. HKCCD7628 (assembly GCF_057221005.1). Classification (NCBI taxonomy): domain Bacteria; kingdom Pseudomonadati; phylum Pseudomonadota; class Alphaproteobacteria; order Rhodobacterales; family Roseobacteraceae; genus Ruegeria; species Ruegeria sp. HKCCD7628. The sequence goes on from NZ_JBWVBA010000002.1 coordinate 271,030, forward strand.
AACGGGTTTGGCATTCAGCGCGTCTATACCGATGACGGTCAGTTGGACGAGACGATGGCCGTATCCGATGGCGATGTTGTGACCGTGCCGCGGGGCCATCACCCTTGCGGCGCGCCCTGTGGGTTTGAGATGTACTATCTGAACGTCATGGCAGGCCCCTTGCGCAAATGGCGGTTTGTCCCGGCCCCCGAGGTCGAATGGATCATGGAGCGAGATAGTTGACCCAAGATTTTGCGAATTACCCCAGTTTGAAAGGCAAAACCGCCGTAATTACCGGCGGCGCCGGTGGTATCGGAGCGCGGACCGTCCGAGCGTTTGCCCAGCAAGGCGCGAAAGTCGGGTTTCTGGATATCAACGCTGATGCCGGGCACGCACTGCTGGCCGAGCTGGAAGGCGAGCACGCATTCGCGCAGTGCGATCTGCGCGACATCGACGCGCTGCGCGACGCACTGGAGCAACTGTCCGAGGAACTGGGCCCGGCGCATGTTCTGGTCAACAATGCGGCCCATGATGATCGCCACGACTGGCGCGAAGTCACACCGGACTATTGGGATGAACGTATGGCGACGAATATCCGCCACATGTTCTTTGCCATTCAGGCTGTTGCGCCCGGTATGATTGCGGCGGGCGGCGGCTCGATCATCAATCTGGGTTCGAATTCCTGGTGGGAATGTGGCGCAGGGTTCCCGGCCTATGCCACGGCGAAATCCGCCGTGCATGGCCTGACCCGCACAATGGCGCGCGAATTGGGCGATCACCGCATACGCGTCAATACCGTCGTTCCCGGCTGGATCATGACCGAGCGCCAAAAGGACCTGTGGGTCACGCCCGAGGCGCTGGCCAAACAGGTCGACCGCCAGTGTTTGCCGGACCCGATTGACCCGGTCTATGTGGCGCGGATGGCGGTTTTTCTGGCCTCAGACGACGCCGCCATGTGCAGCGCGGGGAATTTCATGGTCGAGGGTGGCTCGATCTGACCCTGCTCTTTCGCGGCATCAGGCTTGTCGGGGCCGCGACCGGTTGACCGAGTGTGTCTTACTTCTGCGGTGGTGCCCCAAAAGCGCGGATCACGGCGCGGGCGGCGGCCTCGACCGGGTCTTGCGTTTCTTTCAGGATAGTCACGCGATCAAATCGGTTTGGGTCGCTGTTGACTGCTGCGCGTAGGGCATTCCCAAAGGCCATCCGCAGTTCGGTGCCGATGTTGAACTTGCAGATCGACGTGTCGCGCGACAGCCGCGCGCGCTGTTCCACCGGCACGCCCGAGCCGCCATGGATCACCAAGGGGACCTCGGTCAATGCGTCGATCTCGGCAATGCGGGCCTCGTCCAATCCGCCTTCTTTGTCTTGTTGCAAATGTACATTGCCGACCGAGATCGCCATCGCATCGACACCGCTTTGCCGGGCAAATTGCGCCGCCTCGGCGGGTTCTGTGCCGTTCGATCCTTCCCCGCCGGAATAGCCGACAAACCCGATCTCACCCTCGCAGGAAATTCCTGCCTTATGGGCCATTTCGGCGATGGCGGCGGTCTCGTCAATATTCTGCTGCAGAGGCTTGCGCGACCCGTCGAACATCAACGAGGTAAAGCCGCTGTCCAGCGCGATCTTGCACTCCTCATACGTATAGCCGTGATCCAGATGCGCCACGACAGGGACCGAGGCGTTTTCAGCCAGGTGCCGGAACATTTTTCCCAGAATGGGTAAGGGCGTGTGCTCGCGACAGCTTGGTCCGGCTTGCAGGATGACGGGCGCATTTTCGGCTTCGGCTGCGGCCACATAGGCGCGCATGTCCTCCCAGCCCAGCGCTACCAGCCCGCCAACAGCATAGCCCTGCGCGTAGGCTGGTTGCAGCACATCTTTCAGCGTAACAAGGGTCATTTGAACTTGGCGATCATGTCTTTGATGCCCGGAATCGTTTCGATCTGATAGGCATGGGTGGGTTGGAAGTACTGCACCAGAGACCGTTGGGTCAGGCCACCGAGGATGGTGAAGTAATACATCTCGTACCCTGGCAAGACGCAGCAGGGGTGATACCCGGTGTCTATACAAACAGTCGAGCCATCGACGATGTGATAAGCATCGCCAGGGGCGTTATCTTCGCGCTGTAACATCTGCAGACCCGAGCCCCAGTTGGGTTTGAAGCGGAAATTATAGGTCTCATCATGCCGCGTCTCATCGGGTAGGCGGTTGGTGTCGTGCTTGTGGCTGGGGAACCCTGACCAGCCACCTTGACCAACGGTGAACAACTCACTCACCAGCAGCCGGCCCACTTTGTCGTGCTGCTTTTGACCTAGAATATGTTTGATCTTGCGATGGGTCTTGGTGTCATCGCTGCCATATTGCACAAGGTCATGTTCACGCACGTGGAATGGATCCAGCACCTTGTCGTATTTCGCACCAGCTACAAAGACCTCGGCGGATTCAGATACGCAGACCATTTGCGCTTTGGCACCCACGGGAACATAGGCCCCTTCGGGTTCGCCATCCCAGACGTCTTCGCCCCGGTTTCCCAAAGCGGGGAAGGGGACGCCTTCCACGTCGACATCGACGCTGCCGGTTGCCGGAACAATGCAGGTTTCATATCCGGGTACCTGATATTCGAACGCCTCGCCCTTTTTCAATTTGACGATGTTGAAATAGTTCAACGGCACTGTCGGGTCACCAGTATCCACAATGGGTTTGTTCTGGTTGTCGAATGGGGCAATATGCATGAGACCTCCTAGGTCGTTGGACCGGGATGGGACGCCAAAAACGCATCCAGCTCAGACGTCGTTGGCATGGCTGGAGAGCATCCGGGTTTAGACACGACAATGGACGCACAGGCCGACCCGCGCATCACCGCGTCTTTCAGCGGATACCCTGCCGCGATCGAGGCCAGCAGACCTGCCATAAAGCTGTCGCCAGCGCCCACAGGCTTGATCGCGTCGACAGGGTAGATGCCGGTTTCGATTTCTTGTCCGTTGGCCAGTGTTACTGCGCCTTTTTCACCCATTTTATAGATTACGACGCGCCCCGGTTTCCCAGCCAGTTCTTGCGCTTTGGCAAAGCCCTTTTCTATACCGCCAGCCATGAAGCCGAATTCTTCATCGTTTCCGACAATCAGATCGCTGGCCGCGCCCGCGCGCGACAAAACATCTGCCGCCACTTCCGCAGACGGCCAGCTGTAAGGACGGTAGTCGATGTCGAAAATCACCAGCAATCCGGCCGAGCGGGCGTTTTGAAGGGCGCGGAATGTGGCGCTGCGCGAGGGTTCAGCCGCAAAGACAGTTCCGGCGGACAGTACGGCTGTGAATGAAGTGTAGTCTACTCGGTCGACGTCTTCTTCGGTGACCTGAAAGTCGACCGCTCCGTTCCGGTAAATGACGTTCTGGAAATCCTCGGTCCGGCTTTCATACAGCGCCAGAGAGGTGCGATATTCACCCCCCAGAACGCGGACGTAAGATGTGTCCACTCCGTAATGGGCCAGCCTGTTCATGCAGAACCGCCCTACCGCGTCATCCGAAATCGACGTGACCAAAGATGCCTGACTGCCAAGTTTTACCAGCCCGGCGCAGATATTGGCTGAAGATCCCCCCAAGTCGGCTCCAAAGGCGCCGGCATCTTCGCTTTTGACACCGACAGGATCTGCAAACAGGTCAATGCCCGCGCGCCCGAAAACAGCAAATCGGTTTCCTTTGATCCCATCCATCAGGGTGCTCACGTCGTGTCCTCCGGCGAAATAGGGCGGGCAGGGATGGTTGGTCCTTGCGTTGAATCGATTCACACGATACTCATTTTGCAACCGGTTGCAAATACAATGTTCGGAGCGGTTGCAAGTGCCAGAAATCGGAATTGGAATCGTCGGCGGCGGCTATATGGGCAAGGCTCATTCGGTTGCAATGGCCGCGGTGGGGGCGGTGTTCAACACAGCATTGCGACCCCGACTTGAGGTGATCTGCGCGTCGACGTCGCAGAGCGCAGAGCGGTATCGCGCAGCGTATGGGTTCGCGCGGGCGACCAGCGACTGGCGCGCCTTGGTCGCCGACCCAAAGGTCGAGGCAATCGTGATCGCCTCTCCGCAGTCTACGCATCGCCAAATAGCCGAGGCTGCCATTGCGCTGGGCAAGCCGGTGTTATGCGAAAAGCCTCTGGGCGCTTCACTGGAGGACAGCCGCGCCATGGTGGCAGCCGCTGAAGCGGCCGGCGCAATTAATATGGTTGGGTTCAACTATATTCGAACCCCCGCCAGTCAATACGCACGACAGTTGATTGCCAGCGGCGAGATTGGCGACGTCACCTGGTTTCGAGGGGAACATACCGAGGATTTCTATGCCGACCCTCAGGCCCCAGCGACCTGGCGCACGACGGGCATGGCAAACGGCACTATCGGTGATCTGGCCCCACACATGGTCAATGGTGCGATGGCACTGATCGGGCCTATCACCCAGGTGATGGCAGATGTGGAGACCGTCCACCGCCATCGACCGGGCGGAGAGGTCACGAATGACGACCACGCCCAGATGATGTGCCGGTTCGAAAATGGCGTCATGGGGAACCTCTATTTCAGCCGCGTCGCGACGGGACGGAAGATGGGGTACGCCTATGAGATCTCTGGCACCAAAGGCGCGATCCGCTTTGATCAGGAGGATCAGAATGCCCTGTGGCTGTACCGCCGAGAAGGGCCTGAGGCGTCGCGGGGCTTCACCAAGATCCTGACCGGTCCGGCGCACCCGGACTATGAGCCCTTCTGTCAGGGACCGGGCCATGGCACCGGGTATCAGGACCAAATCATCATCGAAGTGAAGGATTTCCTGCAGGCCATCCATACAGGCCAAAACATCTGGCCGACCTTCCGCGACGGGCATGAGGTGAACCGCGTTCTGGCGGCGGTGCTTGCGTCCTCGGACCAGCGGCAATGGCAGGACGTCAGTGATTTCTGATCGAACAAACGACAAGACAACAGAGAGACTAAGATCATGGCAAAGCTGAAATGGGGCATGATTGGTGGGGGTGAGGGCAGTCAGATCGGGCCCGCGCACCGGTTGGGCGCGCTGGCCGATGGGATGTTTGAATTCACCGCGGGCGCGTTGGACCATCGCCCAGAAGTCGGGCGAGAATATGCGCAGCGTCTGGGCGTGGCGCAGGACCGTGCCTATGGCGACTGGCAAGAAATGTTGGCTGGTGAAAAAGACCGCCCCGACCGCATTGATCTAGTGACGATTGCCACCCCGAACGCGACCCATTTCGAGATCGCCAAAGCCTTTCTCGAGGCCGGTTTCCACGTGCTATGCGAGAAGCCGATGACCATGACCGTGGAAGAGGGCGAAGAGATCGTGCGTGTGGCCGAAGCATCGGGCAAGATCTGCGCGGTGAACTATTGCTATTCCGCCTATCCGATGGTGCGGCAGGCCCGTGCGATGGTGCGGGCGGGCGATATCGGCAAGGTGCGTCTGGTGGTGACGAATTTCAGCCACGGCCACCACGGCGATGCAACTGACGCCGACAATCCCCGCGTGCGTTGGCGCTATGACCCAGCAATGGCGGGCGTCTCTGGTCAATTCGCCGATTGCGGTATCCATGCGCTGCATATGGCGAGCTTCATCAGCGATGACGAGGTCAAGACCCTGTCGGCGGATATGGCCTCGACCATCCCCAGTCGCGAGCTTGAGGATGACGCCATGATCAACTTCCGTACCGAAGGTGGCGCAGTGGGGCGGTTATGGACATCCTCGGTGGCGATTGGTCGGCAGCACGGATTCGACATTCAGGTCTTTGGCGAAACCGGTGGTTTGCGCTGGGCATCCGAGCAGCCCAACCAGCTTGTCTATACCCCGGTGGGAGGGCGCACTCAGATCATCGAAAAAGGGGAAGGTGGTTTGCACGACGACGCGCAGCGCCTGTCACGCGTGGCGATTGCCCACCCCGAAGGCTTCCCTCTGGCCGTGGCGAATATCTATTGCGATCTGGCCGATGCCATTCAGGGAGAGGTTCGAGATGGTCTGCCGACCCCTGCCGACGGCGTCCGATCCATCGCAGCCGTTCACGCAGCGGTGGCGTCATCCAAAAAAGATGGTGCCTGGACCGACGCGCGCCCACCGATGTTTCGCTGATTAGGGGTAGGGGCGCAATGTGCCCCGCTCAATCACCCGACAGGGAAAGATGCGGGCCTCGGGGTAGCGGTCGGGGTCTTTCAACATCTCTTCCACAAGATCGACCGACGCCGTGATGATCTGCTTGATCGGCTGGTGAATTGTCGTGAGGTCAACGCTTTCCCAACGCGACATCTCCATGTCGTTCAGGCCGATGATTCCGATATCATGACCCGGCTTTATCCCGTGATCGCTCAAGGCTGACAATGCGCCGATTGACAAAATATCGTCGCCACAAAAATACCCTTCGGCAGGGGTATCCGCCAACAGACGCAGCATTTCGGCGCGACCTGCCTCGAACGAATAGGCCCCCGCGAAGGAATGCGAAACGTTCAGGCCGGGGTGTTTTTCGACCTCTTCCATGAAGCCGCGATAGCGGTCCATGGCAGAGGTCGCATCTTTGGGACCGCCCAGATAACCGATGCGTCTGTACCCTCTTGCAAGCAATTCTCGTGCAGCCATGCGCCCGCATTCCACGTTGTCGATCCCCACCACGTGAACCTCGGGCGACGTGGCAGAACGCCCGAATGTATGCACCACGGGAACGCCTGCATCGTGGAACGCCTTGGCAAAACTTGGCGGCAACGTCGAAGAAGCCACGATGGCCGCATCGACCGAGTATTGCCGCAACATCCTGATAGAGTTTGCGGGCTGAACTTCGTCCGTCAGGTTGACGATCAGGGGCCGCAGGCCGCGTTCCTGAAGGGTGCGGGTGAACAGATCAAACACCTCAAGGAATATGGGGTTGTGAAAGTTGTTCGAGATCAGGCCGATCAGTTTGGTTCGCCCCGTTGTCAGTGACGACGCCAAAGCATTTGGGCTGTAGCCTAGTTCGGCAGCGGCCTTTTCGACTTTGCTGCGGGTTTTGGCTGAAACCGAGGCGCCTTCGGTAAAGGTGCGCGACACAGCAGACCGCGAAACTCCGGCCAGCGCCGCGACATCTTTCAGTGTGACACTCATGATGTGGGCCTAATCGGTTTTAGGGAAGAAATTGGTGCGGTCATAAGGAAATACTACGCAAAATTGCACCGTGGTTGCAATCGGTTGCAACGGCATCGTTGCGGCAAGAGCAAAGAAAACTGGGTCTGTATGCGAAAACTTGGTCGACCCCAAGGTTAGCAGAAACAGGTATCATCGACACAAAAGGCACTTTCGGCTGCATCAGACAGAAAAGTTGCGGCCTGATCTTTCCTGACGCATCAGGCAAAACAACGGGCAGCTGCTCACGCTAGTCAATGTCCTCAAAGCTTGATTACAGCCATCTTGTCCTGAGTCATGTCATGCATCGTATAGCCGATGCCGCCTGTGTTGTATCCCGATTGCCTCCGTCCCGCGAAGGGCATCCAATCGACCCGGAATGCCGAGTGATCGTTCACCATAACGGCGGTTGCATCCAGATGTCTGATGGCTTGCATGGCCGAGTCCAGAGCTTTGGTGAAGACAGCCGCCTGAAACGCGAAAGGCAGGCTGTTGGCGGCGGAGAACGCATCCTCGACCCTGTCGTAGCTATAGACGCAGACCACGGGTCCAAAGACTTCGGATGTTGAAACCCGAGCGTCGGCGGGTGGGTTCAGCAGGACGGTGGGCGCATATGTAGTCGGGCCCAGCTTTCGTCCGCCAGTCAGCAAGGTTGCGCCACCCTCAACGGCCTCGTCCACCCATTCGGCAACGCGATCAACTTCACCTGGGCGGATCAGGGGACCGCATTCGGTATCTTCCTGACGCGCATCGCCAACCTTAAGTGCGGACGCCGCCTTGGCCAGCTTTTGTGCAATGTCCTTTGCGATGCCCGTGGGCGCGAAAACGCGCTGGACCGAGACGCAGACCTGCCCGGAATGATAGAACCCGCCTTTGGTCACGAGTGGGATCATTCCCTCAATATCGGCGCTTTCATCCACGATCACGGGTGCGGCCCCGCCATGTTCCAGCGCACATCGCACTCCGGGGGCCAGCTTGGACCTCAGCATCCAACCCACCTTGGCCGAGCCGATGAAAGAAAAGAACCCAACGCGCGTATCGGTGATCATCTGCTCGGCCACGTCGTTGTGGCAAATCGCGAGGTGGCACCAATTCTCAGGTAAACCGGCCTCATGCAGAATTTCGACAAATGCCTTGCAGGACAGTGGCGTATCCAAAGCGGGTTTGACGATCACCGGGCAACCTGTAGCCACTGCGGGGGCGACTTGGTGAACGATCAGGTTGAGCGGATGGTTGAACGCGCTGGCCGCGACAACCACGCCTGTCGGTTCGCGCTGTGTAAAGGCGACCCGACCCGAGCCCGCCGCTGTCAGGTCCATCGGGATTTCTTTGCCAGCCATATGGCCAATCTCGTGGACGCACAGCTCGACCCCGTCGATTGCGCGGGTCACTTCAATGCGCGCGTCGACCAAAGGCTTGCCACCTTCACTGGCGATCAGCATCGCCAGTTCGTCGGCCCTTTCGGACATGATACGGGCTGTGTTTTTCAGGATCTCGATCCGCTGAAAGGCTGGCAACCACGCGTCGCGCGACCGGTGCAAACCATGGGCCACGTCCAACATGGAATCCACATCATCCCACGTGTTAATCGCAACACTACCGATCTTCTCAAGATCAAAAGGGTTGAGAACGTCCAGAGTGTCGCTCATATCAGGCACACCTTTGCAGCCAGTTCATCAATCAGCACACGCTGGTTTTCGCTGTAGTCCACCGGCAGGTCAATCAGGTGAACGCCGCCCGCCTGGAACGCCTTTTCGAAGGTTGGGACCAGATCCTCGGTACGTGCGACTCGATGGCCGGTCGCGCCGTAACTGTTCGCGTATTGCACGAAATCGGGGTTGTTGAATTCCAGCCCCCAGTCGTCGAACCCCGCATGTGACTGCTTCCACCGGATCATCCCGTATGAGCTGTCATTTAAAACGGTCACAACCAGATTGAGGCCAAGTCGAACCGCGGTCTCAATTTCTTGACTGTTCATCATGAACCCGCCATCGCCACAGATCGCCATGACCCTGCGGTCGGGGTGAAGCTTGGCCGCCATCATGGCCGAAGGCAACCCGGCCCCCATGGTGGCCAGAGCATTATCCAGCAGGACGGTATTGGGCTGATAGGCAAGATAGTTTCGCGCGTACCAGATTTTATAGATGCCGTTGTCCAGCGCAATGATATCGCAATCGTCCATCACTTTGCGGGTATCGGCTACAAAACGCTGTGGGATTACGGGGAAACGTGGGTCATCGGCACCTTCAGATGTATGCTGGTCGGTCTCTTGCTTGACGCGCTGGAAATAGCTTCGGTCGAAATCTAGCGGGCCGCCCAGTTTATCACCCAGCCGTGCGATGGATTGTGCCAAATCACCGACGACTTCGACCTGCGGGAAATAGACCTGATCGACCTGCGCGGCCTTGTAATTCACATGGATCACCTTGGTGCCGCCTTCCTCCATGAAGAAGGGCGGTTTTTCGACCACGTCATGGCCTACATTGATGATCAGATCGGCCCGTTCGATGGCGCAATGCAGGTAATCGCCATCTGACAGCGCAGCCGTCCCAAGAAACAGGTCGGATCGTTCATCCACCACGCCCTTGCCCATCTGCGTGTTGAAGAAGGGGATCTGCGTGTCTTCGACAAATTTGCTTAGCGCGCTGCGAGCGTGCTTGCGGTTGGCTCCGGCGCCCAGCAACAACAGAGGCATTTTCGCCGACCGGATCATTTCAGCGGCTTCGTTCAGGACCGTGTCGCCCGCGACAGCGTAGTGGCGCGGATGCGGCTCGAGCACATGTTCCGTTGTGTCTTCAGCAGCGATATCTTCCGGCAATTCAAGCAGGACCGCGCCAGGGCGTTCCTCTTGTGCGACGCGGAACGCCTCGCGGATCAGGGACGGGATGGTGTTGCCGTGAACGATCTGCTTGGACATCTTGCAGATCGGGTCGAACAGACCGACCACATCAATGATCTGAAATTGGCCCTGTTTCGACTTCTTGATGGGCTTTTGGCCTGTGATCATGATCAGAGGCATGCCGCCCAGATGCGCATAAGCGGCAGGAGTCGCAAAGTTGGTGGCCCCTGGCCCCAGTGTTGCCATGCAAACTCCCGCCTTGCCGGTCAAGCGCCCGTAGGTCGCCGCCATGAATGCCGCGCCCTGTTCATGGCGGGTCAGGACCAGCTCGATCCTTGAGGTCCGCAAGGATTCCAGCACATCCAGGTTTTCCTCACCCGGTACGGCAAAGATATACTCGACCCCTTCGGCCTCAAGCGCTGCGACGAGCAGATCAGAGGCTTTTGTGACAGACGGTGCGTTTTGCGAATGATCGGACATGATGTCTCCTGATAGCGCACCGGATCCGCGCACGAATCCGGCGGTGGCAAAGGTCACAATTGAACTGAGATGAATGGTGCGATGTTATTCCGCTGCTTGCAATTGCGCAGGTTCGGGATACAGCTCGTGCATCGAAACGGATCGGCCATTGTCCAACACGATACGCGCGTGGTGACGCTTCAGCTGGCGCGGTTCGGCCACACCGCAGCTGTGGGCGATTATGCCAACCTCTTTCTTCATGTTCCGGGCATAGCTTGCCACACGTTCCGATTTACTGATTGGATCAAGGCCGAACTGCAGCTTGGTATTATGCGTGGTGATTCCGGTCGGGCAGGTATTCTTGTTGCACTGCAACGCTTGAATGCAGCCCAGTGCAAACATGAACCCACGCGCTGAATTCACAAAATCCGCACCCGCGCAAAAGGCCCACGCCACCTCGGACGGGTTGATCATCTTGCCGCTTGCGCAAACCTTGACCCTGTCGCGAAGCCCGTATTTCTTTAGCATATCTACAGTCAGAGGCAGGCTTTCGCGCAGTGGCATCCCCATGTTGTCAATCAGGCTCATCGGGGCCGCACCGGTACCGCCATCCGAGCTGTCGATGGTCACAAAATCCGGCGCGCTTTCTGGCCCACGTTTCAAAATCTCTGCGCACAGATCGTCAAAGAACCCATATGAACCGATCACCGCTTTGAAGCCGACCGGCTTGCCGGTGATATCACGCACATAGGCGATCATATCGAGCAAATCGCCGACGCTGTCGATCTCGGGGTGACGGTTGGGGCTGATGGCGTCTTCACCAACTTTCAGTCCTCGGATTTCGGCGATGTCCTCGGTCACTTTGGCGCCGGGAAGGATGCCACCTTTGCCGGGTTTGGCGCCTTGGCTCAGCTTGATTTCAAACATCTTCACCGCATCATGGGCCGCGACAGTGCGCAACTTGTCCTCGTCAAACCCGCCTTCGGGTTTGCGCACCCCGAACTTGCCCGTGCCGATCTGGAACACGACATCCGCACCGCTTTCCAGATGATAAGGCGATAGACCGCCCTCGCCGGTATTGATCCACATGCCCGCTTTCTTCGCCCCTTGGGACAGCGCCCGCACGGCTGGGATCGAGATCGCGCCATAGCTCATGCCGGAAATGTTGAACATTGAATCCGTCGTATAGGGGTGGCGTGCAAAGGGGCCAACTGTAACATCCGATGGTCCTTGCGCATCCTGTTCCAGTGTCGGGAAGGGGCAGTTGGCGAAATATACGGTACCCGTGGGGCGTAGATCCCGTGTCGAGCCAAATGCGACGGTAGAATCCACGTTCTTCGCAGCCCGGTAAACCCAGGATCGTTCCGCCCGGTTGAATGGCATTTCCTCGCGGTCCTGGGCAAAGAAATACTGACGGAAGAATTCCCCCATATGTTCAAAGAAATACCTGAACCGGGCCACAACCGGATAGTTCCTTCGCAGTGTACTTTCCGTTTGTGTCTTGTCCCGAAAGTAGGCGACGACAACCCATAAAATCGCAAGTCCGACAGCAAAGACAAAAACCAAGGACAGGATTTCCAAAACGCTGAAGAGGGACGTTGATAATTGCGACATGGCTTGGCTCGTCTGTTGTGATCGACCAAAATTCGCAAGGATCAAGCGGACTTCTAAGTCGAAGAATAATGATGCAACCTAGATTGGGAGTTCCGAGTCTTTGTTCCAGCAGCAATCACGATTTTGCTAATAAGCGTCAACAAAGCCGTGATGGCGAAAGCCTGTTCACTTTTATATTGGCCTCTGTTTCCCAGAACACTTTTGTTTTTTCTTAGCTGATGAGCCGTGCACACACATCTTTGCGGATTAGTACTCAAAGCTTAAGCTCCGCAGGCTCTGCCGGATCGTGTGTGCTCACAGAGCGGTCACACAGGTTTGACCCGCTGTCGTACCGCGCTGTGTTAGGCAAAAGCACTCACACTTTTTATGTCCACGTCCTCAACGCAAAGGCCACCAAAATGATCCGAGCCGTCCTCATCACTGCCAGCATACTCTTTGTGGCCGCCTGCGAAGGTCCAAGCGGCGGCAGCGCAGAAAATCAAACGCAAGAGTTCGAAGAGAGCTTTCGCAATCAGGGCAGCTGATGCTCCAACGTCGGGCTGAATTCGTTTCGGCCCGACGTTTTTGGGGCAGACGCCGCAAGACTGGTAGAACAATAGGTTTTGAAACCGCGCACCTGTCGTGCGTTTTGCAGTATCAGAGGTTACGCATTCTGAACCACGGGTTGTTGGGCATCTGAGCTTGATGACAGGTTCAATCCACCTATCTGCGCCAGCAGGTCCACAATCCTGTCGACGCTCTGTCTATGTTTCAGAGATGCAAAGACAAACGGCCGCCCGTTGCGCATCCTCGTCGCGTCGCGGTCCATGACGTCCAGCGATGCACCGACATGGGGCGCAAGGTCGGTTTTGTTGATGATCAGGATGTCGGATTTGGTGATCGCGGGGCCACCCTTTCTGGGGATTTCTTCGCCAGCAGCCACGTCAATCACATAGAGCGTCACATCCGCCAATTCCGGACTGAAGGTGGCAGATAGGTTGTCGCCGCCGCTTTCGATCAGAACAACGTCGACATCGGGGTGCCGGGCCTGCATTTCAGCCACGGCCGCAAGGTTGATCGAGGCGTCCTCGCGGATCGCCGTATGCGGGCAGCCACCGGTTTCGACACCGATGATCCTGTCTTGGGGCAGAATCTGCATCCGCATCAGGGCCTCGGCGTCTTCACGGGTGTAGATATCGTTGGTAATTACACCGATCGAAAGACGGTCGCGCAGTGCCTCAGACAGTGCTGCGGTCAGCGTGGTTTTGCCAGCGCCGACAGGGCCGCCAATGCCCACGCGCAGAGGGCCGTTCATGTTGGTCATGTTCGGAACATCCTTGAATATTGGGTTTCATGTTTCATCGACGCAATGTCCGACAGGAAAGCTGTGGACGTCAGATCGTCCAGTGTCGCATCCAGAGCGTCCGTTGCCACGTGCTGACATAACGGGGTCAGATCTCGGATCAGGCGTTGGCCTTCGGTTTGGCCCAAGGGCACCAGACGCATTGCGCATGCGACCAGATTGGACATGAAGGCTTGCAGATACATCTGTGCCGTCAGCGGCAGAGGCAGGCCGTTCAGTTTTGCGGCATAGCCCAGAGCCACGGGATAGGTCAGGGATCGCAGGTCAACTGACCATACTTCTGCCGTGACAGTGCTGAACGCTTCCCCCAAAAGGCGCGTTTCCATCAAACGCTCGGACGAGGGGCAAAAAGCGCGCGCCATCCTGTTGATTTCAGCAGTCGCATCCGCCGACCCAGCGTGGGCAGCGGCCAGAAAGATGCAATCGGCGCGCCCTGAGCCGTGCTGGATCACATCGGCTATCCACTCCCCTGTTTCGGCGGCCGAGGAAACGCTGCTACTTTCAATGGCCCATTCCAGACCGTGGGAATAGGCGAAGCCGCCCACAGGGTATGCGGGCGACAGCCATTGCGTCAGCGTCAGGATATCGGCGTCAGTGGGCGTGGCCATGGGTCCTGCCGTGGCCATAGGCGCCACCTTCGGGGGTGAAAGGCTCGCGGATTTCGCGCACAGTTGCCCCCAGTTTCAACAGCATGTCGCGGATGACGTGATCGACCTGTATCAGAATGCGATCCGGCTCGACCTGACACGGTGTGTGGCGGTTGCCGATATGCCACGCGATGCGGGTGAGATCGTCGGATGTGACCTCAAGCAGCGCTTCAGGCGCTGCCTGAATGAGAACCTCGCGCCCGTCTTCCAGAACCAATGCGCCGCCATGGTCCAGTGATGTGGTCTGGGACAAATCAATAAGGATTTGTTCGCCGCTGTCGCAGGTCAGAACTTTACGACGCAGAAAACGGTCCTCGTAGGTAAGCGACAGGTGATCCGCGGGATCACCGTGCGTATGGTCACTGTATCGACGAGCAGTGCAGAGCAGGGCGGTCATAGTTTGGCCCCCTCTGCAGCGCGTGCGGTCAGAGCCAGATCGAGTCCGCAAACACCCTGTGAACGATCCGGTCGCGGGTCAGGCCGCGTTTGTGCAGTTCCTCGTCGCTGAGCGATTGTAGGAACTCGACTTGCCGAACCCGTGTCTGAGCTTCGGCCATGCGGAACAGCATGGAATTGACGCGTGTTGCGAAGTTTGCGATCAGCCCGAATAGCGAGAACCGCGTCGGGGTATGAGTTGCTGAATGTGCCATTTGGACCCTCGTTTCCGTTGGTCCTCCCATGAGCTTGAAAATGTGTCATGTCAGCCTCATTGAGTAGTGGGTTTTTGGTCATGGCCGCGTTGCAAATGCAGCAACGCAGCACAATTTTTGGTCAAAACATAAAGTAACGCTGGGCCATCGGCAGAACTTCGGCCGGTTGGCAGGTCAGCAATTCGCCATCGGCGCGGACCTCATAGGTTTCGGGGTTAACCTCCACCTGCGGCGTTGCGTTGTTCAGCAGTAGGTCGCGCTTGCCGATGTTGCGGGTGTTTTCGACGGCAACGGTTTGCTTGGCCAGTCCCAGTGTATCACCAATCCCCGCAGCCTGCGCCGCGCCCGAGACGAATGTGATCGCCGAATGCTCGACCGAGCGCCCATAGGCCCCGAACATAGGCCGACTATAGACCGGCTGCGGTGTCGGGATCGAGGCATTCGGGTCACCCATCTGCGCGCAGGCAATGGTGCCGCCCAGCAGAACCATCTCGGGTTTGACCCCAAAAAAGGCGGGGTTCCACAGCACCAGATCGGCGCGTTTGCCTTCTTCGATACTGCCAATCTGATGGCTCAGCCCGTGGGCAATTGCCGGGTTGATCGTGTATTTGGCGATATAGCGGCGCACGCGCATATTGTCGTTCTCGCCGTTCTCCTCGGGCAGGCGACCGCGCTGTTTCTTCATCTTATCGGCGGTTTGCCATGTGCGGATCAGAACCTCTCCGACCCGACCCATGGCCTGACTGTCGGACGCGATGATGCTGAAGGCACCCATATCGTGCAGGATATCCTCGGCGGCAATCGTCTCACGCCGGATGCGGCTTTCGGCAAAGGCCACGTCCTCAGGGATGGATTTGTCGAGGTGGTGGCACACCATCAGCATATCCAGATGCTCCTCAACCGTGTTCACGGTGAAGGGGCGCGTCGGGTTGGTCGAGGACGGCAGAACGTGGTTCTCGCCACAGATCTTGATGATGTCCGGGGCATGGCCGCCGCCTGCGCCCTCGGTGTGGAAGGCATGGATCGTACGGCCCTTCATGGCGCCCACGGTGTTCTCGACAAAGCCGGATTCGTTCAGCGTGTCAGTGTGGATCATCACCTGCACGTCCATCGCATCGGCCACCGTCAGGCAGCAGTCGATGGCGGCAGGGGTTGTGCCCCAATCCTCGTGCAGTTTCAGAGCACAGGCCCCCGCGTTGACTTGTTCTTCCAGCGCGGCGGGCAGCGAGGCGTTGCCCTTACCCGCAAAAGCCAGATTCATCGGAAACGCGTCGGCGGCCTGCAGCATCCGCCCGATATGCCAGGGGCCAGGTGTGCAGGTGGTGGCCAACGTCCCATGGGCCGGGCCAGTGCCGCCGCCCAGCATGGTGGTCAGGCCGGAATGCAGCGCATCTTCGATCTGTTGCGGGCATATGAAATGGATATGGCTGTCGAACCCGCCGGCGGTCAGGATACGCCCTTCTCCCGCGATGGCCTCGGTGCCGGGACCGATGATGATGTCAACACCGGGCTGCGTGTCGGGATTGCCGGCCTTGCCGATCTTGGCGATGCGTCCGTCTTTCAGACCCACATCCGCCTTGTAGATGCCCGAGTGATCCACGATCAGCGCGTTGGTGATGACCGTGTCCACGGCCCCCTCGGCCCGCGTGGCCTGAGATTGCCCCATCCCGTCGCGGATCACCTTGCCGCCGCCGAATTTGACCTCTTCGCCGTAAAGCAACGCGTTGTCTCCGGTCCCCCCGGTTGCAGCCGCGCCCGCACGTTCTGCGGTCAGGTCGCGTTCCACCTCGATCACCAGATCGGTATCGGCCAGCCGCAGCTTGTCGCCGGTGGTCGGGCCGAACATTGCGGCGTAGTCAGAGCGTTTGATTGTTGCTGGCATCAGAGTGACCCCATGACCTTCTGGTTGAACCCGTAAACCTTGCGTGCCCCTCCGATGGGGATCAGCGAGACCTCGCGCGCCTGACCGGGTTCGAACCGAACGGCGGTGCCCGGCGCGATGTCCAGACGCAGGCCATGTGCGGCGGCGCGGTCGAAATCCAGTGACGGGTTGGTTTCGGCGAAATGATAGTGCGAGCCGACCTGAACCGGGCGGTCGCCGGTATTGGCGACCATGAGGGTGATCGCCTCGGCATTCGCGTTCAGGGTGATCTCACCCTCGGCTGGGAACAGCTCTCCGGGGATCATTTGTTTAGCTTTACCATCAATGCGACGGCGGCCAGCGCGACAACCGCCAGACCGACGCCCAAAGTGGCATAGTCTGTTCCATGCGCGTGGACATGTGTGCCGTTGTGGGCCGCAGCGGGGCCAGCAAGGATCAGGGCGGGGAAGAGCATACGGGTCATATCAGTTTTCCTTTGTTAGCGAATAGGGTTGTGGACGGTCACCAGTTTGGTGCCATCAGGGAAGGTGGCTTCGACCTGAACTTCGTGGATCATCTCGGGTACGCCTTCCATGCATTGCGCGCGGGTGATCACTTCGGCCCCGGCTTGCATCATGTCAGCCACCGATCGGCCGTCACGCGCACCTTCGACCACCGCGTCGGTGATCAGGGCGATCGCCTCGGGGTGGTTCAGCTTGACGCCGCGGGCCAGCCGTTTGCGGGCGACCTCGGCGGCCATGGCGACCAGCAGTTTGTCTTTTTCTCGGGGGGTCAGGTTCATGTCAGATCATCCAGCATCGGGGAAGCGTGTCATTGTTCAGCCGCCGTAGCATCGGCATCAGCGTGCGGCGGAGGGCAAAGCTGTTCTCGGCCAGCACCCGGATCACCAGCAGATCGTCCTGGATCAGCGAGGCTCCGGCGGTGTCGGGCAGCATGTCGCGGATGGGGCCCAGTTGGCCCTCGGCGGTGCGTGATACAAAAGCGACCAGTGCCATCGCACCGGCACCGCCTGCGATATGCGGTTTGGCGAGATGGGCGTGCAGATCACCTGTGAATTGCATCGCGTCGAGAAACAGGGGGGTGCCATTGCGCAGGATCTCGATCCGGTCGCGCAGGCGGATATCAGTCAGGGTCTCACCCATGGCCACGCGGCCAAAGACCAGCGGTTCTACCATCAGTGCAGTGGCATCCGGGGCGAGGTCTATCTGCAGCCGACGATCCAGCGCGCTGCCGTCGAACAGGATGGTTTCCTGAGGCAGCCAATTCAGCCGCGCGCCCGAAGCGACGTTCAGGTGGTTCACGATCTGACCCGAGGGGCCGGGTTTGGCTTTGTACGCGCGTTCGCAGGCTTGAGTGGTTAGCGTCAGGGTCGTGTCTTTGCCCGCGTGGCCGGTAAAGCGGAACGTGTCGCCTCCGGTGATCCCGCCAGCGGTGTTCAGCAGCACCGCGTCCAGCGCGTCACCATCGGTGCGCGGGAACAGGCATTTGAAAGAGCCTGACTGCCGGAACCCATCCAGAACCGAGGTTTTGCCCAATCGTTTGGCACTCAGCCGAATCGCACCCTGTGCGCGCGGCGGTTGCGCGGCCTGCGTGGGCAATATCGAGGCATGATGTGTAATGGGGCACCTGCGGATCACGTTGTTCTGCCGCCTGTTTCACCGTTTGGGCGTCGGAACTCTATTCTTCCGTGTCGGATTTGGGTGGTGTTTCGGTGTGGCGGATTAATTTTTAGGCGATCACGTTAAAGACTGCCTTAAAATTAAACAAACACGACGGATCGAGGGAAATGATCTGTCAACCATTTGCTAAATTCTCTGCGATGCAGAAACCGTATGGGTGCCCGCCACGGGGACGATCCCTGGGGGTGTGTGACGGCTGCGCGAATTGGACCTCGGACACAACCGCCACACGGAACGCAACAACAGTTGCGGGGATCAGGTAGAAGAAAGGCGCGCTGCTGCGCAAGCCCTCACCTGCGCCCTGCCAGGAGGATCTTTATGACATCTCTCAAATCCACACTTGCCGGTTCGCTTGTCTTTGCTGCCATGGCAACCGCCGCGCTGGCCGAAGAAGACACCATCAAGGTGGGCGTGCTGCACTCGCTGTCGGGCACAATGGCGATCTCGGAAACCACGCTGAAAGACACTATGCTGATGCTGATCGACCAGCAAAACGCCAAGGGTGGCCTGCTGGGCAAGCAGCTTGAGGCGGTTGTCGTCGACCCCGCATCGGACTGGCCGCTGTTCGCTGAAAAAGCACGCGAGCTGCTGACTGTGCATGAGGTGGATGTGATCTTTGGCAACTGGACTTCGGTCAGCCGGAAATCGGTTCTGCCCGTGATCGAAGAGCTGAACGGCCTGCTGTTCTATCCGGTTCAGTACGAGGGCGAAGAATCGTCGAAAAACGTCTTCTACACCGGCGCCGCGCCGAACCAGCAGGCGATCCCTGCGACTGACTACTTCCTGGACGAGCTGGGTGTCGAGAAATTCGCGCTGCTGGGCACTGACTATGTGTACCCGCGGACCACGAACAACATTCTGGAAAGCTACCTGAAGGGTAAAGGCATCGCGGACGAGGATATCTTCGTCAACTACACACCGTTCGGTCACTCCGACTGGTCCAAGATCGTGGCGGACGTTGTCGCGCTGGGCGCGGATGGCAAAAAAGTTGGAGTGATCTCGACCATCAACGGTGACGCAAACATCGGCTTCTATAAAGAACTGGCCGCTGCAGGCGTCTCAGCCGATGACATTCCGGTCGTGGCCTTCTCGGTCGGTGAGGAAGAACTGTCCGGCCTGGACACCACCAACCTTGTGGGCCATCTGGCCGCGTGGAACTATTTCCAGTCGGCGGACACCGACGCGAACGCCGAATTTGTCGAAACATGGAAAGCCACCATGGGCGACGAGCGCGTGACCAATGACCCGATGGAAGCACACTATATCGGCTTCAACATGTGGGTGAACGCCGCGACTGAAGCCGGCTCGACCGAAGTCGACGATGTACGCGCTGCGATGTATGGCCAGGAATTCCCGAACCTGACCGGCGGTACGGCGGTCATGCTGCCGAACCACCACCTGGCAAAACCGGTTCTGATCGGTGAGATTCAGGAAGACGGTCAGTTCGACATCATCAGCGAGACCGATGTTGTGCCCGGCGATGCCTGGACCGACTTCCTGCCGGAATCGGCGGTTCTGATCTCGGATTGGAAAGAGCTGGGCTGCGGTATGTACAACACCGAGACCAAGACCTGCGTTCAGACGCTGTCGAACTACTAAACGACACGCAAGGCGGGTGTGATCGCCCGCCTTGCCCCTAAGACACCTCGGGTTTCACCACATGTTACGACTATTCCTTGCGGGCCTCGCAATCCTGTGCGCCTGCCTGACTGCCAACGCGCAAGAGGGCGGTTTGCAACCGATCCTGCAAGAGCATCAGGAGATCATCGCCAAAAGCTCGCGCAAAACGATCGGACCGGCGATTGAAGCGATTGCCAGCAGCGGGTTGCCGCAAGCGCAGGTCATGCTTGAGACGTGGGCCGCCAAAAACGTGTGGATGCGCAAGTCCGATGGCCTGTTCTTTGCCGGCAAAAAGGGTGAGGGGCGGTCGTATGAGCTGACCGATTTCGACACTGGCGAGGTCGTCGGGACGTTTGAGAAATCCGACCTGAAACAGTTGAAACCCAATAGTGGCATCCGCGCGATGATCGGCACGGCGCTGGTGCAATTCCAGCTGACCGACCCGGATCGTGCAAAACGACTGGCCGCTTTGACGTCTATCCAACGCGATCCCGAGGGCGCTCTGCTTGAGCCGCTGCGCGCGTCGATTGATGAAGAACCCGACGCCGATCTGAAAGCGCAGAAGCAACGCCTCGAGCGGTTGCTGACCATCGGCTACGACGAAGATACTGCAGCCCGTGTGGCCGCGATCGAGGAGATGTCCGACGATCTGGGTGTGGACGTGCGCGCGGCTTTGAACCCTCTGGTCGTGACCAAGCTGCAGACGGCGACAGATTTACCTTCTGATGTGAATATCGCTGGTGTTCTGCAACCCGGCTCGGATGACCTGTCGCGTGATGCGGCCTATGACCTGTTGGTTGCCAGCGATTTGGCTGCGCCGCGTGTTTCGGCGGATGACATCCGTGCGGCGTTGGCTGCCAATATCGACGGAGGCCGCGTGGGCGGTGTTCCGGCCGCGCAACTGAGTTCCGACGCCGCCCGCGCGCAGGCTTATGCGGCGCTGGCCGAAGCCGGAACTGTTCCCGCGTTGATAACGCAGACTGACATCGATGCAGCGCTGGGCGCGCATGTGTTCTTTGAAACCTATGCAGAGCCGTCGGGCGAAGTCACAGCCGCCGCCGAAAAGGCGCTGGACCAAATCGAACTGAAGGTCGGCCTGAACCAGACCCTCGACCTGACGCTGGACGCGATTTCTCTGGCCTCGATCTATTTCCTTGCGGCCATCGGTTTGGCCATCACCTTTGGTGTGATGGGCGTCATCAACATGGCCCATGGCGAGTTCATCATGATGGGCGCTTACACCGGATACGTGGTGCAGCAGTTCATCCCCGATCATACGCTGTCGATCATTGTCGCAATCCCGATGGCCTTTGCCGTTACCTTCGCCATGGGCGTCGCGATGGAGCGGCTGGTTATCCGTTGGCTGTATTCGCGTCCGCTGGAAACGCTGCTGGCGACCTTTGGTATCTCTATTGCGCTGCAACAGCTGGCCAAGAACATCTTTGGCACGCAGGCCCGGCCGCTGACTGCGCCCGGCTGGCTGGACGGGGCCTGGGTGCTGAACGATGTTGTCTCGATCAGCTATATCCGCATTGCGATCTTCGTGCTGGCAATGATCTTTCTGGGGCTGTTCCTCTACATTATGAAGCGTACCCGACTGGGGCTAGAGATGCGCGCCGTGACGCAAAACCCGCGCATGGCCGGGTCGATGGGTATCAATCCGGGGCGGGTGAACATGCTGACCTTCGGGCTGGGCTCGGGCATCGCCGGGATCGCGGGCGTCGCGATTGGGTTGTTCGCTAAGGTGACTTCTGATCTGGGCAGCGACTATATCGTACAAAGCTTCATGACCGTGGTTGTCGGCGGTGTCGGCAACATCTGGGGCGCGCTGGCAGGCGCGGGCATGATCGGCTTCCTCCAAAAGGGGATCGAGTGGATGAACCCCTCGAACACCCTCGCGGCGCAGACCTACATGATCATCTTCATCATCATCTTCATTCAGTTCCGGCCAAGGGGCATCATCGCTCTCAAAGGCCGCGCGGCGGGGGATTGAGCCATGGAACGCAGCTTTGTCGCCAAAAACCCATCGGTGCTGGTCTTTCTGGCCATCCTGTCCTTGTTCACCTTGGGCGTCACCGTCCTGTCCGAAGGGTTCGGGATCGGCGTGATCTCGACCAGTTTCGTCAAGACGCTGGGCAAAACCCTGTGCCTGTGCCTGATTGCCGTGGCGATGGATCTGGTCTGGGGTTTCACCGGCATCCTGTCCCTTGGCCATTTCGCCTTTTTCGGGCTGGGCGGTTACATGATCGGCATGTGGCTGATGTATGAACGCACGCGGCTGATCGTGGTAGAGTCGCTGTCGCAAGCCGAAATCCCTCCGACGTCATCCGAGGTCGTGGACGCCATTGGTACGCAAATCTTCGGCGTGGTTGGTTCGTCGGAATTCCCGTTGATCTGGGCCTTTTCGGACAGCCTGTTCCTGCAACTGGCGCTGGTGGTGCTGGTGCCGGGCCTTCTGGCGCTGATCTTCGGTTGGCTCGCTTTCCGCAGCCGTGTCACGGGTGTCTACCTGTCGATCCTGACCCAAGCCATGACCTTGGCTTTGGCGCTGTATCTGTTCCAGAACGACAGCGGCTTGCGCGGCAACAATGGCCTGTCGGGCTTGCAAAACCTGCCGGGTGTCACAGCCTCGCAGGACGTAGTGTCGATCTGGTTCCTCTGGGCCTCGGCGCTGGCCCTTGGGCTGGGATACATGCTGGCGGCATGGGTGGTGTCGGGCAAGTTCGGCTCGGTCATTCGCGGCATCCGCGATAACGAGGCGCGGGTGCGGTTCCTTGGCTATTCAGTCGAGGTCTACAAGCTGGCCGTCTTCACTCTGACCGCCTGCATCGCGGCCATCGCGGGCGCGCTTTATTACCCGCAGGCGGGCATCATCAACCCCGAAGAGATGGCCCCCATCGCTTCGATCTATCTGGCTGTCTGGGTCGCCATCGGCGGGCGCGGTCGCCTGTACGGTGCCGTCATTGGTGCGGCGTTCGTCAGCCTACTCAGCACGTGGTTTACGGGCGGGCAGGCCCCGGACATTCCGCTGGGGTTCTACACGATCAAATGGGTTGACTGGTGGCAGGTGCTGCTGGGCGTATCCTTCGTGTTGGTCACACTGTTCGCCCCGCAGGGGATCGGGGGGCTGTTCGACCTCTGGACCAACCGCCGCACGCCGCAGCGCCACGGCGCGGCCCTCGGGCCTGATGAAAGCGCACTGCGTGAGAAGGAGGCCACGGAATGAGTACTCTGCTAGAAGTCAGCGGCGTTTCGGTCACCTTCGATGGGTTCCGAGCCATCAACAACCTGTCGTTTCAGATCGGCAACGCGGAACTGCGCGCAGTGATCGGGCCGAACGGCGCGGGCAAGACCACTTTCATGGATATTGTCACCGGCAAAACCCGACCCGACGAAGGCCGCGTTATATGGGGCGAGAAATCCGTATCCCTGCTGCGCATGAGTGAGGCCAAGATCGCGCAGGCCGGGATCGGGCGGAAGTTCCAGAAACCTACCGTGTTCGAAGACCAGAGCGTGCAGGAGAACCTGCTGATGGCGCTGAAGAACAAACGCGGATGGCTGGGCGTGCTGTTCTATCGCCCTTCAAAGGGTGATCTGGAGAAAGTCGAGGAACTGGCCGCCGAGATCGGCTTGAAGGACGAGTTGACCCGCAAATCGGGCGAACTCAGCCACGGGCAGAAGCAATGGCTTGAGATTGGGATGCTTCTGGCACAGGAGCCGCGCTTGCTTTTGGTAGACGAACCCGCTGCCGGGATGACCCCGCAGGAACGCGAACACACCACCGACCTGCTGGTGCAGGCCGCCAAGACCCGCGCCGTGGTAGTCGTGGAACACGATATGGAATTCGTCCGCCGCCTGAACTGCAAGGTTACGGTGTTGCACGAGGGCTCGGTTCTGGCCGAGGGGTCTCTGGACCATGTGACTTCAAATCAGGACGTCATTGACGTCTATCTGGGGCGTTAGACGATGCTGACACTGACTGACTTGACTCTGCACTACGGGCATTCGCAAATCCTGAACGGCATCTCTATGCAGGCCGCGCTGGGCGAGGTGACCTGCGTAATGGGCACCAATGGTGTCGGCAAGACCAGCCTGATCAAGGCGATTTCCGGCACCCACCCGCGTTCGGGCGGTGGGTTGGAGCTGAATGGCGAAGTGTTGCCGCCGTTGCCCGCACATAAGATGGCATGGAAAGGAGTGGCGTATGTTCCGCAGGGTCGCGAAATCTTCCCATTGATGACTGTTCGCGAAAACCTTGAATCCGGGTTTGCGTGCTTGCCGAAGGACAAGCATTTCGTCCCGGACGAGATTTTCGATCTGTTTCCCGTCCTGAAGCAAATGCAAAATCGCCGGGGAGGCGACCTGTCAGGCGGCCAACAGCAACAACTGGCAATTGCGCGTGCCTTGATCACCAAACCCAAACTGCTTTTGCTGGACGAGCCGACCGAGGGTATCCAGCCCAATATCATCCAACAGATTGGCGATGTCATTCGGCATCTCAGAAGCAAGGGTGAGATGGCCATCGTTCTTGTCGAACAGTATTTCGACTTTGCCTACGATCTTGCCGACCGTTTTGTCGTGCTCAGACGTGGTTCCATCCTGATGGAAGGGGCAAGGCAGGACTTGTCGCGAGAGCAGGTTTTACAGGGCGTGACGGTCTAACATCTAGTAACTTAAGACGAAATACGCTGTACGACCCCCGAGCGAGCGAGGGGTCGTTTTGCATTTTGTGGCTTAGGTTTTCCGGTCAACTTCGGAAAAGTGCACTAGTTTTCGGTGTTTTGTCGGGCTTTTGGGCTTACGCGAGCTGTCAAAGCACGATTCGTGTGGGTGGCGAATCTGTGAATTTTTGTGTTTGGCGGTCATGTTCAGTCTAACTCTGGCCACAAATCCGCCCAAGTTGAAAAAAAATTCCCGTTATGCGGGAAAACCTTTTCGTTTGGGGGGAGGTTCCATCGCGACTCGCTTGGTATCAATTTTGTTAACGGGGATGTGAACCTCGTGTGTGTGCGGTCATTTCGCACTTGGTAAAACAGTCTGGAGTACAAATTATGAAGAATTCAATTCGCAAGATTTTCCTGAAACTGCGTGAAGACGAGCGCGGCGCGACCCTGGTTGAATATGGTATTGCCCTGTTTGTTGCGATCGTTGTTGGCGGTACAGTGCTCACTCAGCTGTCCAACGCCACCAGCTCGAACTTCTCGGACGCGGTTGGTGCGGCGACCCGCTAACCAATCCTGTGCTACGACACGAGATTGAACAGTTGATACCTCATACGTTGGTGAAGAAAAACCTCATTGAGGTATCAGTTTAAGTAGAAGCACCTACCACGGGTTTGCGCTTAAATCTCGTACTCGGTTAAACACTATGGAGTATGACCTTATGAAAAATTCTATCCGCAAGGTATTCTTGAGACTGCGTGAAGATGAGCGCGGAGCAACATTGGTTGAATATGGCATTGCCCTGTTTGTTGCGATTGTTGTTGGCGGCGTGGTTCTGACCGGTTTGGCTAACGCGACTAGCTCGAACTTCTCAGACGCGGTTGGTGCGGCGACCCGCTAATCAATCTTCGATGATAGGTTAAAACGTTGATTCCCCGGCTAAAAGTCGGGGTGTCACATCAGAATTCAACGGTTTTTCGTCAGTTCATCAGTCGGCTTGTAAACGAAGACAGCAAATCGCCCCAATCTGACGGCCTGAACCGACTTCGGAAATTGGAGGGCACTATGCGCGTTAAGTCTTTTTTGATGACATTCTTGGGTGTCGGTTTGGCAGGCGGTGCCGTTCTTATTGCCCAGGACCAAATTCAACGAAATCAGGAAGCCGCTGCAGACGCATCGATCGTCCGCGTTGTTGCAGTTGCTGAAGACATTCCATTTGGAACGCCGATCGAAAGGTACAAGTTGACCACGATCGAATGGCCGGCAGAGTCGGTCCCGGCTGGCGTGTTTACCAACTTTGATGATGTTCTACCTGAACCCGGAGCAGACCCGCGCCGCGCAAAGCGCGCATTGGCACAGGGTGAGATTTTGTTGGCCTCAAAGGTCTCGGACTTTGGTGAGAAAGTCACGATTGTACAGACGATCGGGGAAAACAACCGTGCGGTTGCCATCAGTGTTGATGCGCAAACCGGTGTTGGCGGTTTCGTAACACCTGGCGATTTTGTAGATATCGTGTTGACCCGCGGGTCCAACGATGAGCTGCGCGCCATTACCATTCTTCAAAACATTCGCATTATCGGCGTCGACCAAACTGCGGACGAGGAACTGGATCAACCCGGTATCGCACGGACCGTGACGGTTGAAGTCACCCCGCAGCAAGGTCAGCGTTTGGCCTTGGCGCAAAAGGCAGGCCAGTTGAGCCTCTCACTGCGTTCGCTGAACACAGAAGACGATGAGCCGCTCGAAGCAGTGCGCCTGAGCGATATTCTTCTGGAAAAGTCACCAGCAGAAGATGGTGAGCCGCAGCCGATTGTCAAAGTACGTCGCGGTATCTCCGAGGTCGAGGAGTTCAGGGTGGAAAATCCCACTGCGGCCTCTGCCGAACAGGACGTCCCCGTCACGGACACGTCCGGGACAGTGAACTAAATCACGGAGTGTTTGGGAGGGTTTGACAATGTTTTCGGTTAAAGAGTTCAAAAAAGAAGAAGACGGCGCAATTCTGGTATTTGTTGGAATGAGCCTGGTTTTCATCTTCGGCTTTGTCGCGCTGACTTTTGACCTTGGCCGTGTCGTTTCCACCCAAACCGACCTCCAATCCTACGCTGATCACGTTGCGCTGGCTGCCGCCGGTGAACTGGACGGCTCCGGAGATGCGATTGACCGGGCTGAGGCCGCTGCCGCTGCGATGATTGCGGACGAACAGTTTTTTGCCGAAGGCGATCGTGCATTGGCCTCGGCCGCAGACTTCGATATTCGGTTTTTGACCGGTTTGCCAAATGACGCGCGCGACGAAGCCTCTGTCGCCAGTTTTGTGACAACCGACCCGACTTTGGCCGTCATGGCTGAGGTTACTGCAACGCCTCGGACAGTTTTCCTTCCATTCTCGCGCGCTTTGGCAACTTTGCTTGGTGCGACCCCGCAAGATGCCGAGGTCAGCGCACAGGCGATTGCAGGTTTCACAGCCTACGCGTGTGACGTGACTCCGCTTATGTTCTGCATCCCTCCGGGTTGGACTGCGAACGCGAATATCGGATCCACGATCAAACTGCGTACTGGTCAGGCCAATGCTGAATGGGGTCCGGGTAACTTTGGGTTTCTTGATCCGATTGATTTTGGCATCAATCCGGAGGGGCCATGTGCGGGGCTGAACGGCTCGAACCTATACATTTGCCTGATCGCTGCCCAAGGTAACAAAGGTCGTTGCGTCGTGCAGCGGGGTGTTGATACCGAACCCGGTCAGCGCCAGGGCATCGGCGGAGCAATCTATAACTCGCGCTTTGACTATTTTACGTCGACCTTGACCAACGAAAGAAATGATCCCGATTACGCGCCGGGGCCGCAGGTTATTTCAGGATGGGTTCAACCCACTAGCAATGGAAATGGCAATGGAAATGGCAACAGCTGCATCAGCGGTCAGCCCACGCTGTCCACAGATACCATGCCTTTCCCGCCGGATGACTGTTTTGCAACTGATACTTGCGGTTCGCTAGTCCCCAACAGCGGTGGTCGGTTTGGAAATGGCGATTGGTCCAATGGTCGTCAGGATTATCTTGATGTGAACTATGGCGCGGGCCTTGATCCTTTGAACAATCCGCTGCCGGTAAACAATTCCGACGGAGCCAATGTGATCCGCAACATGCCGACTGGACTGCCATCTGCAGGCGGAACAACGCGCTACCAAATGTATCTTGAAGAGATCAATCAATTCTCAGGCGGTCCGATCCTGTCTAATCGCTCGGAAACTGGGCGCGCGCAGTGCTCCACGCCTGCGTCAACTGATCCCGACCGCCGCACCTTTATTCTGGCTGCGATCGACTGCGCCGCGAACAACGTTCAAGGCCGGGCCGTGGATGTCCCGGTTGAGGAATATGTCAAAGGCTTCATGATCCAGCCTCTGGCGAATTCGTCGGGTACCGATTTCGACATTTACCTTGAAGTGGTTGAGCAAGTCGGTGGCGCCGGTCTGGGCGGCAGTGAAGATGACGGTATTTTCCGCGATGTCGTGAGGTTGTACCGGTGAAACGTTTGATCTCGCATATCCAACGCCTCAAGCGCTGTGAATCTGGCGCACCGATGGTCGAATTCGCGATGGTTCTTCCGCTGCTGCTGCTGTTCATTGCAGTGATTATCGAAGGTAGCCGGATCACCTGGGCGCATCAGGCGGCTGCTGCCGGTGTCCGCGACGCCTCCCGGATGATCGCAAGGACGGCTCCGATTGACTTGTGCGCGACGGCCACGGGGCCGGTCACATTGGGCGGTGACTACGAAACGACAGCGACGACAATCGTCACAAACCAGCTTGGCGGCACATCGATCATGCCGATTGGCACATCCGTCGTGGACGTGATCCCCACCTGCCTGCGTCGCGATGGCGCCTATAGGGTCAACCCGGCCTCGGTGGTGGAAGTGACCGCTCAGGTTCGCGTCGAGTTCTTGTTTGGCAACGTTTTCAGCTTGTTCGGTGGCGCTCTGGGCCCGTTGAACATGGAAATCTCGGATCAAAGCAGGGTGTTTGGCATATGACACGTCTGGTTAACATCTTTCGCAATTTCCGTACGCAAGAACGCGGTGCAGCCCTTGTTGAAATGGCGCTGGTCGTTCCGCTTTTCCTTCTACTGATGTTTGGCATCGTGGATTATGGTCGCCTGTACTGGTCGACAACAACGGCTCAGAAGGCGATGCAAAAAGCAGCACGGCTGGCAACTGTCGGTCCTGCGCAGTGCGGAGCGTTGCCTGCGTCACATGAGTTGGTAAACAATCCAACAGGCACTCCTCGGTTCGGAACCTTGTGCCGCGTAGGTGGCATCTGTGAAGTGCCGAACTTGCCTGCCCCGTGCCGCCTGGACACAAGCACTGCCTACGGTGAGCGTATCTGGGATGAAATCCAGCCGCTTCTGCCACCGGGTACAACCCCGACGAATGTGCAGTTCGCCTATACTCACGATCCACGCTTGGGTTTTCTGGGTGGCCCTTATACGCCAGTTGTTACGGCCGAATTGATTGATGTGGACTTCGATTTCGTAATGCCGCTGGCCGGACTGGCAGCGCTGGCTTCCAATAGCCCGGCGGTAACTTCAAACACCCCAAATAGTATTTCCCTTCCCGCGATGAGCACTTCGGTTCCTGCCGAAGACTTGGGCATCGGGGCAGCAGAGTAAGGAGAAAGATAATGAGTGGAAAACAGATTTCAGTATTGTTGATTTCGCCCGACGAAGAGATCTACTCGGCGATTGAAGGGTCTCTTGCTGAACAGGAGAACTGTCAGTTCACTGGCCGAAAAGACACGGTCTCGGGTGTGAACGGTTCGGCCATCTCGCTTACGGCGCTGAATGATGTGGTTCTGTTCGACGTCGAGGAAGACAGTGACAAAATGCTGGAAACAGCACAGAGCATCTGCGATGCGCGGATGCCCAACGCAATTATCATTGCGCTGGCCCCGGAAGATCTGCCGCTTGAAAAAGCTCGACAGCTTAAGAAATTGGGCGTCGATGACGTTTTACCCCGGACCGCGATCAACGAGGAGATCGTGCCGCAGGTTGATGCGATCCGGACTCGCCGCCAAGCTCAGTTGCCTGCGGTTTGGGGCGGTCATGCAACGCTGGGCAAAGTGATTGCCGTGGCAAAATCTCGTGGTGGTGTTGGTTCTTCACTTGTGGCCGCAAATATGGCCAACGAGTTGCAGCAGAAAGAAGGTTTCTTCAAGAAGAAAGCGGCCAACGAGGTTGCAGTGGTTGATCTGGACTTCCAGTTTGGTTCCATCGCGGCCCTGATGGACGTGGAAGAAAGCGATGCCATGTGGCGCATGGCAATGGAAGAAAGCATTCCTGACACTGCGTTTCTGGATCAGGCGATGACCAAAGCACCATGCGGTGTAGATGTTCTGGCAGCTCCATCACGTTATGGCCCGCTATCTGCCATCAAAGACGAACAGATTGACGCTATTCTGGACAGTTTGCGCCGGTCTCACGACTACGTCGTGGTTGATCTGCCGCGTGCTTTGGTCGAGTGGATCACTCCGGTTCTCGCCCAGGCGGACAGGCTGTATCTGGTTACGGATGTGGCCGTGCCGTCGGTGCGCTCTGCCCGCAAGCTGATTGATTTTTATCACAGCGAAAACCCAGCTTTGGACATTCAACTGATTGCAAGCCTTGAGAAAAAGCCCTTGTTCCCCGCGGCCCATCACCGCGCGGCGACCAAGCTACTTGAAAAAGACTTCTCGTATTGGGTGCCAAAGGACGAGCGTACAGTGCGCGAGTCCGTTGATCGAGGCGTTCCCTTGCAGGACGTGTCCAACCGGGCACCAGCGACACGGGCGATCAAGAAGCTGGCGGATGACACGCGGGCTTCTCTGCCGCCGCGCGTGAACAGCTGACGCCCGTTCCCCAAGCCGTGATGTAAGATAAAGTAAAAGGTTGAAAGAATGTTTCGTGAATTTGACAGAACGAGCCGTACAGCACCCAGCGCACCCAAGGTCGTTCCCTTGGATACCAAGAAGCTGGACTCTAACGTATCAGACATCGCAGCCTTTGAAGCCGAGAAAAAGGTCGTTGATCGCGAAAGGCAGCAGGATCGTATTGACCTGAAGGCGCGGATGCACAACTCGCTGCTGGACAAGCTGAACCTCGCTGTCATCGACAAGGTTGAAGAGGACACTCTGCGGGGCGAGATTGGCAAGCACGCTACGGATCTGTTGCGCCATGAAGGCCGTGCGATGCGCAGCGAAGAGATCAAAGACCTTGTCGAAGAGCTGATGCATGAAGTCCTGGGCCTTGGCCCGCTCGAGCCGTTGCTGGCCGACCCGACGATCAACGATATCCTGGTCAACGGACATGAGCAGATCTTTGTCGAACGCGCTGGTATCCTTGAAAAAACTGAAGCCCGGTTCCGTGATGAACGCCACCTGCTGCGTATCATCGACAAAATCGTTAGCCGGGTTGGTCGCCGTATTGATGAACGTCAGCCTTGGGTGGACGCGCGTCTAGAGGATGGTAGCCGTGTGAACGCTATTATTCGGCCTTGCGCTTTGGATGGTCCTGCCCTGTCGATCCGTAAATTTGCACGCGTTCCTTTGACGATGCAGCGTTTGGTGAACAACGGCGCCCTGAACGACAGTGCCGCAAACCTGCTGAGAGGGCTGGTTGACGCCAAGATGAATGTTCTGATCTCGGGCGGTACAGGCTCTGGTAAGACAACGATGCTGAACGCGCTTTCTTCTTACATTGGCGAGAACGAACGGATCGTGACCATCGAAGATGCCGCGGAACTCCAGCTGCAGCAGGAACATGTGCTGCGCATGGAGACGCGTCCGGCTGGTCTAGACGGAACAGGAGCTGTGGCGCAGCGTGACCTTGTTCGAAACGCGCTGCGGATGCGCCCGGACCGTATCGTCGTAGGCGAGGTACGCGGCTCGGAAGCCTTTGACATGTTGCAGGCCATGAACACAGGCCATGACGGATCGATGACTACGGTCCACGCGAACAGCCCAAGAGATGCCCTGTCGCGTGTCGAACAGATGGTCCAGATGGGTGGAATGGAACTGCCGCATTCGGCCATTCGCGCCACCATTGCCTCGGCAGTGCACTTTGTTCTGCAGTTGAACCGTATGTCAGACGGTACCCGCCGCGTGACTTCCATCGCTGAAGTGACCGGCATGGAAGGGGACATTGTGACCATGCAAGACATCTTTGTCTTCAAGCGCGAAGGTAAAGATGAGAACGGCAAAGTTTTGGGACGGTTCAAGGCAACCGGTATCCGGCCGAAGTCGAGCGAGGCATTGGCTGCTGCTGGGGTAGACCTGTCCACCGTCCAGTTCACCTAAGGAGGCGGGTCATGTTCGAGCAAATTCGATCATTCTTTTCCAATCTCGATATCAACGGCATTGTTGGGCCCGAGATGGAAATCTTCGGTTTTGATGCGCGCTTTGTTCTCGCGTTGGCTGTTTTCCTGGGGGCTCTGATCGCATGGGAAGGGCTGCGGCAATTCCTGAAGCGGGGTGAAAACCGCGAAGAAGCGATCAATCGTCGCGTTCAGTTGCTAAACGAAGGTAAGAGCGGCGAAGATGTTCTGAACCTGCTTAAACCGCAGGAAGCCAAACCTCTGATCCGGAATTTCCCGTTCGTGGGGGATCTTCCGGCAGCGTTGAAAGCGTCCGGGTTGAACATGGCCCCCGAGGTGTTCCTGATAGCTTGTGCTGCGGCTTTTCTTGTCTGCGCAATTGGCGGTTCGCTCGTGTCCAACCCGGTGCAGGTTGTGCCAATCTCGGCCGTGGTTTTCTTGTTTGGCCCGCTTGTTGTCCTCGGAAGCACGTTGAGAAAGCGTAAGGCCATGCTGATCAAGCAACTGCCTGATGCGCTGGACCTTATGGCCCGGGGATTGAAAGTTGGGCATCCGCTGAACACGACGTTGCAGAGCGTTGCCGAAGAGATGCCTGATCCTATCGGCACCGAGTTCGGGCTGATTGTCGACCAGGTTGCCTACGGCGAAGAACTGCCGGATGCCTTGAAGACCCTTGCTGAGCGTATTGACGAAGAAGACATTCAGTACCTGGCTGTTGCGTTGATGATGCAGCATGGTACGGGGGGTGATCTTGCCGGAATCCTCAGAACCCTCGCGCGGGTTATTCGCGCGCGAATGTCGCTGCGCCGTAAAGTCAAGGCGATCTCGGCTGAAGGTCGAATGACCGCATTTATCCTATCCAGTATTCCCGTCCTAATTGCTGTCTTTATGACGATCATGACACCGACCTATTACGGCGATGTTGCGGATGCTCCGTCGTTCTGGCCGGTAATGGGGGTGATCGCAGTAGCGGTGGTTTTGAATGCCATCATATTGTTCAAGCTGGTGAATTTCCGGATATAAGGAGTTTCTCCGATGGAATATATCAATTCTATTCTTGCTGACGAAATTGGGTCACAAATCCTTTTACTTGCAATTGTGATCCTTGGCGCAGTGCTCGCCTTTTTCGGAATTTCGTCCACTTTCAAAGAACGCTCAACCGCTGCTGATCGCATGGCGCCAAGTCGGCCGCGCCAAAATCTGGCTCGGGGAACGCCGGATAAACTGGAAGGCGAAACGCCGACTGGCCTGAGCGCAGCGCTTATCCCTGCCGATGCAAGCGAGCGTCTCGAAGTCGGGCAGGTGCTGGCCAAGTCTGGCTTTCGCGGGAAGAACGCGATTGCGGGTTACTACTTTATCCGGTTGGGCCTGGCGACCTTTTTGCCGATGACCTTTATCTTTTTGCTCAACTGGCAGCCGCCGAACAACTTTGGCGCGCGGATTGCAGAATATATGGGCGGCCTGGACTTGCTGGCGACCCTAAGAAACGTGGTCATTTTGGGTGCGATCGGGTTCTACGTTCCTCATCTGTGGATGAAAGCCCGCATCAAAGAGCGCAAATGGCAGATGGAGAGCGCCTTCCCGAACATGCTGGATCTTCTGCAGATTGGGATCGAAGCTGGTATGGGATTCGATCAGGCTCTGCTGAAAGTGGCCGTCGAAATGCAATTGGTTGCTCCAGAACTGTCCGAAGAAATACTGATCGCGCTAAGCGAGATTCAGGCAGGCCGGGATCGTGACACGGCTCTTATGCGTATGGCGCGTCGAACCGGGATCGAGGAAATGAGTGCTTTTGTAAGTGTTGTTCTTCAGTCGACCCGGTTTGGTGTTCCACTTGCTTCTGCCTTGAACACTTATGCGGAAGAGATGCGGGAACTGCGTGAAGTACGCGCGCAGGAAAAGGCCAACAAACTGCCCGTCCAGATGTCGGCAGTCATGGCCAGCCTGATGTTGCCAGCTATTGCTGGTTTGATCCTGGCTCCTATCGTGATTCGGTACATGGAGACCTTTGGAAGCTAAGGCTGACTACGCATACTGAAAGACAGAATGCAGGGTCAAAACCAGTCCCGAAGACCCGATCGCGATCCCCATTGGAAACTCTCGCGATTGGGCAGTTGATTTGAAGCGCGGAGACAGGGTTTTGGCATAACGTCGTACCAAGGCCATCCCAACAAGCCCTAGACCCATACCTGCGGCCAAGAGCAGTAAATAGTCGGGAACTGCTGGGCTTGGAACAATGAGAAACACGACAGGAAGCATCTTGGCGTCCCCGCCGCCCAGCCATCTGACTGCGAACAGGCCAAAGCAGAGCAGAAAGCACGCTCCGCCAATCATGAGGCGCATGAACAACTCGTGCCATTCCAGAAACGGGGCGGTGGCCACGAAAATGACCAGGCCGATGATGCAATAGGTGTTAGGAATTCGCAACTGAGTGAAATCAGTCCACGCTGTAGCCGCAAACAGCGGCGCGAACAGCCATAGGGCAATCCAATTTTGCCAGTCTAATTCAGGCATTAAGCCCTTGCTTGATGCAGTTTCCCGTACAGCGCCTCGCGCTCTTCGACCGACACTAGTCTGCGTGCCAGCATATGGAAATTATCCAGACCGGTTTTCGAATAGATATGTTTGAGGTGTGTCCTGACAGTTGCAGGTCCAATTCCCAACTCAGCGCCGATACCTTGGGATGATATGCCACGAGACACCAATAC
This sequence comes from Ruegeria sp. HKCCD7628, assembly GCF_057221005.1. Classification (NCBI taxonomy): domain Bacteria; kingdom Pseudomonadati; phylum Pseudomonadota; class Alphaproteobacteria; order Rhodobacterales; family Roseobacteraceae; genus Ruegeria; species Ruegeria sp. HKCCD7628. Next base: position 305,569 of record NZ_JBWVBA010000002.1, read on the forward strand.
GCACACACGCCATTCGGCACGGGTAAGCCCCGCAGGGTTTTCGGTGCTCAGGATAGGCACTTCAATACTTGTCTTGCGGATGGTTGCGACGGTCTGCCGGGACAATGCCTCGGTCACAAGGCCAGCGCGCCGGCTCTGAAACGTCTCGGATAACTGTGGAGCAATCTGTTCGATTGCCTCCTTATAGCCGGGTTCGGGATTTTGACCAAAGTGCAGCTCAAGAAAGTCTATTTCGCCAGCCTGATGGTCCAGACACAGGAACAGGATGTCCGAGATTTTGCGATGCGCAATCCAATCCGTCAGGACCGGTGACAGTTTCGCAGGGTCCTCGCCATCTTCACGCAAACTGAAAACAGATGCCCTTTTCGGCACGTTGCGAAAAGGTCCAAGCGCGTCATTGGCATAGGACAAGAACAGAGGGCGGCTGATTGATGGATCGCGCGTGTCCGAACGCGCGGCCACCCTGTGGGCACCTTTGTTCAGCCACAAACGGCTTATGACGGCGCAGTCTGCGCCGAAGGCTTCCACGATACCATTGAGAGCTGCGTCCAGAACAAGACCGCCCTGACTCCAATGAATGAAATTTATGATTGCTCGTGCATGAAGCGCATTTGGCAGCCACGCTCCAGTTTGAGCCTTCCCCCCATTCATACGTCACCATTCCATACTAATTACAACAAAAATGCGGCTTACGCCAAAAGCGGACAAATGCCCACTCGATTCTTTAACGATTCTTTTGAAAGTCTAACGTACCACCTAAAAAATTAACTGAAAATTAATGGAACATAAATTTAGAGCAACGAACGAAAGTTGTGACTTTATGGCCTCCTTTCTGGGGACAAACGAGCGAGCTCCATTAGACTGTTTCTTTCATGGCGTGTTAAGCGCTTTGGCTTGGGTCATTATGAGTGTTCATAATGTGATTTATGACGATAAAAAAGTTCATCAAAGATCAGCAAGTTTAAGCTCTTCAGAATGTGCTCTCAGGTGTTTGAATGCGGCGCGGATAAGTGTCATTGTGAGAACTCTTCGCATTTGGCCCTAAGGGTGCATCTTGAATCAGCGAGCTTGGCGACGGTTTTAGGTTTTTGACAAGAATAATGGATTCACAATTAAACATCTGTAATTAAAAAGTAAAAAATTCCAAAATGACTAAACATTAACTGATTTTCTCATCTCTTGTGTATTTGTTTACCTAACATCGGTGCAAGTTTAATAGGTTGTTGAGAAATTTTCGGATGGGCCTCCATACTCATAGAACGCAGAAATGCGCCTTCACTCGCTGGAAGAGGAGCCAGAGAGTGAAAATTGGGAAATGGGAGGAATGAATGACTAACAAATCTGTCACACGCCGCGGCGTGCTGAAGTCCGGTGCCGTTGCGGGAACCGGTCTGGCCCTGCCTACGATCTTCACCGCTTCGTCAGCAGCAGCCTACACTAACGAGCCCACAGGGTCTTCGGTTACCCTTGGTTTCAACGTCCCGCAGACCGGGCCATATGCCGAAGAAGGAAATGATGAACTTCTGGCGCAACAGCTGGCGGTCGAGCATCTGAATGGCGAAGGCGATGGCGGTTGCCTGAACACCTTTACGTCCAAGGCGCTCAAGGGGAACGGTATCCTTGGCAAAAAGGTCGAGTTCGTAACCGGTGATACACAAACCAAATCGGATGCAGCCCGCGCTTCGGCCAAGTCGATGATCGAAAAAGACGGGGCCGTGATGATCAACGGCGGATCGTCCTCGGGCGTGGCCGTTGCGGTTCAGGGTCTGTGCCAAGAGGCGGGCGTGATCTTTATGGCGGGTCTTACCCATGCCAATGACACCACCGGTAAAGACAAGAAAGCCAACGGTTTCCGCCACTTCTTCAACGCCTATATGTCGGGTGCCGCGCTGGCGCCGGTTCTGGCGGCTGAGATGGGCAAGGAACGCCGCGCTTATCACCTGACAGCTGACTACAACTGGGGCTGGACCCAGGAAGAGTCGATTGTTGCTTCGACCGAAGCCTTGGGATGGGAAACGGTCAACACAGTCAAAACACCACTCGCGTCAACGGACTTTTCGTCCTACATCGCTCCGGTTCTGAACTCGGGCGCGGATGTTCTGGTTCTAAACCACTATGGCGGCAACATGGTGAACTCGCTGACCAACGCGATTCAGTTCGGCTTGCTGGACAAGGTGGCCAACGGCAAGGACTTCAAGATTGTCGTGCCGCTGTATTCCGAACTGATGGCCGCTGGTGCGGGCGAGAACATCAAGGGCGTGCTGGGTTCGATGAACTGGAACTGGCAGCTGCAGGATGAGGGCACCAAGGCCTTCGTGAAATCCTTCGGTGAAAAGTACGGCAAGCCGCCATCCAACTCGGCCCAGACCTGCTATGCGCAGGTTCTGCTATATGCCGATGCGGTCGAGCGTGCGGGTACGTTCAACCCCTGTGGCGTTGTTGAAGCGCTGGAAGGGTTCGAGTTCGACGGTCTGGGCAACGGTAAGACACTGTACCGCGCCGAAGATCACCAGTGCTTCAAAGATGTGCTGGTCGTGCGTGGCAACGAAAACCCGACAAACGCCTATGACACGCTGGAAATCGTCGAAGTGACCCCGGTCGAACAGGTGACCTATGCACCTGATCATCCGATGTTCGCCGGCGGTGACCTGGGTTCTTGTAACTCGGGCGCATAATCCGCGCCTCAGAATTTTCGACGAAAATTCTTGTACCTGAAACTGGGCTCTCCTGCTGACGCAGGGGAGCCTGCCTTGAAGGCAATAAAAGGGGGGGGACAATGGACGCCATACTTCTTCAAATCCTAAACGGGCTCGATAAGGGATCGGCATATGCGCTTATCGCGCTAGGGCTGACATTGATCTTTGGCACGCTGGGTGTTGTGAACTTTGCCCACGGGGCGCTGTTCATGATCGGCGCTTTTTGTGCTGTTACCCTTCAAAAGCTGTTTAGCCTCAGCTTTCAGACCATCGACGAAACCCAGACGGACTTTCTGGGTAATCCGCTGAAGGTCGAGACACCTTATGTCGAGGCATGGTTCGGCCCTGAGGTCGGTGCGTCAATCATCGACTGGTCGGTGCCTCTGGCGATCTTGTTCGCGATCCCGATCATGCTGTTGGTCGGCTACGTGATGGAGCGCGGGCTGATCAAGCATTTCTACAAACGCCCCCATGCGGATCAGATCCTTGTGACATTTGGTCTGGCTATCGTACTGCAAGAGGTCGTCAAGTATTTCTTCGGGGCCAACCCGATCCAGACCCCGCCGCCCGAAGCGCTCAATGGCTCTATCGATTTGGGCACCATGATCGGGTTCGATCCGAACGCAATCATTTATCCGATCTGGCGTCTGGTCTATTTCGGCTTTGCGGTTGCCATTATCGGTGCAGTCTTCTCGTTCCTGCAATTCACCACCTTCGGCATGGTTGTTCGCGCAGGTATGGCCGACCGGGAAACCGTAGGTTTGTTGGGCATTAACATCGACCGCCGATTTACCATCATGTTCGGGATCGCTGCTGCGGTGGCAGGACTGGCCGGGGTGATGTACGGGCCGCTCAATCCGCCGAACTACCACATGGGGATGGACTTCTTGGTACTTAGCTTTGTTGTGGTTGTTGTAGGTGGCATGGGATCGCTGCCTGGTGCCGTGTTGGCGGGGTTCTTGCTGGGGGTCCTCGAGAGCTTTGCCTCGACCACTTGGGCCACGACCACGATTCCGGGCATCAACCAGATCATCATCTACCTTGTCGCCATCATCGTGCTGCTGCTGCGGCCACGCGGGCTGATGGGGCGCAAAGGCGTGATGGAGGACTAATCCATGTTTGGACTGAACAAGAAAGACACCGGGCTGCTGATCATCGTTGGGATTCTGACGCTGCTGGCCCCCTTCATCCTGAACCCGTTCCCGGCGGACAGCGCCATGGCGCAGTTCAACGCGGGCTACCCCGACCTGATGCAGCGGTTCGTGATCTTTGGCATCTTCGCCATCGGGTTCAACATCCTGTTTGGCCTGACCGGATACCTGTCCTTCGGCCATGCGGCCTTTCTGGGCGTGGGATCGTATTCGGCCGTTTGGATGTTCAAGCTGCTCAGCTATAACGTCATCCCCGCCATCGCGCTGAGCGTGGTGATCGCTGGGTTGTTCTCTTTGCTGATCGGTTATGTCAGCCTGCGGCGGTCAGGGATTTATTTCTCGATCCTGACGCTGGCCTTCGCACAGATGAGCTTTGCGCTGGCCTATTCGGTGCTGTCGAACCCCAAATTCAACCTGACCAACGGGGAGACTGGCCTTCAGGTCTATGCAGATGACCCGCAGATCCTGCAGGGGGCCAATGCGCCCGACCTGCCGCACCTGTTCGGATTACCCATGCGCGCGACTTATACGCTGGACATAGGCGCGTGGAGCTTTGACTTCAACGCAGGCTACTACCTGTGTGCGGTGGTTATGATGGTCGTGTTTTATCTGGCGATCCGTATTTTCCGGTCGCCTTTCGGGATGATGCTGCGGGCGGTGAAGTCGAACCAGCAGCGGATGAACTACACCGGGCTGAACTCGAAACCCTATACGCTGGCGGCCTTTGTGATCTCTGGCATGTATGCCGGTCTGGCTGGTGGCCTGATGGCCGCGATGGATCCGCTGGCCGGGGCCGAGCGGATGCAGTGGACGGCCTCGGGCGAGGTGGTTCTGATGACCATCCTTGGCGGTACCGGAACGCTGATCGGTCCGGTTCTGGGCGCGGGCTTCATCAAGTATTTCGAGAACATATTCTCGAAAATCAACGATAACGTCCTGCACAGCTGGTTTGCCTTCCTGCCCGACGGGTTGGAGGACGCGGTGGTGTTCATCATCCACCCGTTCATCGGCAAAGGCTGGCACCTGACATTGGGTATCCTGTTCATGTTGGTGGTGATTTATCTGCCTGGCGGCCTTGTCGAAGGCGGACAGCGGGTATCGAACTGGTTCAAACGTCGGAAATCCGGTGCGGATGATGCGCCTTCGGGCAAAACCGAGCCAGCGGAATAAAGGAGGCGACTATGGCAATTCTACGTGTAAAAGACGTCAGTAAACGCTTCGGTGGCCTAAAGGCGCTGACGGACGTGAACCTGAACGTCGAGGAAAATTCGGTTCATGCCATCATCGGCCCCAATGGCGCCGGCAAGTCGACCCTGCTGAACTGTCTTGTGGGTAAACTGATGCCGGATACCGGGTCGGTCCTGTTTGACAACAATTCGGTGCTAGGGCTCGAGCCGTTTCAGATCAACCAGATGGGCATCAGCCGTGTGTTCCAGACCCCCGAGATATTCGGTGAGCTGACTGTGATGGAGAACATGCTGATCCCGATTTTCGCCATGCGAGACGGGGCGTTTCGGATGCACGCCTATGAGACGATTGCCAATGAAAAGGACATCGTCGAACAGGCCGAAGCGATGCTGGTCGAGATGAACATGGCCGACAAGCGCGAAATGCACGCCGCTTCCTTGTCGCGTGGTGACAAGCGTCGGCTTGAGATCGGCATGTGCCTTAGCCAGAACCCGCGTCTGTTGCTGCTGGATGAACCGACAGCCGGAATGGCGCGGGCCGATACCAACAACACGATCGACCTGCTGAAACAAATCAAGGATGAACGCGACATCACCATCGCGATCATTGAGCACGATATGCATGTGGTCTTCAGCCTTGCCGAACGGATTACCGTGCTGGCACAGGGCACACCCTTAGTGGAAGACGTGCCAGAGAACATTCGCGGTAACCCCAAGGTTCGCGAAGCCTATCTGGGCGAGGCAGCGTAAGGAAAAGCTATGAATCAGAAACCGGACTTTTCGAAAAACGCCAATATGGCCACAACTGCGCCCGCCTTTCTTTCGGTGTGGGATATGCATTCGTACTACGGCGAAAGCTACATCGTTCAAGGTGTCAGCTTCAACGTGCACGAGGGCGAGATTCTGGCTCTGCTCGGCCGGAACGGGGCTGGTAAGACCTCGACCCTACGCTCGATCGCGCGTCTTGGTGACCCCGAAGTGCGCCATGGCGAGATCTGGCTTGACCACCAGCCTCTGCACAACAAAACAAGCTACGAGGCCGCAGCGGCAGGTCTTGGTCTTGTCCCCGAGGATCGCCGGATCATCCCTGGCTTGACGGTCGAGGAAAACCTGCAACTTGCTCAGATTGCGCCACCAATTGGCTGGTCGCTTGAACGTATCTACGAGTTGTTCCCCCGTCTTGGCGAGCGACGCAAGCAAGAGGGTGTGACCCTGTCAGGTGGTGAGCAGCAAATGCTGGCCATAGCGCGTGCATTGGCACGCGACATCAAGGTTTTGCTGTTGGACGAGCCCTACGAAGGATTGGCCCCGGTGATCGTGGATGAGATCGAAAAGACTCTGATCCACGTAAAGCAACAGGGCATGACCACGATCATCGTTGAACAAAACGCCGTGCGTGCATTGGAACTAGCCGACCGCGCAATCATCCTGGATACAGGTAGTATCGTGTTTGACGGCACTGCCAGCGAAGTGCTGGAGAATACGCAACTGCGTGAGGAATATTTGGCGATCTGATCCAGACAATCCGTTGCAAAGCGTTAAGGCGGGGTGGGGAACCACTTCGCCTTAGTTGTTTCAGGACTGCAAAAAGAGCGATTGAATTCGAACGACGGTTGGAGGTTTTCCGGCCTCTACGGGAAACCCCCAATATCTTGCAAATACGAAATACCTTAACTGTAAAGCATCCAAGGTTTTACCAAGGACATTTCCCCCTTTGAGGGGCTGGCTTCTTACCCCCTCGGCCGGCCCCTCAGTTCCTTGGATCAGGCCGTTTCTTCCAGCTTCGATATCGCTTGCTGGACCAACGAGGGCAGCTTTTCGTTGTGGTCGTAGTTAAGTGCATGCGGGATTTCGGATACGGGTGACTTCCGATACCCTTCGGTGAACAGCAGAAACGGAACCTGCGCACGTCGCGCGGTTTCGGCGTCGACTTCGCTGTCGCCAATAAACAGACGCGGACCGGTCGGGGTGACTGCGTCGAAACTGGCGTGAAGATGCGCGGGGTCGGGCTTGCGTGTGTTCAGAGTATCACCGCCAAAGACGGTTTCGAAATGATGGGCGAGGCCCAAATCCCGCAGAATATCGCGGGCGGGGGCCTCGGGCTTGTTGGTGCAAATGCCTAATACGCATCCCATATCGCGCAGCTGCTGTAGCGCCTCGGAAACACCGGGATAGGGCACGGTCAGCGCACTGGATGCGGCGGAATAATGTGCAAGTGTACGCTCAGTCAGTTCTGCATGGCGATCAAGTGGCATGTCGCAATGCCTGATGACACGTTCGACCAATTTGGGAAGGCCATTCCCAACGAATTGCTGGATTGTATCTTGTGGAAGATAGGGGCGCCCCTCGTCCTGCAGCATGCGGTTCGCGGCGGCCGCGATATCAGGCAAACTGTCGATCAGCGTTCCGTCCAGATCGAACATGAGCGTTGCAGTCATGGAAAACCTCGGGCGTTTGAATTGTCGCATCAGACTTAGCCCGATCGCCAAAGCAGCGCAATTCCACGCGGATGAATGAGGTATGATTTTGACGCTTGACATACCTGAGTAAAATTATCAGATTAAGGATCAAGACACCAAGCCAACCCGGACTCGGGTCAGCCAGCCACTGAAAACGCGAACAGAAATCGGCCTTTCGCCCGTGACCCTCTGGAGTTGACCTGATGAATGTGCAGAACCCGAACCCCACGCAATCCTACCCCGTATCCATGCTGCCGGCACATAAAGCCGAAGAACTGACGAAAGGCGGAAATCTGGCTCATATTGAGCTGGGTGATCAGCTTTACACCCTGCGCATCACCCGCGCTGGTAAACTGATCCTGACGAAATGAGCGCGCGTTTTGCCCGCGGCGGGGCTACCGTTGGTCGACTGACAGACCTTAGCCCTATTGAAGCCAGCGCGGTTCTGTACTTGCGGCAGTGGAGCGATGCAGCGTTGGCGCGCGCAGATGGTTTGGCGCAAGAATCCGATCAGGACAGCGTTGCGATGAGTGTTATGGATCGCTTGTGTTCACTCTGTGCTCATCATGGCAGACGACCGTTGATCCGCCACGGACTGGGGTGTTCCTGTCTGGGCGCGGATGAGAACTGTTTCGCGCAGATGATCGCCGCAGCCTCGGAAGGTGCGCGGGAAGACACAATGATGTTGGCGGCGCTTATCGTCCGTCCGGATTTCGCGCCCGCCCTTGCTGCCTTGTCCGAGGAATTGGCGCTGGCATTGCGTCGCATGTCAGTCGCGGCCCCGCTTCCTTCGACCGGCCACGTAACCCCCTCTGCCGTGTTGCATTAACAGCTTGGTCAGGCTCAGACCCCCGTTCCAGTTAGGCCGGGGGTTTGTTCATTCAGCAACACCCGCAACCGGCATGGTGGTGATCGCAGGCGGGGGCAGGGGCATAGTCACCGACCTCGGTCAGCACATCGCGCAGCGCCCACAGGATCATGTCGACATCATCCGCCTCGATCGTCAGGGGCGGGCGGATTTTCAGGATGTTGTCCTTTGGCCCTTCGCTGCCGATCAGAATGCGATGATCGCGCATCCGGTTCTTGACGTATTTGCAAATCTCGGTGCCCTCAGAGCCGCCCGGGTCGATCAACTCGACCCCCAGAAACAGACCCATGCCCCGAACGTCGCCAACACAGCCGAAGTCGGCCTCGATCCCGCGCAACCCGTCCATCAGCTGCGCGCCCATTACGCGGGCATTGTCCTGCAGCTCCTCGTCATCGACGATGTCCAGCACCTCTTTCCCGATCCGGCAGGACAAGGTTGATCCACCAAAGGTCGAGAAGAACTCGATCCCGTTGTCAAAGTTTTGGGCGATTTCCCTGGTCGTGACCAACACGCCCAAGGGGTGTCCGTTGCCGATCGGTTTGCCCATCACCACGATATCGGGCAGCGCGTCCTGGTGTTCAAAGCCAAAGTAATACTCACCCAGACGCCCCAGCCCGGTCTGCACCTCATCGGCGATACACACCCCTCCGGCGGCGCGGATTTTTTCGTATACTGCGGGCAGATAGCCTTTGGGCGGGATGATCTGGCCCCCGACCGAGGGGAAGGTCTCGGCGATGAAACCGGCGATACCGTGGCCCTTGTCCTGCAAAGCGGCAATCGCAGGGTCCACAAGATCCGCGAATTTTGTGGCGCGGTCGGGATCGTCGCGCTTGAATGATCCGCGATAGTCGTCAGCCACTTCAACCAGTTCGACCCAATCCGCCTGACCCACGCCGCCGGGTTTATTGAACTTATAGGCCGAGATCGCGACCGCCGCATTCGTATTGCCGTGATAGCCGTGATCGGGCGTCACGATCCCCTTGGCCCCGGCATGGGCGCGGGCCAGCCGCAGGGCCAGCTCGTTCGCCTCGGTGCCGGAATTGACGAAAAAACAGACCTCAAGGTGGTCAGGCAGTTTCGACAGCACCTTATCGGCAAAAGCGGTCTGCGCCGGGTGCAGATAGCGCGTGTTCGAGTTCATGCGTTTCAGCTGATCCGCCGCCACGGCCTGAATACGCGGATGGGCGTGGCCCACATGGGGGACGTTGTTATAGGCGTCCAGATACGGGCGGCCCCATTCGTCGAATAGGTGGTGTTTCCACCCGCGTACCAGCATGACCGGATCGTCATAGGTCAGGCTGAGATTGCCGCCAAAATGGTCGTGCCGCCCCTGCAGGATCGCCTGCTTGTCGGTCGGTTGATAGAACACCTTGTCATCAGGCAGGTTCAGCAAGGCCGCCGGGTTGGGGCAAACCGCGTGCCACAGCTCCATCTCATCGGGGTCACCAACACCGGGCCAGTCGTTCTGCATCCCGTCCGTGGTCATCGCCAGCTGGAAATGCACATGCGGGGCCCAGCCGCCGTTCTGTGTGGCGTCCCCCAATCGCGCGAACGCAGCGCCCTGCGCCACCGGATCACCGGGTTTCAGCCGATCGCACACCTCAGGGTCCAGATGACCATAGAGCGTATAGAACGCGTCCCCCTCAGGCGTTTCGTGATGCAGGATCACCACGCCGCCATAGTCCAGATGGGCGTCGCGGTTTTCCACCGCCTCAACCCGTCCACTCATCGGCGCGTGCAACACGGTGCCCGCCTGGGCGAACACATCCACCGCCAAGTGCACCGTGCGACGGTCCGAGGCTTTCCACGGCCCCTTACGGAACCCCGGCTCGGCATAGATCAGGCGCGGCTCATTGTAATATCCCAGCCACAAGCCCTCGCCATATTCCTCGCCCACGCGGGCGGCCTCGGCCAGTGGCATATGAAACGGGTTCTGCGGCCAGACGCAGTTTTCCACCGACAGCGACCCCATCGGAAGATCAACCAGATCTTGTCCAAACATCGGTGCGAACTGACCGCGATGAGCGGTCAGATAGGCGTGGACGCGCTCGGCCCCATCCGTCACAGGCAGCCCGCAGGCCACGCGCAGCCGCGCCGCCATCAACCCGCCATTGACCGAAGCGTTCTCCAGAAACCGCCAGGCGGGGGCCTGGCTGATGGTCACATACGGATCATCGGGATTGTCGATGGCCATTAGGGTCGAGTTCACCACCGACACCGCCAGCCGCATCCGCAACAGCGGCCAGATCAGATCAACCTCATCCGTGCGCAAGCGGTTCGCGGCGTGATAGCCCTGCACCAAAGCGGTCAGCACGCGTTCGGGCTTAGGATGATCCAACACGATATATGCCCCGGCAATCGCCAGGTCGCAGATGCGGGGTGCCGCGCACATATCCCCCAGATCAATCAGGCCCGAGACGCTCTGCCGCTGGCCCATCTCACCCTCGACCAGAATGTTATAGTCATTGGCGTCATTGTGGATGGCTTGTTTGGGAAGCCGGGACAGAACCGGCGATATCGCGTCAAACCCGGCACAAATCCCGGCCAGCAAAGCGCGCCGCGCGGGATCAGAGATCGCCTCAAGCTGATCCGCGATCCAACCCGCCTGCATCATGTCCCACTTGAAATCCGCGCGCTGCAAGCCGTCATGGGTAAACCCTTCCAGCGCACGGTCAGTCGCCCCCAACGCACGGCCCAGCTTCAGGATCAATGCCTCGGACTTCGGCGCGGCCTTGGCGTAGCACTCGCCAGGTAGACGCTCCAGCAACCAGACCAACCGGGGCTGTCCGTCCTGATCCGCAATCTCGGGCAGCAGACGGCCTTTCAGATCAGGGAAAACCTTGGGAAACGGCAGACCCGGCGCCTCAGCCGCGATATGCTCCAGCGCCTTGACCTGCAAGTCGACGAAGTCGGCCTCGCAGCCCGCGCGCATGACCTTTAGAACGTAATCCTGACCATTGGTGGCATGGACCATGAAATTCAGGTCATACTCGCCATCCAGCCGCGTCAGCTTGGCCTCCAGACCCCAATGCTGGCGCAAGGCACCGGCCCAGAACTCCGTCATGTTTTCCATTCCCAAACCTGCCCCGTTTGCAAACGGGATCCTCTTCATCTGGCTAAAAATACCTTCGGGGGGAATCGCGCCCCGGCGCGATGGGGGGCAGACAGCCCCCCTGACCCGTTACCCCAAAGCGCGCAGCCGCTTGATCAGCGAGGACGTATCCCAGCGCCCCCCGCCCAGCTTCTGCACATCCTTGTAGAACTGATCGACCAAAGCCGTCACAGGCAGAGATGCCCCGGTCTCATCCGCCGTATCCAGACAAATCCCCAGATCCTTGCGCATCCAGTCGACAGCAAAACCATGGTCGAAATGGTCGTCCAGCATGGTCTCGTAACGATTGGCCATCTGCCAGCTGCCGGCCGCCCCCTGGCTTATCACTTCAACGACCGAGCGACCGTCCAGTCCTGCCTTTTCAGCGAAATGCAGCGCTTCGCTCAAACCCTGCACCAAACCGGCGATGGCGATTTGGTTGCACATCTTGGTCATCTGCCCTGCGCCACTTTCGCCGATGCGGCGACAGATTTTGGAATAGACCTGCATCACCGGTTCTGCTGCATCATAGGCCGCTTGATCCGCACCACACATGATCGACAAGACCCCATTCTCGGCCCCAGCCTGACCGCCCGAGATCGGAGCGTCCACAAACGCGATACCTGCGGCTTTGCCTGCGTCGTAGAGCTCACGCGTCACCTTGGCGGATACGGTTGTGTGATCGACAAAAATCGCCCCCTCGGACATGCCGTGAAACGCGCCGTTCGCTCCGGTGCAGACCATGCGCAGGTCATCGTCATTGCCCACGCAAGCCATGACAAATTCCGCGCCCTCAGCGGCTTCGCGCGGCGTCGTCCCCATTGATCCACCATGTTGGGCCACCCAAGCCTCGGCCTTGGCTGTGGTGCGGTTGTAGACGGTGACATCGTGGCCTGCAGCCTGTAGGTGACCGGCCATCGGATAGCCCATTACACCCAAACCCAGAAACGCGACTTTTGCCATGTGGAGATCCTCTCTGCTGTCCGACAACCACGTAGCGCAGCAGTCCGGAATGTTCAGCAGAGACAAATCAAAGCTGCGAGGAAAGGGCAACCCTGTGCTAAGGGTTCCCACCCAAATCTTGAAGGATTGGACAGTCTGGACGGTCATCGCCTGCGCAGGCGTCCACCAGATGACCAAGCGTATCCCGCATCGCATTCAAGTCGGCGATTTTGGCCTCGATCTGCGCCAGATGCGCGCGCGCGACTTTTTTCACATCAGCGCTGGCGCGGGTCTCGTCTTCGTACAAAGCCATCAGGGTCCGGCAATCTTCGATGGTGAATCCCAAGGCGCGGGCGCGGCCCAGAAAGTTCAGCTTGTGCACGTCCTGGCTGCGAAACACACGGTATCCGTTGTTATCCCTCAGTGGTTTGACCAGCCCGATGTCTTCGTAGTAGCGGATCGTCTTGGCGGGCAGGCCCGTCCGGGCCGAAACATCTCCGATATTCATGAGGTCACCGTCTGAGGTTGGTGTTCTGTCTGCCGCTCGGGCAGCGTGGCCCGCACCCGTCGCAGGCGCAGGGCGTTGGTCACGACAAAGACGCTGGACAAGGCCATCGCCCCTGCCGCCAAGGCCGGGGACAGCAACGGTCCGCCGAAGGGGAACAAAACACCCGCCGCGACGGGAATCAACACTGCGTTATACCCGAATGCCCAACCCAGATTCTGGCGGATGTTGCGCATTGTCCGGCGGCTGATCTCGACCGCATTGGCGACGCCGCGCAGATCTCCGGACATCAGCACAACATCGGCCGTTTCGATCGCCACATCCGTGCCCGTGCCGATGGCAATTCCAGTATCAGCAGAGGCAAGCGCAGGCGCATCATTGATACCGTCACCCACAAAGGCCAGCGCACCGAACCGGTCGCGCAGTGCGTTGATCGCCTTTAGTTTGCCGTCGGGCAGAACCTCGGCGGTGACATGATCTATACCCAGCTTGTCGGCCAAGGCTTGCGCTGTACGTGCGTTGTCTCCTGTGACCATGGCCAGAGTCAGGCCCATCGCGTGCAACCGGTCTAAAGCCTCGGCCGTCCCCGGCTTGATCGGATCGGAAACCGTCAGCAAAGCAGCAGCCCGACCGTCCACGGCAACGAACAAAGGCGTGGCCCCTGCGGCGGCGCGTTGATCTGCCTCGGGCGTCAGCTCAGACAGGTTCACGCTACCCTGATCCATAAACCGAGGCGACCCGATCAACACCTCGCGCCCTTCGACCACGGCCCGCACGCCCAATCCGGTCAGAGACTCAAACTCGACTGGCTGCAGCAGATCCGCAGGTCCGGCGCGCGTGATCGCGGTGGCAATCGGGTGCTCGGACCGCGCCTCAATCGAAGCGGCCAGACGCAGAACATCATCGCGGTCGAATCCGTTGACGGTGGTGATGCTTTCCAATTCGGGCCGACCCAGTGTCAGAGTGCCAGTCTTGTCCAACGCGACCACCTTTGCCTGCTGCAACTGTTGCAGCGCGTCGCCCTTGCGGAACAAAACACCCAACTCAGCCGCGCGCCCGGTGCCAACCATGATCGAGGTCGGCGTCGCCAGACCCATCGCGCAAGGGCATGCAATGATAAGGACCGAAACACCGGTGACCAGCGCCATTGGCAGCGCCGGCGCGGGCGCAAAGATCAGCCAGACCGCAATGGTCAGCAGCGCAATGACCAGCACGGTTGGAACGAACCAAGCAGTGATCTTATCGACCAACCCTTGAATTGGCAGCTTAGCCCCCTGCGCCTGTTCGACCAAGCGAATGACTTGCGCCAGGACCGTGTCGGCCCCAACCCGCGTTGCACGGACGCGCAACGCGCCGGTGCCATTCACCGTGCCACCCACAACCGGGTCGTCTGGTGCTTTGCCGACCGGAATGGGTTCGCCACTGATCATGCTTTCGTCAATGTATGACGTACCCTCCAGCACCACGGCATCCACTGGGACGCGTTCACCGGGGCGGATTTGCAGAATGTCACCCACCACGATCTGGGCAATGGGACGATCTACAGTGGCACCACCTTGTTCAACCCGAGCCGTCTTTGGTTGCAGGCCCACCAATTTGCGGATCGCAGCGCCGGTGCGGCCCTTGGCCCGCGCCTCCATCGCGCGCCCCAGAAGAATAAGGACAACGATGACCGAGGCGGCCTCAAAATACACATTCGCGCTGCCTTGCGGCAGGAGACCCGGTGCGAATGTGGCGACAATCGAATACAAGTAAGCCGCACCCGTGCCCATCGCGACCAGCGCATTCATATCCGGTGCGCGGCGTAACAGGGATGGAACACCCTTTGCGTAAAACACTCTTCCCGGCCCAGCCAGCAAAGCCGTGGTCAGCGCGAACTGAATCAAATAGCTGGTCTGCATCCCTATGGTCTGATGCACCCAGTGATGAAAGGCCGGGACCATGTGCCCACCCATTTCAAGGACAAAGACGGGCAGAGCGAGTACCGCAGCTATGAGGGTCGTGCGCGTCAGTGCTGTGGCTTCTTGCGCCTTATCCGTCGCTCCCTCATCCACCGGCGCGACATGCGCTGGATAACCCGCGTCAGTGCATAGCCTGGCCAAGGCTAAGGGATCGCTGGCCCCCTCAACGTACTGAATTGTTGCGCCTTCGGTAGCGAGGTTGACTTGGGCGCTGATCACGGCCGGGTCGGCCTGCAAGACACGCTCGATCCGGTCCACGCACGAGGCGCAGCTCATCCCCTCGATCTTCAGCGATGCTGTGGCTGTTGCGGCGGGATATCCGGCGGCGTCCAGCGCATCGGTTAGCCGGGTGATCGGGCCGTCGTGGGTAACCTGCGCCACTTTGGTTGCGAAATTCACCGAAGCATCGGTCACGCTATCCACGGCGCGCAGGGCCGTTTCGACACGTCCCACGCATGATGCGCATCCCATTCCGGTTATGTTCAGCCTGGTTTCGTGTACGGCTGTCATCCGACTCATCCCGTGTAGATCTTCGTTCCTTTAAATGGGGGTTCCAGTCACGGGAAGGTCAAGGGGTTGCGTGGGTTTTCAACGCATAGCTGCCATGCGTTTGGGGTCAGCGATCTGAAAAAACCTCGAGCAAAAGCGAGTTGTATTGGGCGGGCGGCGCGCTGCGGACAGCTTCTGGAGACGCGAAAAACCCCAGCATCAGAATGGCCACACACATAAACATGCCAAAAAGGCAGAAACTGGCGAGGTTCAGTGTCGAACGCAGCATGATGGTAATCCCTGTTTCCAATGTGAGGGCGGATCGCAATTCGGTTCAGCCCCGTTTTGCCAGTTCCTGTTTTAATTTTTCGTTCTCGGCCTGAAGTTGCGCCAATTGCTGACCAAGCGTGTTCAGATGGGGGCGCAGTTCGGCCTCGGTAAAGCGAGGTGTGATATGGCGGGGGCAGTTCCAGTCCAGCCCCTCGACCCGGATGATCGCGGCGCGTTCCGCGGGCGTTTCCGCTCCGTTGGGATAGAGGCTGGCGGCGGCTTCGCCTTCGGTAAAATCGACCCGACCCAGTATTTTCAACCGCCGTTGGTTGGCGTAATCCATCAGGATCATGGCAATCCGGTCGTTTCCGTCCAAATTCCCGCGAGAGATATACTGTTTGTTGCCCGAGAAATCGGCGTATCCGATGGTTGTCGGCCCAAGCACCCTTAGAAACCCGATTGGCCCGCCGCGATATTGCACATAGGGCCAACCGGTCTCGGACACAGTAGATTGGTAAAACCCGTCCCGCGCCTCGATAAACGCTTTTTCCGCAGGGCCGATCTGATGCCCCTGTTGTGGCCCGCTTTCTATGAATTTGGCATAGGTCTTGGCCGATCCCATTCTTTCCTGATGGGCGCGGACGGCGGGAGTAAAGGTCAGTTCAGAAAAGGCGCGGGGCATGGGTGATCCTTTCTAGAGACCCAGATCAGACAGGCCGGGGTGGTCTTCGGGTCTGGGGCCTTGGGGCCAGTGAAACAGACGATCTTCTTCGTCAATCGGCAGGTCATTCAGCGAGGCGTGGCGTTTGGCCATCCGGCCATCTTCGGCAAATTCCCAGTTCTCGTTGCCATAGGACCGGAACCACTGACCGCTATCGTCATGCCATTCATAGGCATAGCGTACGGCAATTCGGTTTTCCGTAAATGCCCACAGTTCCTTTATCAGCCGGTAGTCGAGCTCTTTGTTCCATTTGCGGGTCAGGAAGGCGTGGATGTCTTCGTGGCCCGACAAGAATTCGGCGCGGTTCCGCCATTGGCTGTCCTCGGTATAGGCGGGTGTCACAAGATCGGGGTCGCGGCTGTTCCAGCCGTTTTCCGCCATACGGACTTTTTGTGTGGCGGTCTCAAGGGTGAAGGGTGGCAGAGGGGGTCGGCTCATATCTTGGTCTTTCAGGTCAGTGCGGCGGCAAGCAGCGCAAGGGTCAACAGGAAGGGGACATACTGAGGGGAAAATGGGCTGTTGCGGCGTTTCATCGTCTAGCTCCAAGGTTTACTGATCGGTACATCTTGAAGTCAATGTGTACTGATCGGTAAACTTTTGCAAGTCTCAATTTGAGAAAATTTTTGAATGACCTTTAAAGAGCTATAATTTAAAGGCTTCAGGGGTTGAGTTCCCGGCAATCTTGTCGCGAAATGAAACCATGGTTATGTACTGATCAGTACACTCAGGAGCCGAATCATGCGCCCGAACAAACGCGACGAGCTGGTCCGCAATGCTCTGCAGGTTTTTTACCGGGATGGCTTTCACGCCACCGGTATGGACAAACTGGTGGCAGAGACGGGTGTGTCGAAGACCTCGATGTACAAGCATTTCCGAACCAAAGAGGAATTGATCGTTGCCGCCTTGCGCTTGCGGGATGAGAATTTCCGCAACTGGTTCTATGGCAGGATCGATGCGCTTGCCGAAACGCCCGCGCAAAAACTGCTGGCCAGTTTCGATGCCTTGGGAGAGTGGTTTGAAGAGGACGGCTATCGCGGTTGCATGTTCATCAAAGCCGGAGCCGAATATCAGGACAAAGACCACCCCATCCATCTGGAAGCAGCCGAGCACAAACGTCTGCTGCTCGAATATTTCACTGATTTGGCCCGCGACGCAGGCGCCCGCGAGCCTGAAAAGCTGGGATGTCAGATTCTGCTGTTGAAAGAAGGCGCGATTGTCACTGCTGTTCTGCTGAAAAGCTGTGATCCTGCGCGCGACGCCAAGGAAGCAGCGCGGGTGTTATTGGCGAATGCGCTGCCGGTCTGAGGCGTTACGTTTAAAAGACGTTGCGTAGCAAAGCTCCTGGCGCATTGGATTGCCGGATCGCGGGGGTTACCTTCAAGGAAACTGACTTGAGGGGACACGAAATGTCTTTGTTTACGAATGCCGCCAATTGGGTAACCGAAGAGCATCGGATGTTCGCAGAGATGGCGGACCGTTTCATGCAGGATGAATTGGTCCCCAACGCCGAACGCTGGAGCGATCAGGGGCAAGTTGATCGAGCGTTCTGGCACAAGGCTGGGGAAATGGGTCTTATGGCCGGGTCGATTTCCGAGGAACATGGCGGTGTCGGGGGCGGTCCTGGTTTCGACGCGGTTACGATGTACGCGCAGGCGTCGCACGGAGATTGTGGATGGGGTTACCCGATCCAATCGATTGTGACCCATTACATCACCGCTTATGGCAGCGAAGAGCAAAAGCAAAAATGGCTTCCCAAGCTGGCTTCGGGTGAAATGGTCGGCGCGTTGGCGATGACTGAGCCCGGCACTGGTTCCGATGTTCAAGGTATTCGGACAACTGCCGATAAAGATGGCAATTCATACCGCATAAACGGCTCGAAAATCTTTATTACTAACGGTCAGTCGGCTGATCTTATCCTTGTCGCAGCAAAAACGGACAAATCGCTGGGCTCGAAAGGTGTTTCGTTGGTGGCGGTCGAGACCGGAGGCGCGGACGGGTTCCGGAAGGGGCGCAACCTCAAGAAGTTGGGGATGAAGGGCAACGACACGGCCGAACTGTTCTTCGAGGACGTAAAGGTGCCGATGACCAACCTGATCGGCCCGGAAGAAGGGCAGGGCTTTTATCAAATGATGAAGCAGTTGCCGTGGGAGCGTATGACGATTGCGATCATCGCACTTGGCGCGATCGACTTCGCGATTGCCGAGACGGTGCGTTACACGCAAGAGCGCAAAGCCTTCGGTCAGCGGGTTATGGATTTCCAGAACACACGATTCAAACTGGCCGAGTGCAAAACCAAAGCCGAGGTTCTGCGTAGCTTTGTGAATGACTGTATCGCTCGGCTTGAAGCTGGAACGCTGGACGCAGCGACGGCATCGATGGCCAAGTATTGGGGTTCCGAGGTGCAGAACGAAGTCATGCATGAATGCCTGCAGTTGTTCGGAGGCTATGGGTTTATGATGGAGTACCCTATCGCGCGCCTCTACGCCGATGCGCGCGTTCAAATGATCTATGGTGGCACCAATGAGATCATGAAGGAACTCATCGCACGTTCCTTGGACACATAAAGCCCGACGGGATACTCCCGCCCGTCGTCGACGTTTCTGAAGAAACATCTCCTTTCGTTGGGCCGGGCAGGCGCGGGCGCAGCCCGCGCCTGCCCGGCCCCTGCTGTCCGCAGGACGCAAGGCCTAAGGCCGCGCGGTTTTGCTCGGTAAGTCTTGTGTATTGGTTCAGGCTAAAGAGATTTGATCCTGTAGCCATGTTCGAAACGATCGGAGCGGTTCAGATTCCGCTCGGGATTGGGGCCAGACAAGAAAAAAGTCGCCAAGGCTGACACTCGGGCCGTTCCATGCAAGCACCAGTTTGCCCGTTTTTAAGTCGTGTTCAATCAAATAAGTCGGCAGCAACGCGACCCCCAGCCCGTGGATTGTCGCCTGACCCATCGTCGAAAACTGGTCAAATAGCATGCCAGAAATACCGCTAACGGATCGACCTTGTACAGCGAACCACCTTTCCCAAGCATCTGGCCGTGTTTCCAAGTGCAACAAGGGTGCACTCAAAAGCCAGTCGGGGTCATCGTTCTGTGTCGGAAGCAGATCT
Source organism: Ruegeria sp. HKCCD7628 (assembly GCF_057221005.1). NCBI lineage: Bacteria > Pseudomonadati > Pseudomonadota > Alphaproteobacteria > Rhodobacterales > Roseobacteraceae > Ruegeria > Ruegeria sp. HKCCD7628. The sequence continues at coordinate 325,008 of NZ_JBWVBA010000002.1, forward strand.
GGCGCGCAGACCGGCAGAACATCTTCCCGCATGATCGGCAAGTAGTTCACACCGGCCCATGTCCGTCCGCCAAAGTGAATCGCGGCGTCGAAGTGTTCGTTTTCAAACTCAAACGGTCTAAGACGCGTGTTCAGGTTTACGGTGACTTCGGGGTGTTTGCGGGCGAAATCCTGAAGGCGGGGGGCCAGCCAGTGCATCCCGAACGCTGGCAGAATCGACAGATTGAGTGAGCCGCCGGTCGGGTTGGCCTTCAGCTTCAGAGACGCCTGAGCAAGCTGACTCAGGCTGGACCGGGCGACCTGAACATATTCTTTTGCCGCGGGCGTCAGGTTCAGTCGCATCTGGTTGCGTTGAATCAGATCGACGCCCAGTTGCTCTTCCATTGCCTTGAGTTGTCGACTGATCGCGCTTTGGGTCAACGACAGCTCTTCGGCTGCAGCCGAGGCGCTGCCTAGCCGGTCTACCGCTTCCAAAGCCAGAAGCGACGGGATTGAGGGTAGGAAACGACGGGGCGCGATCATATGACAAATCCTCATACCTTTGGGACGGAATATCACTGGCATTTGCGCTGCGCCAGTCCGATACACATCACAGGCATTTCCTTTGCTTAAGCTGCTGAATGCCTGCAAGAAGGGGGCGCTGTATTTCTGATGTTGCCGCCAGGTTGAACCAAAAGGACCCGCAAATGGATCGCGCTCAGATCGTTCATGAGAATTTCCTGACCCGTGTTGCGCAACGCGATTTCCCCCATGGTACGTCTCCTCAGTCGGGACTGACTGCGCCCGAAGCGGTATCTCTGTTTCGCTCGCAGGTGCTAAGCCGGGCGCTGGATCGCACCAGCCGCGCAATGCAGAAGGCGGGGCAGGGGTTCTATACCATCGGCTCATCCGGGCATGAGGGGATGGCGGCTGTGGCCCACGCGCTGCGCCCAACGGATATTGCGTTTCTGCACTATCGCGACGCCGCCTTTCAGATCGCCCGCGCGGAGCAGGTGCCGGGCCAGCAGATCGCTTGGGATATGTTGCTGAGCTTCGCGTGTTCCAGCGAAGATCCAACCTCGGGTGGGCGGCACAAGGTGCTGGGGTCCAAGGCGTTGATGATCCCGCCGCAGACCTCGACCATTGCCAGCCATCTGCCCAAGGCGGTCGGCGCGGCCTATTCCCTAGGCGCGGCGCGGCGGCATGACCCCGAGCATCGTGAACTGCCCGAGGATGGCATTGCGATGTGTTCTTTCGGAGATGCCTCGGTCAACCACTCGACCGCGCAGGGGGCGATCAATACGGCGGGCTGGACCAGCGTGCAATCAACGCCCCTGCCTTTGTTGTTTGTGTGTGAGGATAACGGGATTGGCATCTCGGTCAAAACACCCAAAGGCTGGATACAGGCTTCGATGGAGCATCGCCCGGGCATCACGTATTTTCAGGCTAACGGGCTGGATATCTACGAGACCTATGCCGTCGCGCAAGAGGCCGCCGATTATGTGCGTGCCCGCCGGAAACCTGCCTTCCTGCATCTGAAAACCGTGCGCCTTTACGGTCATGCGGGGGCTGACGTGCCCACCACCTATATGCCCAAATCCGAGGTCGAGGCAGATGAGGCCAACGATCCCTTGCTGCATTCCGTGCGCCTGCTGGATCAGGCCGGGGCACTGTCACCTGATCAGGCGCTGAAGATATACCAGGACACTTGCGCCCGTACCGATCGCATCGCTGCCGAGGCTGCCACGCGCCCTCATCTGGGCGGCGCTGCCGAGGTGATGGCCAGCCTGATCCCGCCCAAACGCGATTGCAAACCCACCAACGGACCCGGCGCCGAGGCGCGCGCAGATGCGTTTGGCGGGGATATGCGAGCAATGAATGACCCTCAGCCCATGAGTCGCCTGATCAATTGGGCGCTGACTGATCTGATGCTGGAACATGGCGAAATCGTCTGCGTGGGCGAGGATGTGGGCCGCAAGGGGGGCGTCTACGGCGTCACGCAAAAGCTGCAACAGAGGTTCGGGCCGGACCGGGTAATCGACACGCTGCTGGACGAGCAGTCGATTTTAGGGTTGGCGATTGGCATGGGTCATAACGGGTTTGTGCCGATCCCCGAAATCCAGTTCCTCGCTTATCTGCACAATGCCGAGGACCAAATCAGGGGTGAGGCCGCGACGCTGCCGTTTTTTTCCAACGGCCAATTCACCAACCCTATGGTCGTTCGGATTGCTGGCTTGGGCTATCAGAAAGGGTTTGGCGGGCATTTCCACAATGACAACTCGCTGGCCGTGCTGCGCGATATTCCGGGGGTGATCATAGCCTGCCCCTCGACAGGAGAGGATGCGGCGCAGATGCTGCGCGAATGCGTGCGATTGGCGCGCGAGGAACAACGGGTGGTTGTGTTTTTGGAACCCATTGCGCTTTATCCCATGCGTGATCTGCATGAGGCGCAGGATGGGGGCTGGATGACGACTTATCCCGCGCCGGATCGACGGATCGCGCTGGGTGAGGTGGGGGTGCATGGCGACGGCACTGATCTGGCCATCGTGACCTATGGCAACGGGCATTACCTGTCGAAACAGGCGCTGCCTGAGTTGGAAGCGGCGGGGTTGAACGTGCGGATCATCGACCTGCGCTGGCTGGCCCCGTTGCCGATGGATGCCCTGCGCGCGGCCACCAAAACATGCGCGCATGTTTTGGTCGTCGATGAATGTCGTCGCACCGGCAGCCAGTCTGAGGCGTTGATGACTTTCTTCGTCGAAGAAAGTCCCGCCACCCCAATCGCCCGTGTTGTCGCCGAGGATAGTTTCATAGCAACCGGCCCCGCCTATGCAGCCCCTTTGCCGTCAAAAGACGGGATTGTGGCCGCCGCATTAAACCTAACCGGAGGCCGCGCATGACCCGTACCGCTGTTCTGATCTGCCCCGGTCGAGGCACTTATAACAAGCCCGAGCTGGGCTATCTGCACCGTCACCACGCGCAGCGGATGGACCTGTTTCACAGCTTCGACGCCCTGCGTGCCGAGGCGGGGCAGCAGGCTGTGACTGCGTTAGATGGGGCCGACCGGTTCACGGTCAGTACCTATTCGCGCGGGGATGTGGCTTCGGCTCTGATCTATGCGGCGTCTTTGGCGGATGCGCAGGCCGTGGCTGATGATATCGAGGTTGTTGCGGTCACGGGGAACTCGATGGGCTGGTACAGCGCGCTTGCTGCGGGCGGGGCGTTGTCGCCGCAGGACGGGTTTCGGGTGGTGAACACCATGGGTACGCTTATGCAGGATCACCTGATCGGCGGGCAGTTGGTCTATCCGTTCATCGGTGACGACTGGGTAAACGACCCTGCTCGGAAGGAGGAGTTGCTGGCCAAGGTCGCGCGGATCAATGCGCAGGACGGCCACACGGTTGGCCTGTCGATTGATCTGGGCGGGATGCTGGTTCTGGCCGGGGATGAGGCGGGGCTGACTGCGTTCGAGGCGTCTCAGCCCGCCCTGCAGGACCGGTTCCCGATGCGTCTGGCCAATCACGCAGCGTTTCACACGGCGCTGCAAGCCCCGGTCGCCGCCGAGGGCCGCGCGCGGTTGGGGGCCGACCTGTTTGGCCAGCCCGAGCGCCCTCTGATCGACGGACGCGGCAAAATCTGGTGGCCTGCAGCGACGGATACGCAAGCGTTGTGGAACTACACTTTAGGTCACCAAGTCACCGAACCTTATGACTTCACCCGCGCCATCCAAACCGCAGCGCGCGAATTTGCACCGGACCTGTTTATCGTTGCTGGACCTGGGGCAACCCTTGGGGGCGCAGTGGCACAGTCTCTGGTATTGGCGGATTGGCGCGGCTTGGCGGACAAACCCGCGTTTCAGGCGCGGCAGGACGCGCAACCCTTCCTGATTGCCATGGGCCGCGATGATCAGCGCGCACTTGCAACCGGCTGACACAGTCTTGATGATCTGCTTATTCGCAAGGAGCCCGACGTGAGCGACCATGACCAGTCCCTCTGGCTGAATACCAGTAAGGAGCACGTTGCCAGTAGCCTTTTGACCAGTGATCTGACGGTTGATCTGGCTGTGATCGGTGGTGGGTACACTGGCTGCTCAGCGGCTTTGACCGCGGCGCAGTCCGGCGCATCGGTTGCTCTGCTTGAGGCGCAGGAAATCGGGCATGGTGGATCGGGCCGAAATGTCGGCTTTGCCAATGCAGGTCTGTGGCTGCCACCGGACGAAATTCGTGCGTTTTTGGGAGAGGCGGCAGGCGACCGCCTTATCGACCTTTTGGGGGCTGCGCCGGGCGATGTGTTTGACCTGATCCAGCAACATGGGATCGACTGCGCGCCCGTGCGCAACGGTACCCTGCATTGTGCGCATTCGCCTGCCGGGCTTAAGGACCTGAAAAACCGTCATGCACAACTCAGCGCGACCGGTGCCCCGATTGAGCTTTTGTCAGCCGACGAAACCCGCCAGCGCACCGGTAGCGCGGCTTTTCACGGTGCGGTTTTTGATCCGCGTGCGGGGACGATCCAGCCGTTGGACTATGTCCGCGGGCTTGCGCGTGCGGCAGTTGAGGCGGGGGCGCAGGTCTTTACGCAAAGCCCGGTTCAATCGCTGTCGCGTGACGGCGATGTGTGGGTGTTGACCACAGCAGAAGGTACTGTTCGGGCCAAAGCATTGATCCAGGCGACAAACGCTTATCACCGGGGTTTGCCCGGAACGGCGCCTGCATATGTACCGGTTTACTATTTTCAGTTCGCGACAGCCCCGCTTTCGGACAACCTGCGCGCCAGTATTCTGCACCAAGGCGAGGGTGCCTGGGATACTGGCCTGATCATGACCTCGTTCCGGTTGGATCACGAGGGACGCTTTATCATCGGGGCGATGGGCGATCTGGGGCATGCAGGTAGCGGGGCCCACAGGGCGTGGATCAGACGCAAGATGGCCGAGCTTTATCCGCAGCTGTCCGACCAGCCCCTGACCCAAGGTTGGCATGGTCGCATTGCGATGACGTCGGACCATATTCCCAAAATCACGCAGATTGGCCCGAATGCCTTGGCAGCGCATGGGTTCTCGGGCCGTGGTATCGGCCCGGGTACCGTTTTTGGCCGTCAAATGGCCAAAAGCCTGTTGCGCAACGATCCGGGTCTGCTGCCTGTCCCGGCAGTTGCTGAGTACTCGGAAAGTTGGACCGGCCTGCGGCGCGCCTATTTCGAGACAGGCGCGGCGCTTACGCATCTGATTAAGGCGCGGTTCTAATCCTAGACGGATCGCGTGATGCCACCGTCTACGCGTATGTTTTGCCCCGTGATGTAGCCTCCGCCTTCGGATGCCAGCATTGCCACGACCGAGGCGATCTCATCATAGCTGCGCCCATAGCGGCCCAGCGGGATACGGGCGCGGAACTCTTCTTTCTCGGGCAGGCTGTCGATAAAGCCGGGCAGGACATTGTTCATGCGGATATTGTCGGCGGCGTATTGGTCCGAGTACAGCTTGGTAAAGGCTGCCAGTCCGGCTCGGAATACACCAGACGTTGGGAAGACCGGGTCCGGTTCGAAGGCGGCGAAAGTCGAGATGTTGATGATCGACCCGCCCCCTTGCGCTTGCATGATCGGTGTAACCAGACGGGTGGGGCGAACGGCGTTCATGAAATAGACGTCCATGCCTGTGTGCCAATCCTCGTCCGTCAGCTCCAGTACCGACGCGCGGGGTCCATGCCCGGCCGAGTTGACCAGAACGTCGACACGCCCCCAATGGAACATCGCGGCGTCGACCAGCTTTTGCAGATCCTCTGTAGATTGGTTTGAACCGGTCACGCCAACACCGCCCAATTCATGCGCCAGTGCCTCGCCTTTCCCCGAAGAGGACAGGATACCGACCTTGAAACCGTCTGCAGCCAGCCGCCGGGCGGAATCCGCACCCATTCCGCTGCCACCGGCTGTGATAAGCGCCACTTTGGTCATTTGATCTCTCCGTTTGTTGATGACCCGAAAATGCGCCTCGTCGGCGCATTTGACTAATCAGTTCTTCTGTTTCTATGCTGTAGAAAATCTACAGGATAGTTATATGACCGCATTACCCCCGCTCAATGCCCTGCGCGCGTTTGAAGCCTCGGCGCGACATCTCAACTTTCGACTGGCAGCAGAAGAGCTGGGCGTGACGCAAGGGGCGGTTGCCCAACAGGTGCGCGGACTAGAAGCGCGATTGGCCGAGAAGCTGTTTGATCGCCTGCCGCGTGGCCTTGCGCTGACCGAAGCCGGACGCAGGTTTCATGCCCCTCTGCGCCGCGCTTTTCGTTTGATCGAAGAGGCGGTCACTGATCTGTCCGGCGACAGACATGTTACGATTTCGGTCACACCCAGTTTCGCGTCGAAATGGTTGGTGCCACGGCTAAAGGACTTTTCCTCGCGTTATCCGGATATCGCCGTTCAGATCGACGCGCGCGAGCGGTTGGCAGATTTCAAAAGCGACGGGGTCGATATCGCCGTGCGACAGGGTCGAGCCCCATTTGGCAGCGACTTATCATCGGTGCCTCTGTTTTCCACTGAATTCATTGTGGTCTGTAGCCCTTCGATGGCCAACAAAGTCAAAGCGCCGCAGGACCTGTCAGGCGCAATCCTTTTGAACGACACCCACGGTCTTTGGCCTCTGTTCCTTGATCGGGCCGGAGTCGTCGGCAAGCCACGAATGATGAACTTTAGCCAGACGAGCCTTGCCATTGACGCGGCTGTGTCCGGGCAAGGGATAGCGCTTGCTAATGCGACATTGGTCGCGGCCGAACTGGCGTCAGGACGCCTTGTTCAACCTCTGCCTGACGTATTGGTCGAGGATCTCGGTTTTCACATCGTCGTGCCAAAACGCCCCCGACAACCGGAACTGGTCAAGGTGGTGCAAAAATGGCTTTTATCTCAGGTCTGAAGGGCGCGCGCGGTGGACTCGATCCTGTTACGTACCCAGCGATGAGCGGGATCATTTGCCGACCTTTGATGCCAGACCATGTAGATTGAGACCGGCTCGCATTTAAACGGCAAGGGCGCGCAGTCCAGCGCAGCCAGTGGCCCGCGTTTCATCAACGCGGTGTCGGTCGAGATCAGGTCGCTGCCTTTCACAAAGGACGGGATGGCGTTGAAATGAGGCAAGGTGACGGTGGGTGGTCTGATCTGGCTTTGGTCTACGCCCCGCATCACGGCTCGCGAACTGCGGCCATCGGGAAACCGAACGTCAACATGTTCAGTCGCACAGTAGGCGTGCCAACTGTCCGGCGGACAGCGTCGTTCTGCATCGTAAAAGATCATCAATGGGCTGCTGAGAATACGTTTCTGAAAGATGTCCGGCCCATCAGGCGGCAGGGGCGTCAGCATCAGCTGGCACCGGTCGCTGCGCAACAAGTCCGGATCGGGAACGCCCGAGGGTATGAACCCGAGCCGCAACCGGACGCCTTCGGCCCGTGTGGCACGCAGCAGTTCGGGAAAGATCAGTTCGCGCGGCATGTCGTTGGTGGCGATCTGAAATTGCATTTCCTCGAGCATCGGATCAAACGGGCGGTCTTCGGTCAGCGCCCGCATTGCATCCAGCACGTTTTGCGCTGGGTCTTTCAGCGACAAAGCTCGTTCGGTCGGGGTCAGCCCCTGACCCGAGCGGACAAACAGCGGATCGCCTAGAACCTGTCGCAATTTGGCCAGCGTATGGCTGATCGCTGATTGCGTCACGCCCAACCGGTCGGCCGCTTTCGATACCGAACTTTCTTCGAGAATGGTCAGAAACACGCGCAAGACCTTACCGTCCAGATCAGTAAAATCAGTTTTCCTCATGACGTGTATGATTATTCATGAATGGATTTGCAGTCCAGTGCGCAATAGGTGACTGTCATCATCAGGAGGTGCGCGATGGGAATCCGCTTTTTCTCGGACAAGAACCGCCCGGTTCATATGGGGCAATACCCGCTAGAACGGTTGGCACGGCAGTCGGATTTGCCTGATCTTTCCGAGGTGATGCCCATGCCAACGCTTAGCTTTCATCGCCCTGAGCGCCCTGAGAGCATTGTCAATGCGATGGGTGAGTTTCAAGCTATGCTGGATACGATCCGGGATGAGTTCGTGAATCCGGTGGAGTCCGAGGTGTCTGCCGATCTGACCGGTCGTGCCAACCATCTAAAAGCGTTCGGCTATTTCAATGATGCCTCAATGATGGGGTGTGGTCCTCTGCCGCCCGAGGCATTGCTGACCGAACCCCGCCGCAACCCCGATATCGACCGTCTGGCCCATGCGCTGAAGACACGGCAGACCAAGACATTGGCTTCGGGGATCGACTTGATCATGGCCGATCTGAAAGAAAGCATGGAGGCCAAACCGCGCCCCATGGACACCCATCGCCATGCGATTGTCTTTCTGTACGAACACAACCGCGACCCGGATCCCAACGAGCCCGGCGCAGATTGGATCATGGATGCGCAAGACCACCGCGCTTGTCTTCTGGCGACCGAAAACGCCGTGGTCATCGCCAACTACATCCGCATTCTGGGCTTTGACGCCCGGGCGCATACGGTCATGTCTTCCGAGGTTGATCTGGGTAAGCTGGCCGTCGCGGCGGGGCTGTGTTCGGTCGAAGACGGAGAGCTGGTCGCGCCGTGGCTGGGTAAACGGTTCGGACTGGCTGCGGTCACGACCGAGATGGAGATCGCCCACGATCAGCCCCTGCTCCCCATGGCGCAACAGCCGTGGTTTCGAACCCAAGGCCCGGCGTGGTGGCTGGGCGCGGGCTTTGCCAAGAACGCGCTGAACCGCGACCCTTATGCCAAACGGCGCTATGTGGACGGGGCGCATCCGTTTGAGACCCTCAAGCGGGTGAAAAAACCTACAACTTATGTCGACGAGGAAAACGTCGCCCGCGTCCCCAAGCGCGCCGACATGTTCGCTCGCGCGCAGTTCGGGGATATGGGCAAGCATCTGCAAGACGGGGCCAAGGGCGGGTATTACGTGCGCAAGGCCGCGCCCAGTACCGCGCAACGCCGCGCGCTGGGCGCGTTCGTGTTGCTGCAGGATGGGGAAAGCGCCGATACCGCGCCACCAACCGACGCCGCGCGCAATGCCGCGAATATCAAGGCGGCTACCTATTTTCTGGGGGTCGATGCGGTGGGCCTCAGCCGGTGCCCGGACTGGGCGTGGTACTCGCATGATGCAACGGGCGAGGAGATCACGCCGCCCCATGACCAGGCCATCAGCATGATCATCGACCAGGGTTATGAGACTATGGAGGGCGCCAGCGGCGATGACTGGATCAGTGTCGCGCAGTCGATGCGCGCTTATCTGCGGTTTTCGTTACTGGGTGGAGTGATCGCGCAACAGATCCGCAATCTGGGCTATAAGGCCCGCGCGCATACCGTAATGGATGGCGAGGTGTTACAGCCGCCACTGCTGTTGTTGTCTGGGCTGGGCGAGGTTAGCCGGATCGGAGAGGTGATCCTGAACCCCTATTTGGGGCCCCGCCTGAAATCAGGCGCGGTGACGACGGATATGCCGATGGCGCATGACAAGCCGATCGATTTCGGTCTGCAGACCTTCTGCGAAAGCTGCAACAAATGCGCCCGCGAATGCCCCTCGGGTGCGATCACTGCTGGTCCGAAGCTGATGTTCAACGGCTATGAAATCTGGAAATCCGACAGCCAGAAATGCGCCACCTATCGCGTGACCACGCCGGGCGGCGCGATGTGCGGGCGGTGTATGAAGACCTGCCCTTGGAACCTTGAGGGCATCTTCAAGGAACGTCCCTTCCGCTGGGCCGCGATGAATATTCCCAAAGCCGCGCCCGCGCTGGCGCGGTTGGATGATGTGGTGGGCAATGGCGGGCTGAACGATGTCAAGAAATGGTGGTGGGATCTGGAGCTGCAACCGGACGGTGCCTATCGCCCGACCGAGCACCCGCTGAACCGGCGCGATCTGCAAACCGACCTGGACCTGAAATACGAGGATCAGACTCTGGCCGTTTACCCTGCCTATCTGGCACCGCACCCCTGGCCCTATCCGTTCGCCATGGACCGCGAGGCTGGGATCGCAGCCTATGAGGCCATGGTCACGGCCGAGGAATACAAAGCGCGCAAGGCGGCGGGCGATCTGTCGGTGATCCACCGCTATACCATCGCGGGCGACGCGCCGGTGATGCGGGTGGCGCTGACCAAGGTCGACAAGATGACTGCTGATGTGACCAAGTATGAATTCTCGACGCTGGACGGCTCACCACTGCCCGAATGGACGGCGGGCGCGCATCTGGACGTGCTGGTCGCGCCGGAATTCCTGCGGCAGTACTCTATGTCCGGCGATCCAGCAGACCGCGCCACCTATCAGATCGGCGTGCTGCGTGAGGATGAGGGACGCGGTGGCTCAGCTCTGCTGCACCGCATTTTCAACGAGGGGCGCAAGGTCTTCATCTCGAAACCCATCAACCATTTCGAACTGGACGAGGGCGCAACCAAGACCTTCCTGATGGGCGGCGGGATCGGCATCACTCCGATGATCGCCTTTGCTCACCGTCTGTATGCCATGGGCAAACCGTTCCAGCTGCACTATTCGGCCAGTACCCGTGCCGGGGCGGGGTATCTGAAGGATCTGGCAGCGATGCCTTGGGCGGATCGCGTGCACTATCATTTCTCGGACGAAGGCACGCGGGCCGATCTGGAAGCCGTCCTGTCGGGTTATCAAGACGGTTGGCACGTCTATACCTGCGGCCCCGATCGCTTCATGGACGGAGTTATGCAAGCGGCTGAGCGTCAGGGCTTTCCCGAAGAAGCGCGGCATCTGGAGTATTTCTCGGTCCCCGAGCAGCCGGACTATGAGAATCACGCCTTCACTTTGCGGCTGGCAAAATCGGGTCGAGATCTGACTGTACCCGCCGACAAAGATGCAGCGCAGGTGCTGAACGAGGCAGGCATTCACGTGGATGTGAAATGCGCCGATGGCATCTGTGGGGTCTGCAAATGTGGCGTGATTTCGGGTGAGGTCGAACACCGCGATTTCGTTTTGTCCAAGAAACAACGTGAGAGCGCTATCATCCTGTGCCAAAGCCGGGCGACACAGCCGGATGGTGTGATCGAGATTGACCTCTGAGCCAAGGTCAGGAAACGACTTTTTTATCTCAAAAATTGGTCGCTCCAACCATGGACGTTGGGGCGCCGCTGCACTAACGTCCCTGCCGAACCCTAGTGAACCCTGATTAACAGGTGCGAGGTATTTTCATGGATTATCACAGCCCCGCCAGTTTTGCCGAGGCGTCGGCTCTGGCTGCAAACGCAACGGGCGTCACCCGCTTTCTGGCGGGTGGAACGGATGTTCTGGTGCAGTTGCGCTCGGAACTGGTCACGCCCGATACGCTGATCGACATCAAGAAGATCGACGGTGTCAGCGACATCACCCGTAATGCAGACGGCAGTTGGACCCTTGGCGTTGCCGCAACCGGTGCCGAGATGAGCGAACATGCTGAACTGAGCCGCGACTGGCCCGGCGTGGTTGAGGCGATGGACCTGATCGGTTCGACGCAGGTGCAGGGGCGGGCAACGCTGACCGGAAACCTGTGTAATGGCTCTCCGGCGGCGGATTCGGTGCCTGCGATGGTTGCCGCTGGTGTGACCGTGTCTGTCACCGGCCCAGATGGAACCCGTGAGGTTGCTGTCGAGGATATCCCAACCGGACCCGGTAAGACCTCGCTGTCCAAGGGTGAGGTGATCTCGGCCGTAAACATCCCTGCGCGCGGGGACAATGCGGGTGACGCGTATCTGCGGTTCATCCCGCGCACCGAGATGGACATCGCCGTTGTTGGCGTGGGTGTCAGCCTGCGTCTGGACGGTGATACCGTGACCGAGGCCCGCGTCTCGCTGGGCGCGGTCGCGCCGACCGTCCTGCTGGTTGAAGACTGTGCCAAGGCCATCATCGGCAGCACGCTGGACGACGCAGCGCTGGAGGCACTGGCCACTGCCGCTTCGGCTGCCTGTAACCCAATCGACGACAAACGCGGCACGATCGCATTCCGCACCGAGGTCGCTGGCGTTCTGGCCAAGCGCGCCGCGAAAATCGCCTATGCCCGCGCGAAGGGAGAGAAAGCATGAGCAAGCTCCACGTAACGACCACCGTGAATGGCGATGAGGTCGATTTTCTGTGCGACCCGCGCGAAACCCTGCTGGATTGTCTGCGCGACAAGCTGAACCTGACCGGCGCGAAAGAGGGTTGCGGTACTGGCGATTGCGGCGCGTGCTCGGTCACGGTTGATGGCCGTCTGGTCTGTTCCTGCCTGATGCTGGGCGCTGAGGCCGAGGGTAAGACCATCGAAACCGTCGAAGGTATCGCGGATGGTGACGTGCTGCACCCGCTGCAACAGAAGTTCATCGAACATGCCGCCCTGCAATGTGGCATCTGCACGCCGGGCATTCTGGTGGCGGCCAAATCGCTGCTGGAGAAAAACCCCAACCCGACCGAGGAAGAAACCCGGTACTGGCTGGCGGGTAACCTGTGCCGCTGCACCGGCTATGACAAGATCATTCGCGCCGTCATGGAAACGGCAGAAGAATTGCGGGAGGCTTCGTAATGGCTCTGGACGATCGTAAAACGGATTTCACTTTTGTCGGCACCCGTCCGAACCGCCCTGACGGGTTGGACAAGGTGACGGGCCGCGCCAAGTTCGGCGCGGATATGTCTGCGCCCGGCATGCTGCATGGCGCGATCCTGCGCTCACCCCACGCCCATGCGCGGATCGTGAAAATCGACACATCGAAGGCCGAGGCGCTGAAAGACGTCAAAGCCGTGGTCACACGCGCTGATTTCGCCGACGTGCCGTTCAAACCCGGTTTGGCGGGCGAATTCTGGAACGTGCTGGAAAACGTCATGGCGGGCGAGAAAGCTCTCTATGATGGTCATGCGGTGGCTGCGGTGGCGGCGACTTCGGCGCTGGCCGCGCGGGATGCGCTGAAGCTGATCGAGGTCGAGTATGAGGTGCTGCCTCATGTGACCGACGTAGACAAAGCGATGGCCCCGGATGCACCGGTCATCCGCGAAGGTGCGGCGGATTATTCCGTGCCCGAAGGGATGCACCCCAACGTTGTGCGGTATCACGAAAGCGGTCATGGCGATGTCGACGCTGGCTTTGCCGAGGCAGATCTGGTCCTTGAAGATAGCTTTGTCACCGAGGCGACCCATCAGGGCTATATCGAGCCGCACGCCTGTCTTGGCCTGCTGGGCAATGACGGCAAAGGTGAGCTGTGGTGCACCACGCAAGGCCACTGGATCGCGCAAAAGACCTGCGCGGCGTTGCTGGGAATTGAGACCTCGCAGCTGCGCGTAACTGCGTCCGAGATTGGCGGCGGCTTTGGCGGCAAAACGACTGTGTTCATCGAACCGGTCGCGCTTGCGCTGAGCCGCAAGGCGAACCGCCCGGTCAAGCTGGTCATGACCCGATCCGAAGTGTTCCGGGCGACAGGGCCAACCGCCTCGGCCTCGATGGATATCAAGATCGGCATGAAGAAGGACGGCACTATTACTGCGGCTCGTGGAGAATTCCGTCTGCAGGGCGGTGCGTTCCCTGGTGCGCCGGGTGACATGACCGCCATGTGTGCATTCGCGGCGTATAACCTGACCAACGTCAAACAGATCGGTTATGACGTGATGGCCAACCGTCCCAAGCAAGCCGCTTATCGCGCGCCCGGCGCGCCGATGGGGGCTTTTGCGGTCGAGTCGGTCATTGATGAGATGTGCAACAAGCTGGGTCTCGACCCGATCGAGGTGCGTCTGAAGAACGCCGCGCATGAGGGTACCAAGGCCAGCTATGGCCCGCGCTATGAACGCATCGGTCTGGTGGAAACGCTCGAGGCCGCCAAGGCGCATCCGCATTATTCGGCGCCGTTGAAACCGGGGCAGGGACGCGGCGTCTCCTGCGGCTTCTGGTTCAACCACGGGGGCGAAACCTCGGTAACCCTGGCATTGTCCGAAGACGGTTCAGCCCAGTTGATGGTGGGCACGCCCGACATCGGCGGCTCGCGCGCGTCGATGGCGCTGATGGCGGCCGAGGTGTTGGGCATTCCATATGAGAACATCCGTGTCACCGTCGCAGACACCGCAACGCTGGGGTATAACGACGTCAGCCACGGTAGCCGGGTGACCTATGCTTCGGGTCTGGCGACGATCAAGGCGGCGCGCCATGCTGTCGAAAAACTGTGCGAACGTGCAGCGGCCAAATGGGATATCCCGGTTGAAGCCGTGAAGTGGGAAAACGGTTGCGCCGTGCCTTCGGGCCCGAACGCGGGCGACTTTGACCCGATGCCGCTGGCAGATATCACTGCCAAAATGGGACGCACCGGAGGTCCGATCTCGGGCCATTTCGAGGCGACGCCCGAAGGCGCAGGCGTGTCCTTTGGCACCCACATTGTTGACGCCGAGGTCGATCCGGAAACCGGCAAGACCACGATCACCCGCTATACGGTCATTCAGGACGCCGGTAAGGCGATCCACCCGACCTATGTCGAGGGCCAGTTCCAGGGCGGTGCCGCGCAAGGTATCGGCTGGGCGTTGAACGAGGAATATATCTATGGCGAGGATGGTCGGTTGCAGAACTCGATCTTCCTTGACTATCGCATCCCCGTTGCCAGCGACCTGCCCATGATCGACACGGTGATCGTCGAAGTGCCCAACCCCGGCCATCCGTTCGGTGTGCGCGGTGTGGGTGAGACGGGCATCGTGCCGCCCTTGGCCGCCATCGCCAATGCTGTGTCCAACGCAGCTGGCGTGCGGATGAAGCAACTGCCAATGTCCCCGCCGCGCATTCTGGCGGCGCTCAAGGACAATGGTTGAGGTCCACCTCTGGTCCGGCCTCCGGTCTTTGACCGGGGGTCAGCAGGTGGTGGAGGTCGAGGCCAAAACCACCGGCGATCTGCTACGGGAACTGGTCAGGACGCATCCGCAACTGGAAGGCCCAATTGAGGCGGGCGTGTCCATCGCCATCGACGGACGCGTCATCGCAACCGGTCTGACCGAACCGATCCCGGAAGGCAGTGAAGTTTACCTAATGCAGCGTTTGCGCGGCGGTTAGGACGGCGACCAAGGCTCGCGCCCGACCATGCGGTCGGCCTCGGCCGTGATGTCATTCATATGTTGTTCAAGGCTGAGGCGCAGGCCCTCGATCTGCTCGTCCGAGGCTTTGCGCGGCACGGTTTCCGTCCATTCCCGGCAAATAAACACGCCCTTGTTGCGCCAGGGGCGCGGCATCAGCAACCGGTCCCATGTGCCTGCCTTGCGACCATGTTCCGCGGAAAAAGTAATCCCGAACACCCGCTTGCCCGAGGTCCTTGCCCAGACTAAAGGCACCGTGGACAACACCCTTTCCGGCCCACGTGGACCGTCGGCGGCGATGCCGATGGAAATGCCTTGCTTCATTTTGCCGATCACTTCGCGCGACACAGCAATGTTGTTCGATTTCTTGCTGGTCATGGCGATCGTGTCCATGCCGAACAATTTCTGCACTCGACCAACCATGCTGCCCGCGCGCGCAGACGAGGTGATGGAGCAGATGGGCCCCTTGTCCAGCGGATAGAAATAGGGCGATTGCGCCAGCCTTTGGTGCCACAGCACAACGATGACCGGTTCGCCCTGTTCGGCCAACTGGTCCAGTTCCTCATAGCCAATACGCTGCCATTCGGTGTTGCGATGGACCAGCCGGATATACCACGCAATGCGCCGCGCGGCCCAGTTCAACAGGGCTTCACTATCAGCGATCTTCTTGCGGATACTCACGGGCGGGGTCCTTCTGCCAAGCAAATTGTGTCTTATAGAACTCAACGCCATGCGCAACTTGTTTGTCGCATAGGTTTAGAGCAACAGAATCTGAAAAAGCCTCTTGAGTCCGCCGCGCGGCTGGCATATCTGATGCGCACCTTAGGGGTATAGCTCAGTTGGTAGAGCGACGGTCTCCAAAACCGTAGGTCGCGGGTTCGAACCCTGCTGCCCCTGCCAAATTACACTTTGTATCAGTATGTCGAGAGATCGGATCACGGGATCCGGGGCTTTTTGTGTCAATACACAACTAACGGCCGGTGTTGACACTGCGCGTAGAACGGGCAGGTTCGTAATAAAATTACGAGGCTCAGATATGGACGCACCTATTATCCAACTTGTTCTTTTGCTCTTGTTATTGATTTTCGTGATCTGGCTCTACATTCTGCCAATCACGATGGCGGGGCGCCGCAACCGATCCGGTCTCATCTGGTTTCTGATAGGTCTTGTCGCATCACCCTTATTGGCGATCCTGTTGTTGCTTGCATTGGGTGACGCACCAGGGCGACCGACGGCCTGACCGTACGCGAAGATAATGTAATTTGCTCCAAAATCCCTGACGACGGACGGTCAATTTGGGCTATTCCTTCGCATTCTGGTTTCCTCGGCCCAGCGATTGGCATATTGTCCGGTGAAACACCCAAGGGCCGGATGAGGATACATGTCGCGTTTCGATGGATATTTCCTGCGACAATTGCTGATTCTGTTCGGCTTTTTCACTCTAATTCTGGTGGGGGTCTTCTGGATCACTCGCTCGGTCAGCCTGTTTGACCGGGTAATCAGTGGCGGGCAGTCGGCGCTTGTGTTTCTGGAATTTACCGCTCTGACTCTGCCTACGCTAATCCGAACCGTGATGCCAATGGCTGTATTTGCTGCGGCCGTCTACGCAACCAACCGGCTGAGTCGTGAAAGTGAATTGACCGTAATGCTGGCGACCGGGTCCAGCCCGTGGCGCCTTGCGCGCGCGGTTTTCCTGTTTGGTCTTGTGTCTGGCGCCATGATGGCGTCGATCAGTATTTTCCTGCGCCCTGCCTCGGTCGAACAGCTGGAACTGCGTCAGGCCGAAGTCGCAGGCGACGTGACCGCTCAACTGTTGAACGAAGGTGAGTTTCTGCACCCGACCACTGGCGTCACGGTATATATCGGTCGGATTGACCTGGATGGGACTTTGCACGAGGTCTTTGTGTCCGACCGCAGGGATGAGGCAACTCCCGTGAGCTACTCCAGTAAAACGGCCTATCTGGTCAATGGCGGTTCGGGTATCCATCTGGTTATGGTGGACGGTGTTGCTTTGCGCCTGGATCAAGAGGGCAAAACGCTTTCTTCGACACTGTTCGAGGACGCCTCGTACGACATCTCAGGGTTAACGAACACCAATCGGATGACAGAACGAAGCCTCGAGGCGATCCCGACCAATGAGCTTTTTCAAAACCGGGCGGAAATAGCAGCGGCGGAAGGGTTCACTGAGGGTGAATTGATCGAGGAGCTGCATCAGAGGTTCTCGTGGATTGCCATTTGCGTCGCCGTTTCAATGGCCGGATACGCAACCCTGATGCTGGGTAGTTTTTCGCGATTTGGCCTATGGCCGCAGATTTTCGGTGCCTTTACGATTTTGGTGCTTTTAGAGGGTGTGCGCGGTTTTGTTTCGCCCATTGTCGTTGCCGATCCGGGGTTGTGGATCGTGCTGTATTTGCCAGCAATTATCGGTATCCTGATATCATGTCTGTTCCTGCTAATCGCAGGGAGGCCGTTGGTAAGAGGACGGTCCAGACTGCGGCAGGCGTCTGCGGCTTAGACAGGTTTTCTCAGATCAGTCAGGCAATCCCGAATGTTGTCAAACGCGGGGCTGGAACGGCGCGTGACCAGATAGAGTGGCAACATCAGATCGCGCGCGTCGGGCACAGCCGTCAATTCGCCAGATGCCAGATGGTCGGCGATAACGTAGTCTGGAAAATAGCCGATCCCGCCCCGCCGCAGGATATAGCGAAGCGCCATCATGCAATTGCCCAGAAACACTGTTTGTCCCGATGCACTGCGCGCGGTTGAGCGAACATGGTCCTGATAGACCTCACCTAGTTCCAGGTTGACGAACACCGGGTCGCCGCCCGAGCCTGCGGATTTGACGAGCCGCAAGCGCTCTGGGGCTAGTTCGTCAGAAATGATCCGTGTGTCTGACGGTTTTTCGTAGGTAAGGGCCGCGTCCAATACATGTGTGGCGACCGCGTCGATCATGTCCAGATCGTGGTCGTAGTTAAGGGTCAGTAGCAACTGGCCCAGTTTCTGCTCAAATCGAACAGCAAGATCGACAAGCAATGGATCCCAGATGCTGAGTTGCGCTCCAAGACGCAGAGCTATCCGGTTTGTCGATTGAGCAGGCAAGTCCCGCGAAGCAAAAGACCACAGAGACAGCATCTGCTCGGCATAGGGGCGGAATTGTCGACCAAAATCAGTCAGGGTGGTGCCACCTGCACCGCGGTTAAACAGTGATTTTCCGGTCGCTTCCTCGATCGACCGGATACGGGCACTGACTGCGGTCTGTGTCACGTTCAGCTTGCGGGCGGCGGCGTGGAACCCTCCGGTTTCGGCCACGCATAGGAAAGTCTCGAGCGCTGTGATTTGCATGTTGAAAGTATTTTTTCATCAAATTGATAAAATCAAATTATTTTTTTGGAGTCATGGTTCCGCGCTACTCTGTGGTGAACGATGTGCATAAGGACCGTGTCATGCTGGACAAAAGCCACAAACCCACCTGGACTAGTTTCGAAGAGGCGACGAAAGCCGATTGGGATGCGGTCATGGAGTATGAAGAGGCGTACAATGCCGCTTTGCCCGACCGTATTCTGGACGCGATCCGGTCGCTGGACGAGGAGTGGACGCCATACCCTGTCAACCGCTATCAGCATAGTTTGCAGGCCGCGACCCGCGCCTATGAGGATGGGGCTGATGAGGAGCTGGTGGTCGCTGCCCTGATCCATGACACCGGCGATATCCTGTCACCATACAATCACGGTGAGCTGTCAGCGGCGATGATGAAGCCCTATGTCAGCGAGAAGGCCTATTGGATATTGAAACATCACTGCGTGTTTCAGGGTTACTACTACAACCACCACCTTGGCGGCGATCGAAACGCCCGCGACAAGTACCGCGACAGCCCGTACTGGGAAGACTGCCGCTATTTCTGCCATGAATACGATCAGAAGGCGTTCGACCCGAACTACCCGACCAAGCCGCTGGAGTTTTTCGAGCCCATGCTGCGTCGCGTATTGAACAAGGGCGAGGGGCATATGGAATTGAACGAGACTTCCGAAGGTTAAGAGGACGCCATCAGCCGATAGACGATCTGCGCGACGGTGAAATCCCACGCCGCGTTGCCATCGGGGGCCAATTCGACCACGTCGAACCCCACGCATTTGCGGCCTTTAAGGGCATGTTCGACCAACCGCAGGGCTTGGTAGTAACCGAGCCCGCCCGGAACCGGGGTGCCGGTGGCAGGCATCAACGAAGGGTCCAGACCGTCCACGTCAAAGCTGACATAGACCAGCTCGGGGAAATCCTCGGGCAGGTCGACGGCGTGGATATTGCCTGTGACCAGCTCCTCGGCATCCACATGGAAGACGTGGTTTTTCAGACGGCTTTGCGCCTCTTCGGTGGAAAACGCGCGGACGCCGAATTGGGCCAGTTTGATGCCTTCTTCAGCCAGCAGATGCATAACTGACGCGTGCGAATGCTTCTCGCCCTGATAGGCATTGCGCAGATCCGCATGGGCGTCGATCTGGACGATGCCGACGGGTTGGTTCAGCGCACGTGCCACGCCCATCACTGCGCCGTAGCTGAGGGAATGCTCTCCGCCCAGCGTTACTGGCACTTTGCCTGCACGAATGGCAGCCTCGGTGCGTTGGGCAAGGCGTTCCATGACTTCAGGGAGGGCGCCTTCGCAATCCAGCGGGTTTTCGGTGAAAATGCCCTCGACGCAGGGCTCGGTATGGCCGGTGATACGCTCCAGTTCGTTGCTGGCTTCGATGATGGCTTCGGGGCCTTTGGCGGTGCCCGAACCGTAGGATACGGTGCGCTCCAGCGGCACCGGGATCACGCGGAACCGCGCGTCTTCGGTGCGCTCGGACGTGGTCAGTTCACTGTCGAGGAAAATGCTCATGAGAGGCGGTCCTTAAAGTCGTCATAGCCGAACTCTTTGATGATCTTAAGCGTGTCCGTTTCGCTGTTCCACAGGGCGATGGTCGGCAGGGGCACCCCATTGAACGTGTTGGTCTTGACCATCGAATAATGCGCCTGATCTAGGAAGGCAAAGCGCTGACCTATCTCCAGCGGTTTGTCCCATGTGTAGTCGCCGATAACGTCGCCTGCCAGACAGGAGGGGCCGCCGAGGCGGTAGGTATGGCCTGCATCTGCCTCGTCCATCAGGGCAGGGCGATAGGGGGCCTCGATCACGTCGGGCATGTGGCAGGTGGCCGAGATATCGGTGATGGCGAGATTCATGCCATTGATGGGCAGGTCGAGGATTTCACCGATCAGAATGCCCGCGTCCAAAGCGACGGCTTCGCCGGGTTCGAGGTAGATATCGACGTTGTACGTTTCGCGGATGGTCTTGATGAATGCGATCAGCCCTTGGCGGTCGTAGTCATCGCGGGTGATGTGATGTCCGCCGCCGAAATTTAGCCATTTGAGTTGGCCGAGGAAGGGTTTGAGTTTCGGTTCTACGGCTTTCCATGTGCGTTGAAGCGGCTCGAATCCCTGTTCGCAGAGCGTGTGCATGTGCAGCCCGTCTACACCGGTCAACGTATCTTCGGTCAGCTGGCTGACGGGCGTTCCTAGGCGCGAGCAGGGCGCGCAGGGGTCGTATTTGGGGATCTCGCCTTCGGAATGCTCCGGGTTGATGCGCAGTCCGACCTGAACGTTTGCGGCTTGGGCTTTCGTGAGAAACCGGTCCTTTTGCGCGGGCGAATTGAAGATGATGTGGTCCGACAGCGACAGGATTTCTTCTATATCTGCGTCTTTGTAACCAGCGCAGAAGGTAGCGACTTCACCGCCATATTCCTCGCGGCCGAGGCGGGCCTCGTAGATGCCACTGGCGCAGGTGCCGCCGAGGTGCTGGCGCACCAGCGGGGCGAGCGAGAACATGGAGAAGGCCTTGAGCGCGCTCAGGACATGCGCGCCAGATTGTGTGCCGATATCGGAGAGGATGCGCAGGTTTCGCTCGATCGCCTTTTCGTCGACCACGAAGCAGGGAGTGGGGAGGCGGCTGAGGTCGAAATTGCGAAAGGCACCGGCGTCGCCGGCTTGGGTGGTCATCATGTCGGACATGTCAGGCGTCTCCGATTGTGGAGAGGCCGGGGGGCCAGCCCCCCGGTCCCCCCCGAGGTATTTTTAGCCAGATGAAGCAGGGCGGCCGTGGGGGCCGCCCGCGCGGATCAGAAGGTGACCGGGCCGTCGAGTTCGTGGACCTGCCACGGCAAGCCGTGGGTGTTCAGCATGTCCATGAAGTCATCAGGATCGAGCTGTTCCATGTTCCAGACGCCGGGCTCGGTCCAGTTGCCTTTCAGCACCTGGGCCGCGCCGATCATTGCTGGAACGCCGGTGGTGTAGCTAACGGCCTGGCTGCCGACCTCGGCGTAGCACTCCTCGTGGTCGCAGATGTTGTAGATGTAGAAGGTCTTTTCGCCTGAGCCATCCTTGGCCTGACCTGTGGCGATGTCGCCGATGCAGGCTTTGCCCTTGGTTTCCGCGCCCAGATCGCCGGGATCGGGCAGCAAGGTTTTCAGGAACTGGATCGGGATGATTTCCTTGCCGTCATGCATCACCGGATCGATGCGAGTCATGCCGACGTTTTCCAGCACTTTGGCGTGCATGATGTAGGCGTCGCCGAACGTCATCCAGAATCGGGCGCGCTCGATCTCGGGGAAGTGGGTGCTGAGGCTCTCCAGTTCCTCGTGATACATCAGGTACATGTTCTTTGGGCCGATGGCGGGGAAGTCGAACTCGACCTTATGGGTCATGGCGGGGGAGTGTTTCCACTCACCACCTTCCCAGTGGCGGACTTCGGCCAGCACTTCGCGCAGGTTGATTTCCGGGTTGAAGTTGGTGGCGAATTCCTGATCGTTGCTGCCGCCATTGGCGTCCAGAACGTCGATCTGGCGGATCGTGTCGAGCTTGTGTTTCTTCAGCCATTTGGCGAATACGCTGGTCACACCCGGATCGAAGCCAGACCCGAGAATGGCGGTCAGGCCGGCCGCTTTGAAGCGCTCCTGATAGGCCCATTGCCAGTGGTATTCGAACTTGGCCTCGTCCTCGGGCTCATAGTTCGCGGTGTCGATGTAGTGGCTACCGGCCTCAAGGCAGGCATCCATCAGCACCAGATCCTGATAGGGCAGGGCGAGGTTTACGAGGATCTCGGCCCCGGTTTCCTTGATCAGTTTGACCGTGTCTTCGACCTTGTAGGCGTCCAGTTCGGCGGTCTTGATCTCGACCCCAACGCGTTCTTTCACGGCTGCGGCGATGGCATCGCATTTCGATTTCGTGCGGCTGGCGAGAGTGATCTCGGTGAAGATGTCCGAGTTCATCGCCATCTTGTGCACGGCGGCGTGGGATACGCCGCCTGCGCCGACAACCAGTGTTTTGCCACTCAAAGTTCCCATGGGGGTCGTCTCCTCTCAGGGGGTTATTCGTAATAGGTGTAGCCGTTGATGGAGTCGCGATACGCGCTCATCAGGGTTTTGCGGTCTTTGGCCATCAGAGTACCGGTCGAGATCGCCTCGTCCACCATTTTGCGGAAGGCGGCGACACAGTCTTGGGGGTCGAACTCGACATAGGACAGGACCTGACTGATCGTATCGCCCTCTTGTTCATGCAGCAGGTCGAAGCCACCATCGGCGCGCAAGTCGATTGTGACGACGTTGGTGTCGCCAAACAGGTTGTGCAGATCGCCCAGCGTTTCCTGATAGGCACCGACGAAGAAGACGCCCATGAAGTACTCACCGTCCTCGGGCAAGGAATGCACCGGCAGGCTGGGCGAGACGCCGTCGGCCAGAATGAACCGGTCGATCTTGCCGTCACTGTCGCAGGTGATGTCGCTCAGCGCCGCGCGGCGGTCCGGCGTTTCGTTCAGCCCTTGCAGCGGGACGATTGGGTGAAGCTGGTCGATGGCCCAGACATCGGGCAGGGATTGGAACAGCGAGAAGTTGCAGTGGTAGATATCAGCCACTTTCTCAAGCTGGTCGTCCACATCCGTGTCCAGTTCCTCACTGGCCGCCAGCGCCTTGAGGCGGGCCATCAGCGACAGGTAGATACGCTCGGCGCGGGCCATCTGGCGCAGGTCGACATAGCCGCGGCGGAACAGGGCGCGCAGCTCGTTTCGGTAGAAAGTGGCGTCGTTCCAGCATTCCTGCAGGCGATCGCTACTGAGATATCCGTGAACGGCGGCAAGGTCGGCGACCAAATGGTGATCGTCGGGTTCAACTTCGGGGCCGGTCGGTGCATCGTAGAGGGTGCTCTCAAGCACGTTGAAGACCAGCATAGACGAGGTCGCCACCACGGCGCGCCCGCTTTCGGTGACCAGCGTAGGGTGCGCAATTTCGGCCTCATCCATGGCATAGGCAACGGTTTCGACCACGTTGGCGCAGTATTCCTCAACCGTGTAGTTGATCGAATTTTCGGCGGCCTTTTTCTCACCGGTATAGTCCACGCCCATACCACCGCCGAGGTCCAGGTGGGTCAGCGGTACGCCCTCGCGCGTGAGTTCGGTGTAATACCGGCACGCCTCGCCCACGGCGCGGCGCACGTCGTTGACGTCCTGCACCTGCGATCCCAGATGCGAGTGCTGTAGCTTCAGGCAGTGCAGCAGCCCTGCCGCCTTCAGCTTGTCCACGGTGGCGACCAGTTGGTCGGTGTTCATGCCAAAGGCCGAGCGATCGCCGGAGCTTTCTTCCCATTTGCCGCTGATCTGGTTGGTCAGTTTCACCCGCACGCCGATCAGGGGTTCGATGCCCAGCTCGTTATAGACCTCGATCACCGTGTCCGCCTCTTTCGGGCTTTCCAGAACGATGACGGTGTTGAAACCGATCTTGCGGGAGAGGATGGCCAGTTGGATGAATTCGGCATCCTTGACGCCGTTGCAGACGATCAGCGCCTCGGGGGCCAAACGATGGGCTAGCGCCACGACCAGTTCGGGCTTCGATCCGGCTTCAAGCCCATAGTTGTATTTCTTGCCGAACTCGACGATGCGGTCGACCACCTGTGCCTGCTGGTTGACCTTGATCGGAAACACGCCGCGATAGGGGCCTTTGTAGCCCACGCGTGCGATGGCGTCGGCAAAACTTTCGTTCAGATGCGCGATCTCATGTTCCAGATAGGAACTGACCCGCAGCACCATCGGCGCCTTGATCCCCCGGTCATCCAGATCGGCCAGAATACCCGGCAGGCTGATCGCAGCCGCGTCGGGGACCAGTGGGTTTCGCAGGCCGATCTCGCCCTGCTCTGTAACCTCGACAAGGCCCTTGCCCCATTTCTCAACTCCATAGATGGAATGCGGTGCGTCGGGCGTCTGTTTCAATCAAGTCAGTCCTTTGATCCGTGGGGGTGCGGTTTTGCGCCTGCCCATACGGCAGCAGTTTGATTCGTCCAAGTGTAATCTATGTGACGGGAAGTAACGAAGTTACGCGCAAGTGCCGACCGGGATCAAGTGATTGTCCCAATGGCAGTCTGGGTGGGCTGAGATGCGGACTGAGGAGGTGAAGGCTCCGATCTGCCCGGTTCCGGTGGTAAAGACAAATCCCGTGGGGCCGGGGCCGATGCCGCAGACATCCTCAAGAGTGAGAGCGGCGGTCAGCGCGCCGGTAGTGACGTCGAATTGATGCAACGCATCGCCGCGCGGGCATGTGATGGCGACGCTTTGGCCGTCTCTAGTAAAGGCGATGCTGCCGGCGTAGCCCTGAAGCGTGTTCTGGTCGGCTGCTGAGGCGGCCAACAAGAGGGGGTCCTCGCCGCGCTGGTGTAGACCCAGTAGCGGAGGATGCTGCGTCCTGTCCCCCTGCCATTGCATCGCAAACGCCACCACCCCATCAGACCGCACCGCCACATGGCGGATCGAATTCTTGTGCAGCGCTCTTGGCAGCGTGACCTGCTCTAGCACCGTGCCCGCCAAGTCCAGATAGGCCAGGCTTGGCTGCATCACGGGTAGGTTCAGCTTGGTGCGCCCCGTCTCGGGGTGGGTTTCTATCCCGCCATTTGCCACGACCAGCGTCTTGCCATCAGGCATCAGGCGCACGTCGTGCGGACCAACCCCGCCCGAGGGAAACTCGCCTTGTCGGGAATATGTCGCCGTGTCCCAGACGCCGATCAGACCCGTGCCCGCCTCATAGTCGTTTTCGGTAGTGAAGAGTTGCGAGCCATCCGCTGAAAACACGCCGTGGCCATAGAAATGGCGACCTTCGGGTGCTTTCAGCCGAGCCATCTCAGCACCTGCCGCGCAGTCGATGACCACAGCGAAAGTACCTGGTCGTCGGGCAAACGCGACGGCCTGCGCGCGGGATGGGTGGGCAGCTGCAGCATGGCCACGAGCTGGCAGCGGAAGGGAAAACTGAATGTCACCGTCTACTGCTAGCCCGACAAGCCGGTAGGAGTCGTCTGGAAAGAGCGCAGCGGCTAGAAAATCAGGCGCGCCGACAGCTGCCCAACCGCGCATCGGGACGAGACCTGTAGCCACCAGGCCGGCCAGAAAATGACGTCGGTTGGTCATCTGTCAATCCCCGTCCAATGAGTTGAACCCGGCGCTGATACCCAAAGTCGGGCCTAGCCGAGTTGCGGCAATCTGACGGGAATCTTCGATTGACTGCTGCAGAGCCTCGATACGAAGCCGTCCTTGCGGTGACGACACTCTGTCAAGTGTCGGATCATCCAAGGATTGTGCGCGGAGGATTGCTTTTTCGAATGCACGATTGAGATCGGCCGAAATTTCGGGGTGGTTTGCGGATAGATGTTTCGCCAGGTCTTTCAGTGCGATCAAAGATAGCTCTACGTGCCTCAGCGAGCGGCCAGAGCGACGTGCCTCGGCGCGCTTGGGACGGGGTCGATCGAAAGTCCCCATCGGACGCCCCAAACGTGTTTGGGCGGTGAATTCCAGCCCTGTGACCAGCGATTTAAATAACTCTTGCAGGGCTTCGTCATCCGAGCGGTAAGGGCTGTCGGCACCTGGCTGGGACAATGATGGCGCGTAAACTTTCCATTCTTCCGACATGGCGTTGGCATTGCTGTTGATGTCAATCGTGATGGCACGAATGAGCGCGCAACGATAAACCTCGGTACCCTGGTCCGAAAACTGAGGTTCGAAAATCATCTGTTCCAAAGCAAAAAATCCGCGACCGGCGATCGAGGTTTCAGCGAAGAGTTCAGGGGTTTCGACAGCAGTGTCCTCCGAAGCAATCAGCCCGGACAACGCTTTGGCTGTGAACCCCTTGGTGTCGGGCCAGAAAGCCAAAGCAAACGCACGATCGTCCACTTCGGATGGACCAAACCTAAGGTGGCTGGCGGAAATCCATTTGTCGAAAGCAGCGTGATAAGCGGCGCGCAGTTCAGACGATTCAGATGTACAATCGGCCTGCGCTGTTGCGGACAGCACAAAGGTCCCCTCTGACAATTCAGAAAATCTGGGCAGTATGTGTTCTTCAGTCACATCCGCAAGAACTTGCCCACGATCCTGTGCCGACACCACTGCAGGCAGACATATTGATAGGGCCAAAGCGAATTTACGCATCATAGACTCTCTAGAAAGCGGATCAGGGCGTCGCGATTGGGTTTTGGCATGGCAACAACTGTGTCACGAGCGGTCTGTGCTTCCCCTCCGTGCCACAAGATCGCTTCGAGCAGCGAGCGTGCGCGCCCGTCATGCAGAAACTGGGTATGACCCGAAACCTGTTGTGTCAGGCCCACTCCCCACAGAGGAGCAGTGCGCCATTCCCGGCCTGTGGCCC
This sequence comes from Ruegeria sp. HKCCD7628, assembly GCF_057221005.1. NCBI lineage: Bacteria > Pseudomonadati > Pseudomonadota > Alphaproteobacteria > Rhodobacterales > Roseobacteraceae > Ruegeria > Ruegeria sp. HKCCD7628. The sequence goes on from NZ_JBWVBA010000002.1 coordinate 351,751, forward strand.
GCGCTTCGGGGCGGTTGTCGGCCAAACCTTCGCCCATATCGTGCAGCAACAGATCGGTGTAGGGCCAGATCAATTGGAAACTGTGCTCGGGGCGGTCTTCCAAGCGGTGAGTCACATATGACGGGGTGTGGCACGACGTGCATCCCGTTTCGTGGAACACCTGTTTTCCACGGAGAACTTGTGGATCGTCCAAGTTGTGACGCTCGGGCACCCCCAGATTCCTGCTGTAAAAGGTGATCAGGTCCATGCCTTGCTGGTCGATCTCGAAAGTGCGGTCGTCGCCATCGCCATGCGACGCCTTCACGCAATTCACCTGCAATTCAGTGCAATCGCCGTGGCCAGCAGGATAAAGCGGGCTTGAAATTCCGATATCTCCGGCAAAGGCCGCTGCCGATTGCTCCATGATCGTGGGCATTCCGGCCTTATGGCCAAAGCGGCCCATCATGGGCTGCGCATATTCTGTGGCCCAAACGATATTGGGTCGCCCGGAAATGCCGTCTCCGTCTGCGTCGTCGGGATCGGCCTTGGCCAGTAGGTCTTCGACCGGAATCGCTTCCAGCAATCCCAAGCCGATCATTTGTGGCGCGACCCGCGGGCTAAGCATGGCCTGAGGGTGTAACGGCCCGTAACCCAGATCTACGGCGACATATGTCGGCTTGCGCAGCGTGACAGTTTCGCCATCTGCAAGCGTAACGAGGACGTCCTCATATGTGATGTCCAGCCGGTATTCTGCCGGATGGCCGGGCAGTGCCAGATCCTGCATCTGCCCGCCATAGTTTGGTTCAGGTTGCGTGGCGATGTAATCTTCGATCTCGGTAGGGTTGGCCCCGCCGGGGATCGATATGCGCAGGAACATCGACACGGCACTGTCATTCAGCCCATTTGGCGTATGACCGCGCCCGTCTTTGATGTGGCATCGCTGGCACGACCGCGCATTATAGAGCGGGCCCAGCCCATCTGACGCCAATGTCGATGACGGAGAGGAGACCCAGAGCTTTTTAAAAAGCCCATTGCCGACCTTGAAGTCCAGCTCCTGTTCGAATTCCAGATTGCCTGACGGTTGCGAAAACGCGTCCGCATCCGTGCGCAAACGAACAGTCGCCGCCCCTGCGGGCAACTCTTCGAACTGTTGCGGTGCGCTGAAATCTTCAGGCGGGGCGGTCACTTTGGCGATCCGCGCGGCCTCGTCTTCGGTTCTCGGCAGAAAGTTGAGGTGAAGGTCCTGCAATTCGCCGGACAGTGAGGGGGTGGCCGCCAAAGCCGCCACCGCCAAGATCGAAAGTTTACTCGCCTTCGTCCATTTTCGATGCGTTGAGATGCGCATAATTGGCTTCGCCAATCCTTTCATACAGATCAAGCTGCGTTTCGAGGAAGTCGATATGACCCTCTTCGTCGCTGATCAATTCTTCAAACAGGGACATGGTTACGTAGTCCCCGGCTTCGCGGCAGTATTCGCGGGCCTCAACATACAAAGCGCGCGCGTCGTGTTCGGCGGCCAGATCGCATTCCAGCGTTTCTTTGGGCGTTTGTCCGATCCGGAGAGGGTCCAGCTTTTGTAGGTTGGGGTGGCCTTCCAGAAAGATGATCCGTTCGATCAGCTTGTCTGCGTGGCCCATCTCTTCGATGCTTTCCTCGCGGCTTTTCTTGGCCATATGGCCAAGACCCCAATCTTCCTGCAAACGGTAGTGCAACCAATACTGGCTGACCGCTGTCAGCTCATGCCGCAGGGATTTGTTGAGGTATTCGATTACTTTGGGGTCGCCTTTCATCTGCACTCTCCTGTGATACTTCGCTGCGCAACGCGCGAAGTTGCATGGGGACTTCCAGCTTATCGCTGGAACGCATCGTGTCTAGGAAAAGTGGCATGCATCCGCCAAAATCCGCTGATTTTCCAAGGGCATGATAGATTTTGCCCGGGGTGATCACTGCATGGGGGTCCGACGCGCGCATCCAGTCGATCGCGGCATGGATTTCGGTGTCCGAGATGTTCGTGCAATGGCAAACGATCATGGCAAGATGCCTTAGGCTGCTAATCTGACTATAATAGTAGGTTAATTGACGGAAGTCCTGCGTCATACTGTCATTCAGCTCTCAAAAGCCCGAGAGGCGGCGGTGAGCCGCCTCTCGGCCAAGGTCACTGAAATACTGCGTTCGGGTTATCCAGACTGTCCGAACCTTCGATGCTGATCTGATCCAGCTCCAGCGTCGTAACGATCCGTTCGATCGTTTTGGTCTGGTCGACCAGACCGTTCACGCCGCCCATGATCAAGGCTTCGCCACCTTCGTTGCCGCGTTCCAGCATCTGGTCATATGCAAAACCGGCTTCAGCAGTCGATTTGATCAGGCCCAATGCCTGCATGGTGTTGGCCAGCTTAACCTTCATCTCAGCGTCCAGCGCCGGGTCGGTCGCGGTGACCAGATCGGACAGTGATGCCCCTGAAATCGGAGTTCCATCGATCCGGGTGTAGCTGCCCAGATAAACGTTCTGGATGCCCAAGCCGTCGTAATAGTGGCTGTTATGGGTGTTGTCAGAAAAACAATCATGCTCTTCTTCCGGGTCATTCAGCATCAGGCCAAGACGCATCCGCTCGCCCGCCTGTTCGCCATAAGACAGCGAACCCATACCAGTTAGAATTGCGCTGACACCTGCAGCTTCGTTTTCGGTCAAAGCAACGCGCGCATCACCACCTTCGGCCCACTGGGTTGCCATCCACTCCAGATCGCTGACCAACAGGTCGGTGGCTGCGCTTAGGTATTGACCGCGTCGGTCGCAATGTCCGCCGGTGCAGTCGTCACCTTGGGCATAATCGGTCCACGGACGGTCACCTGCGCCAGCATCATGGCCGTTCAGGTCCTGACCCCACAAAAGAAACTCGATCGCGTGGTAGCCAGTGGCCACGTTTGCCTCGATCCCGTCTGCTTCGTGCAGGGTTTCTGCCAGCAATTCAGGTGTGATTTCCGATGCGTCGATTGTTTCGCCCGACAGCGTAAAGCTTGGATTGGCGATGACGTTCAGTGCTGCAAGCTCGTTTTCATCCGACGGCCCGCCGTGGGCGGCATCGACATAGTCGATCAGACCTTCGTCCAGAGGCCACGCGTTCACCTTGCCTTCCCAGTCATCAACAATCGCGTTGCCAAAGCGGTAGACCTCGGTCTGTTGATAGGGAACACGGGCGGCGATCCATACCGCGCGGGCAGTGTTCAGGGTTGCATCTGACGGGTTGGCAATCAGCGCGTTCACTGCAGATTGCAACGTCTGGGCTGCAATCAGGCTGTCTTGATACTTGGCTTCGGCAATATTGGCGTAAGTGGTCAGAACATCAGTTTTCGCCGGGGCAGCGACCGCAGAAACGGCGCAAAGTGTCAGGGCGCTTGTGGTTGCAATCAATCTGGTCATTGGGGGCAGGTCTTTCATCTCAGAAATTCAGGTCCGGCGCCACGAAAGCGTCGGCTGCCTGATAACTGAGTGAATTAGTCGACTATGTCAACCTGAGTTTTACTGTCAGGTATTTGGGTGTGGAGACTTCCCCAAATATAGTGGGCTTCCATCTTCAAGGCCGCACCTGTAGGAGGTACTACCAGTTTAAGTTAAAGTTAGTTGATTGGTTTTTTTGTGCGTAGGATTTGTTTTTCGACTGTTTTAGCGGCACTGTCGTTTTTATTTTTCAGCCAGGCTGGTCCGGCAACAGCGTGGCGCGATAGAGAGCCGAGTGGTGAAGCAGTTCACTCTGGTTCCCGCCTTCTGATATCCATGACAGTCGCCACTTTTGATGTGCTAGGGGACGTCTCCGCCAGTGGGGTTGCAGACGACAACGCGCTGATCGCTCGGGCGATCTCGGATTTGTCAGACCCTCATGGATTTTTGGGCCTTCCGGTCGAGGCCGAGTGTTCAGTAACGTCTGCGCGTGTGGTTCTTTCGGGTCACGGGCTAGGTCGCGGGACCTTGGTGGCCGGTGATGTTTTGGATTTGAAGTTCGAAGCGAAATATGAAGTTGCGTGTCAGGATGCAGCTGTGTTGAAGCGCCTTGGGGAAACTCTTACCCCTTTTGCCAACGCTAAAGGTTTCAGCATCCATATGGCAGATGCGGGTCTATCCTTGCAAAGCTCCTGAAGTGCGGGGCCAAGCTGGGCGTCAGGAATTACTTCGCCCGGCTCAGTCTTTAAAGGTAATGCGACTCCAGACGCAGTCATGATCCGAGAGTGGCTTTCCATCTTTTGATATGGACGTCACGATACCTGTCTCTAACGGGGTCAGTTTCCGACCAGCCAGCCAGTCCAGTTTCATCTGACGTTCGGGATGCGGCGTGATAAGGCTGGGGCGTGTGGTGAAACCCGGCGCGGTGAAACCCCAATCATAGCCCTGAGATTCGGCCAATCCGAACAGGGTTTCGTCCCTCCAATCAAAGGCGGGGGGTATATGATTGCCGGTGTTCAGGTCTCCTCCGATCAGAACGGGCAGACCGGGCGCGAATTCGTCTATAGCTCGCAACAGCTTCTGGAATTGACCGAAACGATGCGCAGCATCAGCATTGCTTTCCAGATGTGTGGACACCAGGCATACAAGCCCGCGGCCGTATGGAACCACCGCAGCGATCGCCATGCGACCTCCGATTCTTGGCTGCTCTGGGTCAGCGGCACCGGAATCGGTGCAGAACCAATGTCCGTGATCGTCCAGCCGGATAAGCGCCGTACGTTCGAACGGAACCGAGGACAAGATCGCGTTGCCATGCCAACCGAGAGAATTGGTAGCGTCCGTGCAATAGGCGCGTTCGGTTGCTCCGCCCAAACCAAGCTCGTGAAACTCGACCCCGAAAGCATAGGTCATGCCAAGTGCGCTCGCCATTGCCTCGGTCGTGTGCCGTTGCGCCGTGCGGGCCATGCCGTGGTCTACTTCGGACAACAGAACGACATCAGGAGAGACACTTTGCAGATGCGCGGCCGTCTCTTCCGGAAACAAACAGCGCTCAACGTTCCAGGCGGCGGCCGTGAATTCTGACGGCAACTGGTCTGCCTTAGGTGTTCCACCCACCTGGACAGCATTCAATGCCGGAAGATCACCAAGCAAATGACGGTGTGTTTGCGCCGTGCGATCTGCCGACAGGATTGCGGCCCGCTGGTTCGGTGAAACCGCAGGTAGCGTCGCAAGGGTTTGAGTAATCACAGTCGCAGCCCCGTATCCTTGTCGAACAGGCGCAGTGCTTCGGGCTTCAACTTGATCCGTGTTTCACCTGTATGGGCTGTATCTTCTTTACCAATCATGACCGAGAACGGCTGGTCATCGATCCGCCCATGCAGCAGGCGATGAGCGCCCAATTCCTCAAGGATATCAATGTGAAACTTCACCTGGCCTTGGGCGTCTAGCTCTACATCTTCGGGGCGTATGCCCATTGTGATCGGGCCGCTAAGCGCCTCAGGGGCGACCATTAACGCGTCATACCCATTTATTTTGACCTGTTTCTGATCGATTTCCGCCCGGATCAGGTTCATCGGTGGTGCCCCCATGAACGAGGCCACGAAGGTCGAGGCGGGGTTGTGGTAGATTTCCGACGGCGTACCGATCTGTTCGATCCGGCCCGCGTTCAGGACGATGATCCGGTCGGCCATCGTCATCGCCTCGACCTGATCGTGGGTCACGTAGACGGCTGTGGTGCCAAGGCGGCGTTGCAGGGCCTTAATCTCGATCCGCATCTGGTTGCGCAGCTTAGCGTCGAGGTTCGACAACGGTTCATCAAATAAGAACAGCGCCGGGTCACGCACTACGGCACGGCCCATGGCGACGCGCTGACGCTGACCGCCCGACAGCTGCGCTGGTTTGCGGTCCAGATACTCGGTCAGGTTCAGCATCCGGGCTGCGTCTTCGACCTTGGCCGCGATCTCGGAGGCCGGGGTGCCGCGATTCTTGAGGCCATAGCCGATATTCTTGCGCACCGTCATATGCGGATATAGCGCATAGTTCTGGAACACCATCGCGATGTCCCGGTCCGCCGGATCCACGTCATTGACCACCCGGTCGCCGATCTTCAGTTCACTTTCGGTGATCTCCTCCAACCCCGCAATCATCCGCAGCAGGGTGGATTTGCCACAACCCGAGGGGCCGACCAGCACGACAAACTCGCCGTCCTGAATGGTGAAGCTTGTGGTCTGAACCGCCTGAAAGCCGTTGGGATAGACCTTGCGGATGCCCTCTAATGAAACCTGAGCCATGCGCGTATTCCTTATTTGTCGGATTCTGTGAGGCCCTTAACGAACCAGTTTTGGAAAAAGACGACGATCGCCACGGGTGGGATCATCGCGACAATGGCTAGTGCCAATGCCTGCCCGTGTTCTGGGATCTGACTATCAGTGTAGGACAGCACGATCTGTTTGATGCCCCGGACCAGGGTGAAAAAGCTCTCATCCGTCGTGATCAGTGTCGGCCACAGATATTGGTTCCAGCCAAAGACAAACATGATGATGAAGATCGCAGCGATCATGGTCCGGCTAAGCGGTACAAGGATATCGACAAAGAACTTCCATGGGCCTGCGCCGTCAATCCGGGCGGCCTCGGCCAACTCCTCAGGGACGGACATGAAGAACTGACGGAAAAAGAACGTGCCGGTTGCGGATGCGATCAGCGGTACGATCAGACCGGTATAGGTGTTTGTCAGGCCCAGTTTCTGGATCGCCTCGTATGAGGGCAAGATGCGGACTTCAAGCGGCAGCAGAAGCGTGGTGAAGATGACCCAGAAAGCCAGCGTCGCGAACCGCAGACGGAAATAGACGATGGCATAGGCCGCCATCATCGAAATCACGATTTTGCCCACCGCAAAGCCGATGCCAAGGATGAACGAGTTCATCAGCATCAGCGTGCCATCCACCGTCTGGGTGAACCCACCCTTTTCGAACATGGCGGCATGGAAGTTCTTGCCCAGATCGTCGCCCAGCGTCAGCTGCAACCCCTCGCGGTGGATCGTCACCGCATCATGGCTGGCTGTGGTCAGCGCCAGCAGCGGTGGTATCATCATCAGCAAAGCGCCTAGGATCAGGACGATGTGATCGCCGATCGCGCCCCATTTGATGCGGCGGGGACGATGGGTTTCAACGGGAGTTTCGAGTGTTGTCTCAGCCATGTCCAAAGCCCTTACGTATAGTGAATCCGGCGTTCCACCAGCCGGAACTGAAACACGGTCAGCAAAAGAACCAGCACCATCAGGATGACCGATTGCGCCGATGATCCGCCCAGGTCGTTGCCTCGAAAGCCGTCCAGATAAACCTTGTAGACCAGCGTCATCGGGTTGTTGCCCGGCTCGCCCTTCATCAATGCATCGATGATGCCGAACGTGTCGAACAGGGCGTAGGTGATGTTGATGATCAGCAAGAAAAATGCGGTGGGGGCCAGCAGCGGGAAGGTCACCTGCCAGAACCGTCCGGTGGCGGATCGGTTGTCGATCATCGCGGCCTCGCGCACCGATCGGGGGATGGATTGCAGGCCCGAGAGGAAGAAGATGAAGTTCACCGGGATCTGCTTCCATACGGCCACGATGACCATGGCGGTTGCAGTTGCGTTGTAGTCCACGCCCAGTTTGAAATCCCACCCGAACATCTGAAAGAACTTGGTCAGCGGTCCGGTGCTTTGATCAAAGAACAGGATACCCATGAAGCCGGCGACCGGCGGCGCGATGGCATAAACCCACATCAGCAGCGTGCGATATGTTTTGGCGCCTCGGATTACCTTGTCTGCCTTCACGGCCAGCAACAGCGCGATGGCCAGAGAGAAGAACGTCACCAGAACCGAGTAGATGATCGTAAATCCGGCGACACGCTTGTACTGGTCGTTGCCCACAAGCGACGTGTAGTTCTCGCCACCCACAAAGGTCGAGCCAAACCCGAAAGGGTCCTGCAGATAGAATGAGGATTGCAGTGCCCAGCCCGCAGGCCAGTAAAAAAAGATGGCGATGATCATCAGCTGTGGCAGCAGTAGCGCCACAGGCAGCCAGATATTGTCGAAGCCCGCACGTTTCATTGAGTGGTCCAGTAAGAAAAAGAGCGATGGCCGCGCCGTGACAGCGCGACCATCCCTGGGGGTGATACGGGTGCTTAGCCCTGGGTCTTGGCGCAGCGGGCCAGCAGTTCGTTGGCTTCCTCTTCGATGGTTTTGAACGCGGTTTCCACGTTAGTCTCACCTGTCAGGATACGGCCATATTCGCGGTTCATGATGTCGCGGATCTGAACGTAAAAGCCCATGCGGTAACCCTTGGTGTTGTCGCCAGCCTTGTCTTGCAGCTGGTTGACGCCAACTTCGGCAGCCGGGTAACGGTCATAGTGGCCGTCTTTCTTGGCAACTTCATAAGCGGCCTCGGTGATCGGCACATAGCCGGTTTCCTGATGCCAGAAATACTGGGTTTCAGGCGCGGTCAGGAAGCGGAAGAATTCGGCCGTGGCTTTGTTCTCCTCGTCCGATTGGCCGGACATGGCAAACAGAGCGGCACCACCGATGAAGGTCTGTGTGGGCTCGGCGGTCACTGCTTCCCAATAGGGCAACTCGGTCGCGCTGAATTCGAACGGCAGATCTTTCTGCAGCAGGCCGCCGAACGAGCCCGAAGAACCCAGCCACATGGCAACTTTGCCTTCCTCGAACGGCTTGGCGTTGTCGCCCCAGCCGGTGCCGTACCATTCGAACAGACCGTCGTCTTTCCACTCGGACACAGCGGTGAAATGCGCTTTGATGGCGTCGTTGTTCACCAGGATCTGCGTGTCGGTGCCGTCATAGCCGTTGTTGTTGGTGGCAAACGGCAGGTTGTGGCGCGACATGAAGTTTTCGGTGAAGATCCAGGGCAGGTGCGACTGGCTCAGCGCGATGTAGCCTGCGTCTTTCAGCGCGGGGGCGGTTGTCGCCTGGAACTCTTCCCAGGTTTTCGGCGGGGTAACGCCCGCCGCTTCCAGCGCGTCCACGTTGTAGTACAGGATCGGCGTGGAAGAGTTGAAGGGCATCCCGATCATCTTGCCGTCGCTGTCGGCATAGAAATAACGCACACCGGCGATATAGTCGTTGATGTCGAAGTCGACGCCATTATTGGCCAGAAGGTCCTGAACCGGGATGGTTGCGCCCTTGGCTCCGATTACGGTCGCGGCACCGGCGTCGAACACCTGCATGACGTTGGGCTGTTCGCCCGCGCGGAAGGCGGCGATACCTGCAGTCAGGGTTTCTTCGTAGCTGCCTTTATAGACCGGAGTGATCTTGTATTCGTCTTGCGAGGCGTTGAAATCCTCGGCCAGTTTATTGACGGTTTCGCCCAGCTGGCCGCCCATGGCGTGCCACCATGTGATCTCAGTTTCGGCAAAGGCCGCGGTCGCGGAAAACGCGACAGCCGCAGCGGTTGCGCAGAATGTCAGGTTGGTCATGTCTCTCTCCGGTTTGGTGGTTCCCGCGCTTGCGGCCAACACACCAGTTCGCGGGGCTGGTGCCCCTTGCAGCATAAAAAAGCAGAGCAAACGGACACGGTCCGCTTGCGAATGCACAGTGTGTGCACACGTGGTCACATACGCAGTTCCTGTGACAGTTCGGTGAAAGATTTATTGCAATATTGACAAATTATATGGAAACGGAGGACAGCTTGGGGGTGGCTGACGACAACAGTAAACCTGCCGAAAGGCCCCGCCGTGTAACGGCGCAAACCGTCGCTGACGCCGCCGGGGTTTCGCGGTCTGCCGTGTCGCGCGCGTTTACTCCGGGCGCGTATCTTGATGCGGGTAAGCGCCGGAAAATTCAAGACATTGCGACACATATGGGGTATCAACCAAATGCGTTGGCCGCAGGGTTGAAGGGCGGACGCTCGCATCTTGTGGCGGTGTTTATTGGCAATATGCGCAGCGCGTATGACTCGGAATTCGTGCATCGCTTGGTCGGTCGATTGAATGCTTTGAACAAGTGGCCGGTCCTGATTGATGGCGAAGATGATCGGGCCGGCTCCGCCATCGACCAGGTGCTCCGCTACCCGCTGGACGCTTTGATTCTGCGCGGCGGCAGTATGCCTGAGTCGGTAGTGACGCAATGCAGTAAATTCGGCGTCCCAATGATCTCATCAGGGCGCATCGTAGATGCATTGGGCGTAGACAATGTATGCTGCAGAAACGCGCGAGGTATGCAGATAGCGACTCGGGTTTTGGTTGATCGCGGTCGTCAACGATTTGGCTATATCGCGGGCGCAACAGGGTTTGGGTCCTCCGCTGACCGCAAAGCTGGCGTGACGCAAGCGCTGAGGGATGCCGGTCTTTCTTTGGTGGCAGAAGAGGTCGGAGAGTTCACAGTTGAAGCAGGATACCGTGCAGCGATGAGGATGCTTGAAGCCCACCAGCTGGACACGTTGATTTGTGCCAATGACGCAAGCGCCATCGGTGCCCTGACAGCGGCGCGAGAACTTGGCTTGGATGTCCCGGGATCTTTATCGATTGTAGGCTTCGATGACATTGAAATGGCGGGCTGGCCTATGTTTAACCTCAGCACAGTAAACAATCCAATTGACGAGGCTGTCGAGCAGGTCATCTGGCTGCTAGAGCGACGTCTCGCCGACCCGGCAAAAGAAAGTGAGACAGTGTTGATTGACCCCTTCTTCGTTCCGCGCGGGACACACTGAAACGTGTGGGAAGAAATGGTAGCGGAGGTCCGTCTTGGACACAAACCCCACACATTAACACTCTGTAAAATATGGGTGCCGTGACCTTCAAGGGGTAAGCCGAAAGGTCAATTGTCGTAGCGGTGCCCTGACTGGCGAATGCGATCAAAAGAAATTGGCCTTCACCGGGGTGCTCAGCGTTGAAGGCTGTCGCTATTGCGGCAAGAGGAACGTCTTACATAGCCTCCAAGGTATGCTGGAGGCCATTTCGAATGTGATCTTCCAACAGCCTCTTCGCCGTGTCGGCGTCTCTGGCCAGCGCGGCATCGAACATGCCCTTGTGCTCCTTGACCGCCTCTTCGCCGCGATAAGTCAGTACAAGCATCTGATACCGCAAGTACTTGTCGTAGATGATGGAGTGCAGAGACAGAAGGTTTTTGGAGTTGCAGGCCGCGATCATCGCTTGGTGAAACTCCCAATCATATCGTTTCCAGGTTTCTTTCTCCGACTCGTCGCCCTTGAGAAGCTGCTGTTCCATCAGGTGCAGTTTGTGGTGTGCGGCAACGAGGTTGCCTTCCCAATCCGTGTCGCCATTCGCAATGGACAATTCCAACGCGTGGCATTCCAACAGGACCCGTAGCTCTGAAATCTCGGTCAGGTCTTCTCGTGAAACTGGTGTGACCAGGAAACCCCGTTGCTCGGGAGCTTCGACAAATCCGTCGCTGGCGAGCCTGTTCAGCGTTTCACGAAGTGTCGAAAGGCTTGCCGAGTAGCGTTCCTTCAAGGCGTCCAGCTTCAGTTTGGAGCCGGGTTGCAGCTCCCCGAAGATGATATCCCGCTTGATGCGCTGATAGGTGCTTGCACCTATCGTAGACGGCTGTTTCGCCATGCGTTTCACCCGATATTATCAGTTTCCTCGTTCACTTAGCATTTTTCGGAGACATCAACAATCCAAACTGATATATGGTAAAAATAAAAATATCATACATTATTGCGGAATCGCGAAAACCCCAATACGGTCGTGGCCAAGTTGGGCAAAGCAGCTCGATCGCTATCATCGGTTTCGGGATTTTCCGGACCCTCCGGAAGGAAGCAAAGTGTCTAAGAACTTTCGCATTGCCATTGTCGGCATTGGTCTTGTTGGGCGCCGCCATGCGGACGCTATCCGAGCGTTGCGCCATGTTGATCTTGTAGCGGTGGTCGACCCCAGTGACGGAGGTCGTGCCTACGCCGTTGAGCACGGGGTCGCGTGTTACGAGACGTTGGAGGAAATGTTTGCAAACCAGACGCCGGACGGAGCTGTGCTTGCGACGCCCACTACGCTTCATGTTGATCAAGGCCTAACCTGTGTTCGACATGGCTGTCCCGTTCTTGTCGAAAAACCGATCGCCGTAGAAGCCACCGCTGCACTTGAGCTTGTTCAAGCAGCGGAGAAGGCCAATGTGCCTCTGATGGTCGGACATCATCGTCGGCACAATCCTCTGATCCGGTCGGCTAAGGAAGCCATTGTCGATGGGAAGATTGGAGATGTGCGCGCTGTCCATGCGAATTGCTGGTTCTATAAGCCTGACGAGTATTTTGATGCTGCGCCCTGGAGAAAGAAACCCGGTGCAGGGCCCATCTCGGTCAATCTTGTCCACGATGTGGATCTGCTGCGGTACCTGGCCGGAGAAGTCATGACCGTACAGGCTCAGTCGGCTGCATCGCAGCGGGGATACGACAACGAAGATGTTGCCGGTGCTCTGTTGACGTTCGAAAGCGGGGCGATAGGGACGATAAGTGTGTCCGACAGCATCGTAGCTCCATGGAGCTGGGAGATGACGTCTCAGGAATATCCAATCTATCCTTCAACCACTGAGAGTAGCTACATGATAGGTGGATCTCATGGTTCGTTGTCCGTTCCTGATCTTCGATTGTGGAGTTACCAGAGTGAGCAAAGGGACTGGTGGACGCCTATCTCATCAACCGCGCTGAAGAAGGGTGCGTCTGATCCTCTGGTCAATCAGCTTAGGCATTTTGTTGAAGTAGCTTTGCACAAAGCAGAGCCGATTGTGTCTGGATGGGAAGGTTTCAGAACGCTTCAAGTTATTGAAGCTATTCAGAATTCCTGCAGAACAGGTGAGACGGTCAGGATCAAAAACCTACAAAAAACACCAAAGGTAGATATGACGGCTGCATAAAAATATCAGATATTTTATAAAAAATCTTGCAAAACGACAAAAATAGGTCAAAACTCTGAATCGCAAAAAAGAAGCATCATGATGTCTCAGGGAGGAGCAAAGTGATTACCAAACTTACCCGCCGGGCTGCTGTATCAGCCCTGGTTGCAACTGGTGTTCTGTTTAGCGCAACAAGTGGTGTGCTGGCGGAAGACAAAGTGCAACTTCGCCTCGCAACATCAGGATCGGAGACCGACCAGCGCTCGGTCGCTATGGCCGAGGTTTTCGCGCCTATGGTCGCTGATTTCGCAAGCTATGAGCCCAGCTATAATGGCACGATCTTCGCCCAAGGCACCGAGCTGGACGCCATCAGCCGGGGCAACCTGGAAATGTCGATCACCTCGGCGCAGGAACTGGCACAGTTCTTCCCCGAGTTTTCGATCTTTACCGCCGGCTATGTCCATCAGGACGCCGCGCATCAGGTTGCCGTCTTCAACGATCCCTTGATGGACGCGTTCAAACAAAAGGCCGAAGAGGAGCTGGGCGTCAAACTGCTGTCGGTCATGTATCTGGGCCGTCGCCAGGTGAACCTGCGCCAGCCCAAGGATGAATTGACGGTCACGACGCCAGCAGATTTGGAAGGTGTGAACCTGCGGATGCCGGGCACGGATGCGTGGCAGTTCCTTGGCAAAGCGCTGGGTGCCGCCCCGACACCAATGGCCTTCTCCGAAGTCTATACCGCGCTGTCGACCGGTGCCGTTGACGGTCAGGATAACCCATTGCCGACTGTGGTTGATGCCAAATTCTACGAAGTGACCAATCAGATCATCCTGACATCGCATCTGGTCGACCTGAACTATATCGCCATCGGCAAAGAGGTTTGGGACGGGCTGACACCGGAACAGCAAGCCAAGGTTCAGGAAGCTGCGGATGCAGCGGCTGAATCCGGTCGCCAGAAGCAGCTTCAGAAAGAAGAGGACCTTGTCAGCTTCCTCAAGGAGCAGGGCATGGAGGTCTACGAGCCCGACCTCGCGGCGTTCCGTGATCAGGTGCAGTCGATGTATCTCGAAAGCGAATTCGCCGGATCATGGCCGGACGGTGTTCTCGAGCAGATCAACGCTCTGGGCAACTAAGCCCATCTACACAAGGGAGGGAGAACCACAATGAAAGGCTTCACAAGGGGGTTCTCCCGACTGACCGAAGCGATTGCCGGCGGGATGCTGGCGGCAATCTTCCTAATCTTCCTTCTGCAAATTCTCTTGCGGTATTTCTTTACCCCCGCCGGTTGGACGCTTGAACTGATCGGCATCCTCTGGGTCTGGGTGATCTTTTTTAGCTGCGCGTTCATCGTGCGCGAGAGAGATCACGTGAAGTTCGACATCATCTACCTTTCGGTGCCGATGCGCGTTCGTCAGGTCTTTGCGATGCTGGCGGCCGCGGCGATTGTAGTCGGGATGCTCTACAGTTTCCTGCCGACGTGGGACTACATCGACTGGATGAAAATCCGCAAAACCTCGACTGTGCGCAATCCGTTCTCGGGTGAGAAGATACCACTGCGCACCGTGTTCTCAATCTATGCGGTGTTCATGCTGGTCGTAGCTGCGCGGTATGGGTGGTTGTTCTTTGACATCCTGCGAAATGGCCCACCAAAAACCGAGCTGGAACTGGTCGTTGGGTACAACGTGGTTGACGATCATCCCCGTGTCGACGGTGAAGACGACGAGGAAGCAGGCAAATGAGCTTTGAACTTCTTTCCTGCCTGCTCGCGCTCTTTCTTCTGGCAGGCATCGGGACACCTATCGGCTATTCCATCCTTTTGGCCTCATTGGTTTATCTGGGCACGGCCGGATTGGACGTCGCACTCGCGGGCGAGAAAATCCTGCAAGGCTTCTACAAAAGCACGATCCTGCTTGCCGTGCCTTTGTTCATCGTCGCCGCCAATATCATGAACGCGGGGTCGATCACCGACCGCTTGCTGAACTTCTGCGTAGCCGCTGTCGGTCGTTTCAAGGGCGGCCTCGGGCACGTCAACGTGGTAGCGTCCCTGATCTTTTCCGGTATGTCCGGCTCGGCTGTCGCGGATGCCGCGGGGATCGGCAAGATCATCATTGAGATGATGACCAAGGATGGCCGCTACAGCCGAGGTTATGCTGCTGCTATTACCGCGGCGTCGGCGACGATTGGCCCGATCATTCCGCCCTCGATCCCAATGGTTTTGTACGCGCTCGTTTCCAAGGCCTCCATCGGATCTCTGTTCTTAGCCGGTATTCTGCCGGGCCTGATCATGGGCGTCGTCCTCATGGCAATGAACTATTACCTGGCCGGAAAGCGGAACTTTGCATTGGAAGAACCTGTTCCTCTGCGCGAATTGCCGGCTAAAACCGCCAACGCGTTTCCGGCACTGCTGATGCCCGCAATCCTGCTGTACGGTATATATGGCGGCGTCACCACTCCGACCGAAGCCGCCGCAGTTGCTGCATTCTACGCTCTGCTACTGGCAGCGTTGTTCTACCGCGCGCTGACCTTCCGTGGCCTTTATCAAGTGTTCGTCGACAGCGCGCGCTCCTCCGCCGCCGTCGGGGTGGTCATTGGTGGCGCGTTCATTCTGAACTTCATCGTCATTCAGGAACAGATTCCACAGTCGATCTCGGCACTGCTGGAGGGTTCGGATGTTAGCCCGATTGTATTCCTGATCCTCGTAAACCTGCTGATCCTCGCGCTGGGATGCGTGTTAGACGCAACAACGATCATCCTGGTGATCGTGCCCCTGTTCATTCCAACCTGCGAAGCGCTCGGGATTGATCTGGTGCATTTCGGAGTGCTGGTCGTCGTGAACTCAATGATCGGTTTGATCACGCCGCCCTATGGCATTCTACTCTTTGTGATCAACGCCGTGACGGACATTCCGCTGCGCGAAATCATCTCCGAAATCTGGGCCTTCCTCGCGGTTCTCATCTTCGCCTTGGTGATAATGATGCTGATGCCGGATCTGGTCCTGTGGTTGCCGCGTATGTTTGGATATCAGGGATAATGTGCCTGTCGGTTTCGACAACGTCGATCCCCGGTGATCTGGCTGAAAAGCTGAGTGCTATCGCTGACGCGGGATTCGGGGGTGTCGAATTACACGAACCGGATTTGACCGCTTTTGACGGACCGCCATCGCAAGTCCGCAAGATTGCATCGGACCTCGGCCTGAAGATATGCCTGTTACAACCCTTCCATAATCTTGAAGGCCAGCCCGAAGCCGGACGTGAGCGCGCCTTTGATCGACTGAAGCGCAAACTCGACCTGATGAGCGAGCTGGGAACGGAATTGCTGCTTATCGGGTCTGCCTTCGAGGTCGATGTCGCTGCGACCGAAGAACAGGTAATCGCAGATCTTGGCGAGGCGGCCCAAATCGCTAAAGAAATGGGGATGCGTCTGGCCTATATGGGCTTGCCATGGTCGGATCTTATTCACTCGGATGAACAGGCGTTAGGCGTCGTTGATGCTGTCGACAGCCCTAATCTGGGGTTGGCTTTGAATTCCTTCTTCTCGCTTGCCGACGGATCCAAACCAGCCCGCCTTCGGGACATTCCCGGAGAGCGG
The DNA here is from genome assembly GCF_057221005.1 of Ruegeria sp. HKCCD7628. Taxonomy (NCBI): domain Bacteria; kingdom Pseudomonadati; phylum Pseudomonadota; class Alphaproteobacteria; order Rhodobacterales; family Roseobacteraceae; genus Ruegeria; species Ruegeria sp. HKCCD7628. Next base: position 368,090 of record NZ_JBWVBA010000002.1, read on the forward strand.
CTGTTCCATGTGCAACTGTCCGATGCACCCCGGCTTGAGATGGATATACGTCGGCTCAAGCGGCACTTTGGGCTTCTGCCGGGGCTTGGGTCGCTGAACCTTGCGGGCTTCGTTCGCGTGTTGTCTCGCGCCGGATACAAAGGGCCTTGGTCGGTTGCACGCGTCAACGAAGCAGCTCCTCAACCCGGTGGCCGAACACTGGCCCGAGACAGCTACAGGTCGCTGGTGAACCTCCTGGATGAGGTATCCCGGACCGAGCCGGGAACCGATTTCGGCATCCCGGACCTGCCGGAACGCGTCTATGCGTCAGGCTTCGAATTTGTCGAATTTACAGCCGACGAAACAAGCGGCGCGCAGCTGGCAGATATGTTGTCAGCAATGTGTTTTCGAATGGAGCGAAAACACGTATCCAAGTCCGTCGAGCTGTGGCGGCAGGGCGCGATAAACATCGTTGTGAATACCGAAAAGGAAGGATTTGCCCATTCGGCGTTCCTGGGTCACGGCCCCTCCGTTTGTGACATGGGGTTGCGTGTCAAAGATGCGGATCAGACGGTTCAGCGGGCGACCGCGTTGGGCGCGCCGAATTTCTCACAACCGGTGGGAACAGGGGAACTGGATATCCCGGCCATTCGGGGCGTTGGTGGCAACGTCGTTCATTTCATCGATGAGAAATCCGATCTCCATCGGGTATGGGACATTGAGTTCGAGCCGGTTGCGAAAACCAAAGCCACCCAACCTGCCGGTCTGCGTCGTATCGACCATCTGGCCCAGACGATGCGTCACGATGAGATGCAAAGCTGGCTACTCTACTACATTTCGACTTTCGAGATGGCAAAATCCCCTATCGTGAACGTCGCCGACCCGTCTGGTGTCGTGCAAAGCCAGGCTATCGAAAGTCCCGAAGGCGAAGTGCGCTTAAACCTGAATGGGGCAGTTGGGCGTCGAACACTGGCGGCGTCATTCCTTGAAGATGGCTTTGGGGCTGGTGTTCAGCACATTGCCTTCCAGTCGGATGATATTTTTGAAACTTCAGCCCAGTTGCTCAAGTCTGGCTTTCCCAGCCTGTCCATCCCGGAGAACTACTACGCTGATCTGCAAGCGACATTCGGATTGGATGACGATTTGGTCGCCCAATTGCGCAGGGGGAGTATTCTCTACGATCGGGCGGCGGGAGCTGAGTATTTTCAGATATACAGCCGCCCCATCTTTAACGGCTTCTTCTTCGAAATTGTTGAACGCCGTATGGGCTATGCCGGTTATGGCGCGCGCAATGCACCCATTCGCCTTGCCGCGCAAAGCAAAACCCAGCCGGTGAAAGAGGTGCAGACGCAATGACCGCGCAGACGACAGACGATGAGCGCGCCGTTCGCCAATGGTGGCGTACCTCCATCATCGACATGAAACCTGGACAGATCTCTTTTCGTGGCAACGCCATAGAGGACCTGATCGGAAACGTATCTTTCCCGCAGATGATCTGGCTTATGGTGCGGGGCGATCTACCCAGCGACGCGCAAGCGCGCCTGTTCGAAGCCGCTTTGGTCGCAGGCGTGGATCACGGCCCACAGGCTCCCTCAATCGCGGCTGCGCGTATGGCCGCCACCTGCGGGGTAGGTCTCAATAACGCGATGGCGACTGCGGTGAACATGCTGGGCGACGTGCACGGCGGGGCAGGAGAGCAGTGTGCAGAGCTGTACTATGATATCGCAGCTCGCATGGATTGCGGAGCATCGTTGAATGACGCAGTGAAGGACGGTCTGGACAGCTGGCGCGAGACCTATGGCAAGATCGTCTCGGGCTTTGGTCACAGGTTTCACAAACCTGTCGATCCACGCGCACCCCGATTGATGCAACTTGTTCGAGATGCGGCGGCAGAAGGCACAGTTCCTGGCCGGTTTGCCGATATCGGAGAAGAGGTTCAAGCCGAACTCGGTCGTCAACGAGGCGGTCGGCCAATTGCCATGAATATTGACGGCGCGACAGCTGTGATCTTCTGCGAACTTGGCTTTCCTGCGCCCTTGTCGCGAGGGCTGTTCTGCCTGTCCCGCTCGGTCGGAATACTCGCCCACGCTTGGGAACAGATGAACCAGGGTGGCCGCAACAAAGGGCCGATTCCCCCTAATTACTTACCCCTCTACGAAGACAGGAATGATGAAACGTGAGACATCGAAATCCTTCCGGGTCGGCCTTATCGGCTGTGGTCGTATCAGCGATATTTATCTAAAAACACTATCCAAATTCTCAAACGTTGAGGTCGTGGCTTGCGCAAGCCTTGACCCCTCGGAAAGCCGCACCAAGGCAGATCAATACGGTATCGCCAAGGCCTGTGCGCCAGTTGGGGTGTTTGACGATCCGACGATTGACTGCGTTCTGAATCTGACAATTCCGGCGGCGCATGCCGAAATCAGCCTGCGTGCGTTGGAGGCGGGCAAGCACGTCTATTCCGAGAAGCCGCTGGTTATGGATCGAACGGATGGTAAGACGATTCTGCACATGGCCTCTGAAAAGGGGCTACTGGTCGGTTGCGCACCCGACACATTTCTGGGCGGTCGTTGGCAAACCGTTCGGCGCTTGATCGATGAGGGTGCCATTGGCAAACCGACAGGGGTTTTTGCCCATGTCGGTACCCACGGGACGGAACGCCACCATCCCAACCCGGATTTCTACTACCAGGCCGGTGGCGGGCCCTTGATGGACCTTGGGCCATATTACCTGACCGCCATGGTTTGCTGCCTTGGTCCGGTTGACCGGGTCGCCGGAATGGCTCGGCGCACGTTCGACAAAAGGATGATCGAAAACGGCCCTCGCAACGGTGAATGGATGGATGTCGAGGTCGACACGCATTCCCTAAGCCTACTGCAGTTCTCTTCCGGGGCTATAGGGTCGATGACCATGAGCTTTGACGTCTGGGATAGCGAAACGCCGCGGTTCGAGATCTACGGTGAAAAAGGCACCATCAGCATCCCAGACCCTGACCCGGTACATGGTGCCAACATCTTTCAGGGGGATGTCTGGCTGAAAACGCGGGAGACCTCGCGCTGGTCTCATCAGCCGCGCCCATCCGGTCGCGAAGGCTGGCAGGTGGTCGTCAACAAACACGGGTTCAATGAGGACAGCCGTGGTCTCGGCCTTTTGGATCTGGCTCTGGCGGCGCAAGAAGGACGCCAACCCCGTGCAAGTGGAGCGCTCGCCTACCACGTTTTCGAGGTCATGGACGCGATCGAACGGGCACCAAAATTTGGCGCCTATCAGACGATAGAAAGCCGTTGCGCGGCTCCGGAGCCTTTGCCGGTCGATTTCCTTAACGATGAGAGGAAGGAATTGGTTCATGCCGATTGAGACACTCGACTTTGCTCAGCCATTCTTTCGCGTCCAGCACATAACTGACGAGCGCAGAATTTCTATCGAGGGTCGCGCCATCGTCCTTAACCTTGGGGGGCGAAATCTCTCTGTCGAGGATCAGACCATTGCACCGCTTTCCTCTGTGATCGTGCAAGACAGCACGCTTGGCGGCGTGGAACGTGCAGTCATTGTCCACGATTTCGACGCCCATGCCGATGACAACGAGTTGTTCGCATGGGTGAAAGATACATGGCCATCTGCTTTTGATGTTCGCCAAGAGGAGCGTTTACGCGGTGTCAGCCACTACATGTCGCCAAAGGTCTTTGTGGGTAACGTTGGGCTGACCATGTACCATTCCGGCTCGGTGCCGCTGAATGTCGGATTGCACAAGGATCATCCGTTCTGCCCGGTGCCGGGGTTTCGCGAAGTGCATACACAAATCGTAGGCCTTGGGAAAATGCAGCAATGCCGTGAGCGGGATGTTGAATCCCTTTACCTCGAAGAATTCATGGCCCCCGGCACGACGCACAAACCGATGTATGACGCCGAAGGCAACTATCCCTGGCATCAGTACGAGACGATTACCCCCAGCATTTTCATGGCGGTGGAAATGCTGCCGGAAGGCGTACGGGTCCCGGAAATGGAGATTCAGAATGGCTGAGAGACTGTTTTCCGAAGACCTGAACTTTGACGGACCTTTCCCCCGATTGTCTCGCCGTTTGCGGCTGGGTGTTGTTGGCGGCGGACGTATCTCTGTCACGCAGGCAACGGCCGCGCGGATGACCGACCGGTGGGAGGTCGTCGCAGGAGCGCTCAGTTCTGACGCCATGCGAAGCAAGGCGCGCGGGGCCGAGTGGTTCCTGCCGGCCGACCGGTGCTATGCGTCATTCAATGAGATGGCGCAGGCCGAGGCGGCGCACCCGGATGGCGTAGATGCCGTCATGATCACGACCCCGAACCACGTTCATTTCGAAGCGGCCAAAGCCTTTCTTGAGGCGGGCATTGACGTGCTGTGCGACAAGCCCCTGACCAACGAAGTTGCCGAGGCCGAGGGGCTTAAGGGGATCGCCACGCGCACGGGACAGGTCTTTGCCGTCGGATATGCGATGTCGTGCTTTCCGGTCATCCGTCAGGCCAAACAAATCGTAGCGGAAGGCGGCATCGGTAAAATCAACCAAATCCACGTCGAGTTCATGCAAGACTGGATGACGCCCGATGATGTGGCTGATGCGCCCCATGTCAAATGGCGGCTGGACCCAAAGATTTCTGGCCCGACCAGTTGCGTCGGCGATATCGGCACCCATGCCGCGCATCTGGCCAGTTTTGTCTCGGGCCTGCCCTTAACCGACCTACGGGCCGAGTTTCATGTCTGCGGCGCGCCAAAGCCTTTGGAAGACACGGTGTTCATGTTCACCCGTTACCAAAATGAAGTCCCAGGAACCTTGATGGCAACACGCCTTGCCCCCGGAAATCGGGGTGGGTTGCGGTTGCGCATATTCGGGAGCGAAGGAGGCCTCGAGTGGGATTTGGAGAATTCGGAGCAGCTGAAGTTCAATCGGTTCGGCGAGCCGGATCGTATCATCAGCCGAGGTCACGGGCATGGTATCGGCCCCGGCGCAGAACGTCTGATCCGTACCGCGCGCGGCTTCCCCGAAGGGATTATCGAAGCTTGGGCCAACCTCTATACGGAATTTGCCATGGCCGTAGCCGCGCGCCGGGATGGCGTTTCCGTTCCGACCGATTGGCTGACATATCCCAGCGTCAATCAAGGCGCAGACGGCGTCCGATTCATAGATGCCACTGTGCGCTCTCACCAGTCCGGAGGCGACTGGGTTACTCTCTAAGGCGCTGCCAACAAGAATGAAAAACACGCCCGGGCAGTTGCCCGGGCGCTTTCATTTCCTGCTCAGTATTAAAAGTTGATATTTTAAAAAATATCAGATATTTTTTACTACGTGTGATGAATTTGAGATTCGCAGACACGTGGAGCTGCCGTTCATGGTGAAACCCGAAGAGGCTGGCGCAAGCCCCTCTCTCTATTCCTTGGCGCACCTGACGCTGATTGGCTGTACGCCGCCCGAGTTGGTCTATATCGCAGCGCGGGCCGGTTACGATGCCGTCAGCCCCCGCTTCATTCCGATGCATGTGCCCGGTGAATTCACTCAATCTCCAATCGACAAGGCACAGGTGCATGCCACCAAAACTGCTCTCTCTACCACTGGCTTGAAAGTCCTCGATGTCGAACTTGCGCGCATCACAGAAGATGTCGATCCGCGCAGTTTTGAGCCTTCTCTTGAGATCGGTGGGGAATTGGGTGCCAAGCGCATGATCATGAGCGCGTGGACCAATACCCGCGATGATCGTGACTTCCTGATCGACGTCTATTCGGAAACCTGCGAACTGGCGGCACCCTACGGGCTAACAGTGGACCTGGAGTTCCCAAGCTTTTCCCGCCTTCGTACTCTGGATGAGACGCTTGACATTGTCCGCGCCTCCGATCAGCCGAATGGCGGTATTCTGGTTGATACGCTTTATCTGCATCTCAGCCGCGTGGATTTGGGAGAGTTGCTACACGTCCCCTCGGACCTGTTTCACTTCCTGCATATCTCTGATTGCCTACCCGGCATCGCCGATACGCGTGAGGGCATGATCCAACTGGCCCGCGATGCGCGGCTATATCCCGGTGAGGGATGGATCGATTTCACCGGCATCATCGAACGGATGCCGCCCGTCGACTATTCCATCGAACTGCCCAACCAAAGCCGCGTTGCCGAGTTGGGATATGAAGAACACGCGCGTCGCTGTCTCAGCCACGCCAAGCGAACATTTGGCGAGGCGCGGTCACAGCGTCGTATGCCCGATGCTACAATTCCAAAACACCAAGAGGATCATCATGGGCAAAGAGCTCACTGAAAACGACCGCGACATGGCGGCAGATATGCTGGCACGCGCCCGCGCTGCCATGGCCGAGATCGAGGATTGGGATCAGGACAGGCTGGACCGCCTGTCTCAGGCCATCGCGTGGTATGCAGGTAATGAGAAAACCTTCACGCGTCTGGCTCAACAAGGCGTGGATGAGAGCGGTATCGGAGATCGCGAAGGCCGCCCAGCGAAGCGCTTCAAGATTCACATGGTGCTGCGAGATGTCTTGCGCACACCCTCGACCGGCATCGTCGAGGTTGATGAGGAAAAAGGTCTGGTGAAATATGCCAAACCTGCTGGCGTCATCGCATCCCTGATCCCAATGACTAACCCAGCGATGACACCACCGGTGACCGGCGTTTCCGCCGCCAACGCCCGGAATGCCGTCATTTTCAGCCCGCACCCGCGAACCGCTCATACGACCTTCGAAATGGTCGAGGTTATGCGTGCAGCTTGTCGTGCTGCCGGTGCCCCCGAGGACTTGTTTCAATCCATTCGCAAACCCTCGATCCCATTGACGCAACATCTGATGGAGATCTGCGACTTGACTTTGGCGACGGGCGGCAAACCCATGGTCAAAGCGGCGTACAGTTCAGGGCGTCCAGCCTATGGTGTCGGCGCAGGCAATTCATCCATTGTCATTGATGAGACTGCCGATCTGGATATCGCCGCGCAGAATACCCGTATTTCAAAGACCTCCGACTTTGGGTCGGGCTGCTCGGCCGACGGCAACATCATCATCCAGCGCTCAGTTTACGACGATATGGTCAAGGCGCTTCAAGCCGAGGGAGGCTACCTGTGTTCGGATGAAGAGAAGGCCATGCTCGAAGCGGCCATGTGGGATGAAAAGGGAAACCGTACGTTTCCGACCATTGCCTGTCCGCCGCAGCAAACGGCCAAGGTCGCCGGTTTTAGCATCCCCGAAGATCGCAAGTTTCTGATGGTTGAAAATCAGGGGCAAATCGGGCCGCAGCACAAGTTCTCCAAGGAAAAACTGACCACGCTGATGGCGCTTTATCACTTCGAAACGTTCGATGATGCGCTGGAAACGGTCAGCCAGATCTACAACACCGGGGGCAAGGGCCATTCCTGCGGCATCTACAGCCACAATGACGATCACATCGACCGGTTGGCGCGTCTGGCTCCGGTCAGCCGTATGATGGTGCGACAGCCTCAATCCAAGGCCAATGCGGGTGCCTGGACAAATGGCATGCCTATGACCAGCAGCCTGGGCTGCGGCATCTGGGGCGGCAACATCACCAACGAAAACGTCACCATGAAACACATGATGAACTACACCTGGGTCAGTCGTCCGATCCCTGAGGATCGCCCCTCGGAGCCGGACCTGTTCGGTGAGTTCTACGGACAGGAGGTCGCGTGATGGACGGAGCGAAACTGGACGGCAAAACCGTTGCCGAACATATCGTTGACTTTCTCGAACGCCGTGAGGTCAAGCACGTTTTCGGCCTGTGCGGGCACACGAACATTGCGGTTCTGGCTGCGCTGGCGGAAAGTCCCATCGATTTCGTCACAGTAAGACACGAACAAATCGCCAGCCACGCGGCGGATGCATATGCCCGCGTGACGGGCAAGGCCTCGGTGGTGCTGTCCCATCTCTCCCCGGGGCTGACCAATTGCGCCACCGGGGTCGCCAACGCCGCACTGGACTGTATCCCGATGGTCGTGATCGCGGGTGACATTCCCACGCATTACTACGGTAAACATCCGCATCAGGAAGTGAACCTGCATGCAGACGCAGCCCAATGGGAGATTTACCGACCCTTCGTGAAGCGCGCGTGGCGCGTGGATCGCGCCGACCTGATGGCCGAGATTCTGGAGAAGGCGTTTCACCTCGCGGAAAGCGGTCAGCCTGGCCCCGTGTTGGTCAATGTGCCGATGGACATCTTCTCGGAAGTCATCCCGTCGGACAGCTTTGATCGTATTCTCGGTAACACGAACGCGCTCAAGAAACCATCGATCGACGACAAAACCGCGCGTGAGATTGTCGAGGCACTTGCTAAGGCCGAAAACCCAGTAGCTTATGTCGGAGGTGGTATTCTTCTGGCACAGGCCAGCGAGGAGTTGCGAGAATTTGTTGAACATATGGGCCTTCCAGTCGCGCATTCCCTGATGGGTAAAGGCGCGTTGCGAGACGACCATCCGCTTGTGCTGGGAATGACCGGGTTTTGGGGCACCGAATTGGTCAACCAGTCCTGCTTGAATGCGGACTACATCTTTGCCGTGGGCACTCGGTTCAAAGAGGCTGATTGTTCAAGTTGGTACCCTGGCTACACGTTCAACATTCCCGGATCGAAGGTCATTCATATCGACATTGAGCCGCAGGAGATCGGTCGGAACTATCCCACCGAGATCGGAGTCTTTGCTGACGCCAAGGCCGCTTTGTGCGTCCTCAACCGGGTCGCCCGCGAGATGTATCCGGACGGCTTCAAGCGCCCCACGCTGGAGCAGAAAATCGCTGGCTTCCGGACGGACTTCAAAGCGCGCAACGAGGAAATGGCGACTTCATCGGCCTTTCCAATGATGCCCGAGCGTATTCTGGCAGATACCCGCAAGGCACTGCCCGAGGATGCCATCATCACAACGGACGTTGGGTGGAACAAGAACGGTGTCGGGCAACAGTTCGACATTTTGACGCCGGGTTCAATCCTGACCCCCGGCGGGTTCGCGACGATGGGTTTCGGTCCTCCGGGCGCGATCGGCGCGAAACTGGCGGCACCTGATCGCATTGTCCTCAGTCTGGTGGGCGATGGTGGCTTCGGTCAAAACCCGTCGATGCTCGCGACTGCCGTCGAACTCGATCTGGGCATCATCTGGCTGGTTATGAACAACAACGCCTTCGGAACTATCGCCGGCCTTCAAAAAGCGCACTACGGTCTGACCTATGGAACGACGTTCCCCGGATCAGCCGCCGCACCCGCAAACGGACCGGGCTATGCCGACATAGCGCGAGCCTACGGCGCGGAAGGGCACAGACTCAGCGCTGCTGACGAGTTGTTGCCTGCATTGGAAGCGGCAATCGCCAGCGGCAAACCAACCGTGCTGGATGTGCCAATGATCAACAACCCGACACCAACGACCGGTCATTGGAACATCCTGGACATTTATTCGCCGGACAAGGATGTTTCTCACGTCGCGACCTGACGATACTGAGCGCGGTAAGCCGCGCCAGTTTTTTTCTTTCAATAGGCCCAAGTCAGCCAAACCTTCTGAGAGCGTGCAGTGCCTCAAGAAGATCTAACTGGGTTTACAGCCTTAACAGCTCTCGATCTGAGTCGCGTGAGATACGTTCGTGCAGAAGCTTGAGCAACCGATCAGCTTTGTCTCTCTCAATTTCCTCGAGAAGCTTCAAAACAGCAGCGCCATAGATAATCTTTTTGCGCGTTTCATCGCGACGCCGTTGTTTGCTCGCCCGGGCCTGAAGGTCTCTGAGCCTCACGCGCGCCTGCTCGATTTGTTGATCCAGGTCCGCCATTTCGTTCTCCCTTGATTGAGGTGGTCGAACAGGAAATGCGGCCTGGATCCCGGCTTCGCTACCCGGGCGGGAAAATGTGGCTTCGCCAGGCCTCCTCGTGAGCGGCCGTCCGCATGCCCGCTGGGCAATGCGCGCAGTTACGCAAACTCGGGGTTTGCCTGCGCGCCTGCCGCGGGCTTTTTTGTGCGGAGATCGGGTTGGGGCCCGATGTCCTTTACATGATACACCCCGCCAGCAGACTCGAAGTCATCCTGCATTCTCGCGCCGACGGTCGCTCCGCCGTCAAATCCGCCGCTTACACCGCGCGCACCACCTTCCGGGATGCGCGGGTTGGACGACGGTTTTCGCCGGGCAGAAAGGGTGGCCTCCTGTCTCATGAATTGATCAACTGGACAGGAAACGCCGAGGAGCTCTGGAACGCTGCCGAGCGTTCGGAACGCCGAACGAATGCAAGAGTCATCCGCGAACTGCGCCCATCCCTGCCGCGCGAGCTACCGCTTCCCGAGCAGGTCCGGCTTGTCCGCAGCCTCTGCCTCTGGCTTCGCGATAAATACGGCGTTGCCGTTCAAGCCGACATTCACGCGCCGCGTTTCTTGTGCCCTGTGGAAGAGAAACGGCACAGCGCGGGCAAACTCGAACTGACGCGAGAAGACTACGTGCAGAGGCTCTTCAATCCATCGAAGACCAACCTGAATTTCCACGCCCACATCCTGATGACGACGCGGAAGGTTGATAGGATCACTGGCGATTTTGGTGAGAAAACGCGTGTTCTTGACGACAGAACCTCAGGCCCCGGAGAAATCAAGCGTATCCGCGGAGAATGGGAAAAGCGGACCAACGCGGCCCTGCGCAAGATTGGCTCCCACGCGCGGGTTGATCTTCGTTCGTATGCCGAGATGGTCGAGACAGGCGATGCACCGCAAGGCCTGGCAAGACAAGATCATGTCGGGCCACGCAGATCCGCCAGGTCGCGCCGCAGACTGCAAGAAAGCGGAAACGACGACACAGTTGCCGGAGTGCGGCGCCAGGCTGTCCAAGAACACAATTCAACACTCTGGCACTCGTGGTTGCAGCTGCGCGCCCTGGAGCGTCAGAGAGACGACCTCGAAGCGGAGCGTATCGCGCGGGTGAGAGAGGCTGCCCGCAAGAAAACGGCCAGCGATGAGAAACGTCGAATGCTGGAGGCGAGATCCGAGCGCGAAGTGAAAGCAGCGCTGGAAGCTTCGTCGCAAATAGAATGTCTCATAACTGAGACAACATACCAGCAAGCGGTGCGATGGGCGACAGAAGGCATAGACGCCGATCCATCAGATATCCTCGATGAGGAATTCTCCTCTGATGTCGACCTTGAGGCGTATCACCCACCTCAGCTCCAGCGGAATGATCGGGTTTCCAACATACCGCGTGTAAGAACACGCAAGCCGCGTCAGCGTACGCGATGACACCGATGCCAGTTTTTGCAGGGCGCAACACTTGATGCGATCTACAATGTTTGGACTCGAGCCGTTGATCGGTTGACGGGCATGGGGCGTCACCCGGGCCTTGCCTTTCTTTGCTTGGATTTTTCTGTGCCAACAACCGCAGAGCCAATTCCCGCGGATGAAGCACACCGATCCGCGCGACTTTGCCCCGCATTCAGATGATATCCACACCGTTTCGCCAGAGGAATACGTTCAACTCCTCCATCCGCAAGGAGTGATTGGGAATCCTGCCGTTCTGATCAAGAATTCCGAGAAGCCAAGCCAACAATTTACACGTTGTCCGGATGGGATTGTAGCGTGTCTTCATGCGCTGCTGGATCGGACATCGTTTATCTCGCTGAACCGGTTTAAGGGCACACGCTGCAATTCAGGATTGGTCAGCCTGAATTCGCTTTATGTCGATCTGGACTATCACAATGATCCCGGCTGGCGCGCTGAGGGTGAAGAAGACGTTCAGGCAGCCGTCGCGGGCCATCTTCTGATGCGCGGTGTCTCTGAGCCATCATTCTATTTGCGAACGGGACGAGGACTGGCCGCAATCTGGTTGATCCATTCGATGCCACCTGCTGCACTATCCCGCTGGCAGGCGGCAATCCGGGCATTGATGGATCTGCTTGCTCACTTTGGTTCGGATCGTTCTTGCAATGACCCAGCTCGCGTCTTTCGCATTCCCGGCACTCGAAACGAGAAATCGGGCCGGGTCGTTCAGGTGTCTGGTGGGAATTGCCAACGCCAGGATTTTGATGTCCTTGCCGATCAGATTTTTGCCGCCGTCGGGCGGCCCACCCGTTCCGAACTCGCAGAGCGCCGCAAGCAGCGTCAGGATCGGGAGCCGGGTAGTCAGACAATGCCGCGGGGATTGACCCAAGCTGAGCGATTTGAACAGATCCTGAAAGATCTCGAGGCTTACCGGATTTACCACGGTGGGGTGATCCCGGTGGGGTACCGAAACACATGGCTGCATTTTTATGCCACCTGCCTGACCCATCAGTCGGACACCCAGAGTATCGAAGGTCACATTCAACGAGCGGCAGACATGGCAACGCCCGGGCTATGCCAGAACGAAACGAACGCCATTATCAAGCAGGCTCTTGCGAAGTCAAAGCTGCAAGCTTGCGACAATGCACGCGAGAGCGAGAGATTTTGTTACCGCGGCTCGACTGTTGCGGAGCGTCTCGACGTATCAGCGGATATGGCGCGTCAGTTGAGCATGCGTCAGGTGATGCCAGCGGAAGAGCGCCACCGCAGAAAAGCTGAACGGGAACGAGCACGGCGTGCTGTTCAGGGGAGTACCTCGCGAGATCAATACCTGCTCGAAAACAGCGCATCGAGAAACAAGCCCTGGCTGAACTATGGTCTTGGTAGGTCCCAGTATTACGCGCGCAAGAAGGCAGGAACACTCCCAGAACTGCCCGTCGCTCCGGACCGGACAGGTCCATGTCCACTACAGGGGAACCATACTGGACACAGAGAACTCTGTGGCCCTCCAACAGAGGCACAGCATTCGGAAACACCCGTCAACCGACCCATTGGAAACACTTCGAACACTCTGGCGGAAGATCGGAAAGCTGCAACAGACCAGACAACAGCGCACGGACGAGAACCGAAACAGCGGAAAAGGCAGGTCGCCCACCTTCGACTGCGCAGTCCGGATGTCGCGCAGCCGAAAGTGGGAACCAGCCCAAACACGGTGGAAGACGCGGCTCTTTTCAACTTCGATGAAGGATGTCTCATGACACTTCAAACTGAAATCGCGCTGCCCTCCGAGAACTGGAAATCCCGTTTGAAAGTTGGCGATGTCGTCGCGTTTCGCTTCCCCCATGAAACGATGGGAGAGGATGATCCCAAAGTTCGGCCGTCGCTGGTTATTGATGTCGAGGAAATGGCCGGTGAGCGCTTTGCGGTTCTGGCTTACGGCACAACGAACCCCTGTCCACGCAAGCAGGCCTATTGCGTCGATGTGCGTTCGGGAGAGGAGCGGGAACAGGCTTCTTTGAGGGCGCCAACACGCTTCAATGCGGCTCGACGTGTTTCCGTATCTGTCAACAACAGCGGCTTCGACAGAAACTCCGATGGAACGCCCGTATTGGGTGAACTCGCCGACGCAGCGCTGGATCGACTTCATCGCGTTCGCGCACGAATACATGCAGAACGCGATATCCGGCGCTCCCGTAGGTTCGGCAGCAGAGGCTCGGGTCGAAAGATACGCGCCGTCACGGTTGAAACGCGGCGCAAGGGACGGCCGGATACGCGGGAGGTGCGCTATGTATGATAGCATCGCACAGCAGCTATTGCCCATCGAGGCAGCGATCCTCGATGCGCTCAACATGGTGCCCTCAGCGTCGAAGGCACTCGACACGCTAATCGACAATCTGGAGCCCACTGGCGCGCGCATTGCTTATCGTTTTGGCTCACGCCTCCGTGCGGGTGAAATGTTCGGTGATCGCGATCTCAATGATCTCGAATCCCTGCTCCAACCTGTCTTGGCTGAGATAGAAGCCGGATGGGTGAGCGAGGTGATTGCAGACGAGCATTGCCCGGGCGGTGCTTGGATCAACAAGCGGCTGACAAATCGAGCAGCCGAATTGAACCGGACCGTTGAACCTTTGGTGGCGCTTCAAAGATGTCTTCAACTCATCCAGAACCTGCGTCGAGCCGACCGAATAACACGTCGAGTGATCGCTGAAACGCAGACTTAGCCTGCAGCCTTCGGAGAGCGTTTCTCGCTCTCCGAACCGTTCGGATTAAACTGCGTTTCTAAATTTTCCAGAGGAGACCGATCTCACGCTCGTTGAAACATAAAGCGAGCACCATGACAGTTCAAAAACCGATCCAAACCGATTTTTCGATTTGTGAAGAGATCACCAAGTCCCCAGCAGCAAAGCAAAACCCGACGCCAGATGTTGGTTTGCTTGAGCTCGTCCGGGAATTGGCCCGGGCGGCAGCACAACAAGACGCGAGGAACTCGAGAGAATGCAACGCCGCGCTGCGATCTACGCCCGCTATTCGACCACGCTCCAGTCGGAGCGCTCCATTGAAGATCAGGTGGAGCTCTGCCGACGCTACCTGACAAGTGAAGGCTATAGGGAGGTCCGGACATTCGAAGACAGGGCCAAAACCTCTGAGACTCTGATTGGGCGAGTTGGTTTTGCTAATCTTCTCGAAGCGGCGAGTGCGGGGGAAATTGATGCACTGGTCGTGGAGTGTGTTGATCGGATCAGCCGGGACGCAGGTGATCTTCATACGGTGCATAAACTGCTTAGCTACGCTGGCGTCGAAATCATTTCAGCCAGCGAGGGGGTACAGTCAGAACTCCAGATTGGCCTTCGCGGCTTCGTCGGTACGGTTTTCCTCAAAGATCTGCGTGAAAAAGTGCATCGCGGAATGTCAGGCAACATAGCCAAAGGTTTGAGTGCCGGCGGTAAGGCTTATGGTTACTCACCTATTGCGGGAAAACCCGGGGAGCTCCAGGTCAAGGCACACGAAGCGGAAGTTATTTGCCAAATCTATAAGGCCTACGCAGAAGGAGCTTCCCCGCGAGATATTGCTCATGATCTCAACGCTCGCGGTGAGTTGCCGCCTCGTGGGACGAAGTGGAACGCGTCAACGCTGAGTGGAAACGGCAAGCGCGGCTACGGTATTCTCAGAAATTCCCTTTATGCTGGCATACTCGTTTGGGATCGCGTCAAAATGGTACGAAACCCGACAACAGGCAAAAGGGTCAGCCGTGAAAAGCCGGTCAAAGACTGGAAAATTGCGGAAGTTCCGCACCTTCGTATTGTCGAAGAGGAACTTTGGGACGCAGTTCAGCGGCGTTTGGCCACGCAGTCTGCGGCCAAGCGATCGGGAAAATCGACCCGAAACCCTGTGCGCCCGTTCTCGGGGCTGATCAAATGCGGGTGCTGCGGTGGCGGCATGTCGATTCATGACAGAAACGGCAATACCATCCGCATCCGTTGCTCAACGGCCAAAGAGAGTGGCTCCTGCAACAATAGCGGGAAGGTTCGCCTCGACAAGATCGAGAGCGCTCTGCTGACCGAACTGCGAAAGGAGTTGTCTGAGCCAACCTACATCGATGAGTTCATCCGCACCTACAATGAAGAACGTCGCAAACTCAACGCAGCGGACAAACCGGACAGGAAGAAGCTCGAACGCGCGGTAGCAGAAGCTAACAAGCTGCTATCGCGCCGTATTGAACTTTTCGAGATGGGAATTCTTGAAGGAGTTGAAGGAGAGGCAAAGTTGACTGAGGCCAAACAACGCGTTTCGGTTGTCACGGACGTATTGGCCAGCTTTGACGAGAAGGAGAAGGCGCTCGAATTCAATCCAGCGACAGCATCCAGGTATGTGACTGCACTGGATGAAATGATCTCTTCCATGCAGGCACATGACGGCAATCCGAACCCAAAAGCGCGTGACGCGGTGCGCGGCTTGATTTCGGAGATCGTTGTGTCTCCAACCGAGAAAGACGGCGTGCCAGTCGAGGTGAAGGGCCGCCTTAGCGCCTTGGTATCAAATCGTTCCAAAAAGCTGGGGGGTTTGGTGGTAGCGGAGGAGGGACTTGAACCCCCGACACGCGGATTATGATTCCGCTGCTCTAACCAACTGAGCTACTCCGCCATGGGTGAGAGGCGATTTAAGCGAGGGGCCCAAGAGGGTCAAGAGGGAAATGGCCCCGGTGCCAGATTCTTTTTTGACCCAGTCTCACGTCGTTCCGGTATCGGAGTTATTCACCTCTACTGTGCTTTTGGCGATGCGACGTATGAAGTCGGCGCAGGCGTCGGGTGCGGTTATCGGGATCATGTGACCCAGCCCCTCAAGCCGCTCTTCGGCCAGGCCGAATTGAGCCATCGGAGCGCCATGTGCCTCGGGTGAAAGGATCGCGTCCTGTGCGCCATACAGGATGCCTCCGGGGGTTTTAAGGTCACCGTAGCGGGCCACTTGTCCCTCAAGGCTTACGTCAATGCCGACAATGTCCTGCGAGGCGGTTATGAATGCCGAAGCGCGCAGGCCCAAAGCCCCACCAGCGCGGTCGAGAAAATCACTGGGCGCCGGTTCGGGATCAAACACCGCGCTAAGTGTATGTGGGGCAGTTTTTGCGGCAATTGGAACGGCAATGGTGTTGCCGATAAAGGTGCGCAGCCATTGGGTGCGGATCTCTAGCGGTTTAAACACGGCGGGCGGCCCGGGCATCACCTGTGTCAGCGGGGCCAGCAGGGCCAATGCTTTTGTTTTTTCAGGATAGTCCAATGCCATGGCCAATGAGACCGCCCCCCCGAGCGAATGCCCGACAAGGATTGCATCAGACACGCCTTTGGTGTCCAGAAACTCCTGTATCATGCGGCCCTGTTCTGGTAGCCGGCCCAGTTCAGCAGTATCGCGGGTCGAGTAGCCGCAGCCGGGGCGGTCCACAGCGAGGACGTGGTAATCATCGGCCAGCAGGTCGACCATCGCATAGGTATAGTGTTGCAGCTGCCCACCGAGGCCATGAATCAGCACAAGCGTCTGTTTGGAGGGGTCGCCTTTTTCGACATAGTGGATATTGCCCCCACGCACAGGCGTGATCTGACCCAGTTGAGGAACACGGACAAGCCCGTCGCGGGTCAGTTTTCGGGTCCAGACATTCATGACCACGAAAAATACGGCGATCAGAAGGACAAGGATCAGAATTACGTTCATCTCAATTCTCCGCGTGTTGGGAAGGAAGGGGTTGGTAATGTTCTAACCCCGAGCGCGCCATACGCTTTTCAAATTCGGATACAGTGCCGGGCCATAGCGTGGTGTTGCGGCCTTGGGCGTCCTGATACCATGACGTACATCCGCCAGCCTGCCAAACGCTGTCCGTGTGCCGGTCATGCATTTCTTGGGTGAAGGCCGCCTGTTTTTTGGGGTCGGGCGTTACAACCTGCAGACCGTCGCGCTGCATTTCGTCCGAAACACGGCCGATATGGCGAACCTGCGCTTCTATCATCAGCACCACAGAATTGTGCCCCAATCCCGTATGGGGCCCAAGCAGAATGAAGAAGTTCGGGAAGCCTGCAATCGCAGTACCCAGATTGGCTTTCATTCCGTCAGCCCATGCGTCGCGTAGGCTTACACCGTCGTCGCCCGAGATATTCAGGTACTCGATCATATCGGTGACGTGAAATCCGGTGCCCCAGATCAGTATATCGGCCTGTGATTGGGACCCATCCGCAGCTGTGATCTGATCGCCCTCGATTGAGGTCACGCCCTGCGGCACAACAGACACGTTGGAACGCGCAAGAGTTGGATACCAGTCGTTCGAGCTGAGGATACGCTTGCAGCCAATTTGGTAGTTGGGCGTAAGCTTGGCGCGCTCGTCCGGGTCACTGATCGCCTTTTCCATGGCAGAGCGCCACATCTTCATGGCAAAATTCACAGCGCCTTTTTCTCCGCGAAAAACCCGGTGGCGGTATTCGAATACCATGTAGATCAGCTTTCGGCGCAATTTCGGTAACATGGGAACACGCTGGTACAGCCTGCGGACCCACGGCGCGATTGGGCCATCCGGGCGCGGCAGAACATATGGGGCGCTGCGTTGGTAGATTGTGACATGCCCCGCCATTTTCGCGATCTCGGGGACGAATTGGACTGCGGAGGCTCCGGTGCCGATCACCGCGATACGTTTACCCGACAAAGAGACGTCGTGATTCCACTGGGCAGAGTGGAAACTTGGCCCGGTAAAACTGTCCGCGCCGGGGATGTCTGGAATGCTGGGCACGTGCAGTGCGCCTATGGCGGAAACCAGTATCCGCGACGACCAATGCTGCCCGTCTTCGGTTTCAACCTGCCATCGGGCTCCGTCCCACCGCGCGGACTTAAGCTGTTGATGAAAATGGCACAGATCGTACAAGCTTTCGTCTTGTGCGACTTTACGCAGATAAGCCTGTATTTCCGCCCCGCCTGCGTATGCGCGGCTCCAGTCAGGGTTCAGATGAGTGGCCATTGAATAAAGATGCGAAGGCACATCGCAGGCAACGCCGGGATAGGTGTTTTCACGCCATGTGCCGCCGATATCGCCCGCTTTTTCAAGGATCGCGATATCGGTAATCCCGCGCTTACGGGCCTCAATCGCCATGATCAGCCCCGAGAACCCGGCACCAATAATCAGCATGTCGGTCTTGTGTTCCACGCGCCCCGCCCCTCCCAAAACGATCCAGATGGTATGTGAAGGATATAGGCAGGGCAGGGCGCGTGGATAGGGTCTCGTAGGGTCAGGGGTAGATCACGGTTCGATTAGGCGCGCAGTTTTTCACCTTTTGCATCGAACGGAGGCTCTTGCAGGATGGTGGCCTTGTGCGGGCGGCCCAGCACCATCACTTCGACCTCATCCCCGGGTTGAGCGTTTTTGACATAACCCAGCGCCAGGGACATACCGACCGTGTAGCCATAAGTGCCCGAGGTCACACGGCCGATCCCTTTTCCGTCCTTGAAGATCGGCTCACCACCGGTTGCGTCGGCATTGGATGCCGTCACGTCGGCCTCATCCAGATGCAGCAGGACCAGCTGCTCTCGGGCAGGGTTTTCAAGAACCTTTTGCGCGGCCTCCTTGTTCAGGAAGTCTTTGTCGAACTTGCACAAACGATCCAGCCCAACTTCGTGCGGCCAGTATTCGGGGCTGTATTCGCGGCTCCATGACCCATAGCCTTTTTCGACCCGCAGCGACATCAGTGCGCGACTGCCCACGGGGCCTGCACCGAATTCTTTGCCAGCTTCCAGCAGTGCCTCATATAGCTGCGCCTGATCTTCGGTCTTGCAATGCAACTCCCACCCCAGATCGCCGGTGAAGGACACGCGGAGGGCCAGAACTTCGACGCCTGCAAGCTCGATCATCGCGGACCGCATGAACGGGAAGTCCTCGGTTGCCAGCGACGTGTTGGTCAGGCGTTGCAGGATCTGGCGCGATTTCGGACCGGCGACGTTGAAGCCGCACATGGCTTCGGTGTGGCTGTCGAATGTGGTGCCTTTGGGCAGCGGAACCTGCTTGAAGAAGCGTTTGTGATATCGCTCGGCCATACCCGAGCCGATGATCCAGAATTCATCCTCGGCCACGCGGGTGACAGTAAAGTCCCCGGCAATGCCGCCGCGTTTCGAGATCAGCGGCGTCAAGCAAGACCGGCCAACCGCCTTGGGCATGGTGTTGGCGAAGACTGCATTCAACCAGTCCTCGGCACCCGGCCCTTTGCAGACGTATTTGGCAAAGTTCGAGATGTCGATGATGCCTGCTCGGTCGCGCAACATCTTGCATTCTTCGCCCACAGGGGCCCACCAGTTCTGGCGGGTAAAGCCGTTGGTATCCACCGTGCACGGCTCATCCGCGAACCATAGCGAATGTTCCCAGCCGACATTCAGGCCGAATACCGCACCCATGGCTTTTTGGGTTTCGTAGATCGGGCGCACGCGGGTAGGGCGGCCTGCGCTGCGCTCCTCATTCGGGAAGTGGATTGCAAAGCGGTGGGCGTATTGGTCCTGCACCTTGGCTTTGGTGAATTCCTTTGTGGCCCAGGTGTCAAAGCGGGCCATATCCCAGGCGAACATGTCGTATTGGGTTTCGCCTTCGATGATCCACTGCGCGGCCATAAGGCCCATGCCACCGGATTGCGAAAATCCGGGGATGATGCCGTTGCAGCAGAAATAGCCATCAACCTCGGGTACCGGCCCCATTAAGACATTCGAATCCGGAGACCAGATCATCGGGCCGTTGATGACACGCTTGATTCCGGCCTCACCTACAGCAGGAAGGCGTTCGATAGCGTTCATCATGTTCTCTTCGATCCGCTCCAGATCGTCGGGGAACAGGTCATGGGCGAAGTCCAGCGGCGTGCCGTCCTCGGCCCAGAATTTCATGTCTTTCTCATAGGCCCCGACCAACAGGCCGTTGCCCTCTTGCCGCAGATAATATTCTCCGTCCCGATCACTGACCGAGGGCAGGCGGGTGCCATGCGCCTGCACATCTGCCATTGCCTCGGTCACAAAATACTGGTGTTCGGTGGGCTGCAGAGGCAGCTCGATTCCCGCCAGCCGCGCCACTTCGCGGCCCCACAGACCGGCGGCATTCACCACCCAGGGCGTTTTGATGTCACCCTTGGGGGTGCGCACGATCCAGCTGCCATCCTCTTGCTGATCGGTTGCCGTAACCGGAGTGAAACGATGAATCTCGGCCCCGCGCTGGCGCGCGCCCACCGCATAGGCATTGGTCACGCCCGACGGGTCCACATTGCCGCCATCGGGTTCGAACATCACGCAGCGGATGCCGTCATAGTTGACCAGAGGGTTCAGGCGTTGGGCCTCTTCAATGCTTATCTCATAGAAATTCATGCCATAGAGCTTGGCCTTGGCCGCCTGCAGGCGAAGCTGATGCTCGCGCTCTTGGGTCTGCGCCAGATAGAGCGAGCCGGGCTGGAACACGCCGCAGCTCTGGCCTGTTTCGGCCTCAAGCTCTTTGTACAGGGTCATGGTATAGTGCTGAATGCGGCTGATATTGGTGCTGTCATGCAGCCCGTGGATATTCGCCGCCGCGTGCCAGGTTGAGCCCGAGGTCAACTCGTCCCGTTCCAGCAGCACCACATCTGACCACCCCAATTTGGTCAGATGATACAGGATAGAACACCCGATCACCCCGCCGCCAATTACCACCGCCTGTGCATTCGTTTTCATGAGCCTGCCATATCCAAGTTGGGTTCTTCGCGCTTTGTGTCACCAAGGGTGTTGCGCGGACAACGGACATAAATTTCAAGTTGAGTTGAGCGAGTTTAACCTGACGCTAATCTCAGAATTCCAACCGATGAGCGCGCCCGTAGGCGGCCAGTCGTGCGTTCAGGGGCTCTGCCTCAGGCGCGCCGGATTCCAGAGCGAACACAAAGGCATGGGTCAGATAGAAACAGGCCGCGTCGATATCCTGCACCGCTTCGCGTTCGTCTGCGGCCATCGTGTAATAGCGAATGAGGGCGCCATGATCGTTGTGATCATGGGCCTCAAGCAGCAGGCGATCCAGATCGGTCTTGTCCATCGGGTCTCCGTCAGGGCCGATCAGCAAAAAGCCGACCAGCCCGCTATCTTACTCTGCGCGACCATTTTCGATCTGCGAGGCAACCCAATGGTGGAAGTTATGGGTCGGACCGTCCATCGCGGGCGAAAAACGACCTCCGTCGAACAACACTCCGTGGCGGCCTTTCTGCATCCCTTCGACTACAAAGACGTCTTCTTCGAATACGGTCTTCCACAGCTGCGCATTCGAGGCGCGCAAGCCGTCGTGCTGCGGTGTCTCGTCGATGCTTTTCGCATAGTAAAGCTCGATGTGTTCGACCGTGTTTTCGTGGTCAACCGGCTCCAGCACAATTGCGAAGGCGTGGTCTCGCTGCACGCCCAGCAGGACATTCGGGTACAGCGCCACATATTCCGCGCCCTCATTCCATTTGTCGCTCAGGCCGTCAAAATCATCAAAGGTAGCGCCGTCTTGATCGGTCAGCTGTCGATAGACCAATGTACCCTGGCCCGAGTAATGCCCGCGCTCTTCGATATTGTAATGGTCTTCCAACCGGGAATAGCTGTTCAGGCCGGGGTGGACCCAAGGCAGGTGATAGCTTTCGCAATAGTTTTCGACTGCCAGCTTCCAGTTGGTCTTGACCTCAAGCTTGAACGAAGAGGTCTCGCCACCGTGATGCACCGGTTTGTCGAACTCTTTCCAACGGTCCATTAGCGCGGCGTTGGCGTCCTCGAATGCGGGGGCGTTGCCGTCCACGTTAACAAAAATCACGTCACGCCAAACATACGAACGGACTCGGACAAGACCCAGATCCTTGCGGTCGACATCCTTGTGTGTGTTGTGGCCGGGGCCGCCCACATGAGGGGTCGCGCGTAGCTCGCCTTTCAGGCTGTAGCACCAGCTGTGGTAGGGGCAGCGGATCGCGCCGCCGATCTTGCGGGGGGTGTCGACCAGTATCATGCCCCTGTGGCGGCATGTGTTCTGGAATACACCGATTTCACCATCCCGGTCGCGCACGATCAACAGGGGCATGCCCAGAAAATCGACCGGTTTGGCATCGCCTTCCTCGGGAACGTCCTTGCCGAACCCGATCCCTGACCAGTTCGCATATAAGACGGACTTGCGTTCCTCGGCAAAGACGACCGGGTCGATGTAATGCTCGTTCGGCAGACCGTTGGCCACATTCACATCGGCCAGAACCGAGGACAGCGGGCTATATTTGTTCATCGGGCTCTCCTGAGGGTATTGCTGGATGCGTTTCATCCGTTTTGGCGGAAGGGCCTGCCTTTTCTCAATACCAGAAAACCTCATCAGTGGGTGACTTCACCTAAACCGAACCATCCCGTACCTCTTGAAGAATCCAGTTTTTCAACGCGCGTGCGCTTTCAGACAGTTCGTCATCCGGCCGCCCTACAAGGTAGAATTGGTTAGGCGCGGTCAGGTGATGCGGCCCAAGGGTCACCAGTTTTCCCGATTGCAGCATGGGTTGAATAAGGCGCTGCCAACCAAGCACCAGGCCTGCCCCTTTGCGCGCCAGCTGCAACGCGACCGAATAGCTGTTCACGCGGGATATGATCGGGATTTTACCGGGGTAGCCAAGCTGCTGGAACCATTCGGGCCACGTGGTCCAACTGCGGTCATCTGATTCAAGATGAATCAGGCGCTGTGCGGCAAGCTGTTCCAGATCGGCGCCGGTCAGTTGCCGGGCCAGTTCCGGGCTTGCCACAGGGGTCAAGTGGTCGCGAAACAGTGGTGTATGCGATAGGCTAGGGTCACTATCGCGACCATAGCGTATAAAAAAGTCGATATCCGGCCGGTCACGGAATGGTCTGTCCTGCGCAATTTGATCTACGTTGACCTCGGGCATCTCGCGCCAGAATCGGATCACAGCCGGCGACAGCCACAGGGCTGCTACGGCGGTCGTGGATCCGACAGTGACCTTACCCACCGACACGCGACCACGAATTGTGGCCAGAGTCTTTGAGATGTTGGAAAATGAAGATGACAGTGCCTCGAACAAGGCTTTTCCGTCTTCTGTCAGTTCAACCCCGCGATGCTTGCGTTGGAAAAGGGCCGTTTCCAAATCGCTTTCCAACGCCTTGATCTGGTGACTGACAGCACCGGGCGTCACCGATAACTCTTCGGCCGCATTCTTGAAACTCAGATGCCGCGCGGCGGCTTCGAATGCGGCAAGCGTTGTCAGCGGGGGTAGGTTGTAGTGACGTCTGGACATAATCGCAGGGACCTTGGGTGATGCATTCGCATGAGTTTGGTTCATGTCAATATCAAGACATCAGTGCAAGAAAACCAGTGTTCTCAGGTTTTTTGAAAGCGATTGGACAAAACGATCAACCGGCTTGCGGCCCCGCACGGACGCCCGGGGTGACGGTATTCAAAGCAGGCATCTGTGTCGTTTCCTGCAAACAGGTTTCGCAATCAGTGACGTAGGACGCCTCCGAATCCCTCAATCTGGACCACAAGATCGGAGGACTGCCCAATGAACATTCGCACCGCAACCCGCGCCGGAGGCCGTCAGGCCCGCCGCGCCCTGCGCACCGCGCCGAACTTTGACATGCTGCCTGGCCTGACCCGAGGCATTCCTTTGTGCGAAGTTATGGATGGTGCGCAAGTAGACCGTATCGATGCGGCCTCGATGGACATTCTGGAAAATGTGGGTGTTCAGTTTCGAGACCCTATCGCGTTAGAGGATTGGAAACGGGTTGGGGCCAAGGTCGAAGGGGAGCTGGTCTATCTGGACCGCGGGTTGGTGCGTCAGCTGATTTCCTCGATCCCAAGCGATTTCACCTATCACGCGCGCGATCCGCAAAAGAATGTGCGCTTGGGCGGACCGCATTCGATCTTTGTGCCAATGACCGGGGCGCCGTTTTTGCGCGATCTCGATGATGTGCGCCGCAATCCGACGCTGGATGATCTGGCGATGTTTCACAAGTTGTCGCATATGCTGCCTGCGTTGCATTCCAGCGCGCACCACATCGTCGAACCCTATGACCACCCGATCAGCCAGCGCCATCTGCGGATCACCTATTCGTCGATGAAACATTCCGACAAGACTTTCATGGGCATGACCACTAGCCCCAAAAACGCCGAGGACGTGATGGAGATGTGCGCCATTCTGTTCGGCGAAGACTACCTTGAGGATCACCCCGTCACGACCGGTAATTGCAACGGCAACTCGCCACTGGTCTGGGATGAGACGATGTTGGGCGCGATGCGGGCATTCTGCCGTCGCAATCAGCCGGTGCTGTGCTCTCCTTTCGTGTTGGGTGGGGCAAATACGCCGGCCTCGGTTCCGGCCACCGTGGCGCAGCTGAACGCCGAGGCGCTGAGCGCGCTGGCCTATACGCAGGTCATTCGCAAGGGCGCACCCGCGATCTACGGGCATTACCTGTCAACCGTTTCGATGAAATCCGGCGCGCCGATGGCGGGCACACCCGAGATCAGCCTGATGAATTTCATGATCGGCCAGATGGCGCGGCATTACGGGGTGCCGTGGCGGACCTCGAACACATTGGGCGGGGCCAAGACCTTTGACGCGCAGGCCGGATACGAATCCGCCACTACCTTGCAGGCGGTGATCCATGCGGGAGCCAACTATATCTGGCATTCGGCGGGCTGGAATGAGGCCGGGATGCACTGTTCCGTGGCCAAATTCATCGTCGATGCCGAACAATGCGCCATGGCCTATCGTATGGCCGAGGGGCCGAAGTGGGGTGATTTCGATCAGGCTTTGGCGGCTGTGCCGGATGTTGGCCCCGGCGGGCACTACCTCGGCCATCCGCACACGCAGGACAATTTCCAAAGCGCCTTTTTCATGCCCGAACTGTTCGACAACAACTCGATCGAGCAGTGGCAGGCCGAAGGCAGCATCGAGATTACGGAACGCGCCCTGAATCGCGCCAAAACACTGCTGGACGAATATCAGGAACCGAAACTGGACGAGGCGAAGGATGAGGCCCTGTTGGACTATATCGCCCGGCGCGAGCGCGAAATCCCGGCCGCCGACGAGTTGAATCAAAGCTACTGAAATCATCTCCCCCGAAACTTGCCCGCCCGTCCCCTCGGGTGGGCTTTTTCAAACCAGAGGTACTATGGACCTGACAGGAAAAACCTCCCTTGTGACCGGCGCCGCAGGTGGGATCGGAGCCGCCATCGTGCAACGCTTGCGCGCCGCCGGGGCAAAGGTTGCCGTGACTGACCGCGACGTGGCCGGGATCGCTGCCGACGCCCACTTGCCCGGAGACCTGCTTGACGCATCTTATGCCGACTCGCTGCCGCACGCCGCCTCGGATGCGCTGGGCGGGTTGGACATCGTGATCAATAACGCAGGTGTCATCACGCGCGGGGCCGTGACCGAGACGACGGACCCGGACTGGGTGCTGTCGCTGGGCGTGAATGTCGAGGCCCCGTTCCGCATCTGCCGTGCTGCCATTCCGATCATGGCTGCAGCGGGGGGCGGGGCCATCGTAAACACTGCGTCTTGCTGGGGCCTGCGCCCCGGCCCGAAACATGCCGTTTATTGCATGACCAAGGCCGCCATTGCCTCGCTGACGCAATGTATGGGGATGGATCACGCCCATCAGGGTATACGTATCAACGCAGTTTGTCCGAATGAGGTGAACACGCCTATGTTGCGCTCGGGCTTTGAAAAACGCGGATTCGATCCCGACAGCGCAGTTGCCGAGTTGGGCCAGACCGTCCCGCTCGGTCGAATTGCCGAACCCGAGGACATTGCGGATGTGGTGATGTTTCTGGTCTCGGACGCGGCGCGGTATATCTGCGGGGCCTTGTTGGAAGTGAACGGAGGCAAACCCGTCGCATGACCCGATTTGAAGGAAAAACCGCCTTGGTGACAGGCGGGCGCAGCGGGATCGGGCGTGCCATTGCTCAGCGTTTGCGGGATGAGGGCGCGCAGGTGTTCACCGCGCAGCGCGGTGCGGATGCCAATGGGATCGAGGTCGATTTCAGCGATCCCAACGGCCCGAAAGCCGTGGTCAATCAGGTCGTCGACAGGGCGGGGCGGCTGGATATCCTGATCAACAATGCAGGCATGATGCAGGAGGCCCGCGTTGACGAAATGAGCCTTGAGGATTGGCAGCGCACTCTGACCGTCAATCTGACCGCGCCGTTTCTGCTGATCAAAGCCGCGCTGCCGCATTTGCGAAAGGAAGGGGGCAGCATCGTCAATATCGGCTCGATCGAGGGTTTGGGCAGCAATCCTGGCCACGCCGCCTATGGCGCCTCTAAGGCCGGGCTGCATGGTTTGACCCGCGCCGTTGCCGTGGATCACGGGGCCGAGGGCATTCGCTGTAATGCAGTTGCACCCGGTTGGATCGACACAGAACTGAACGTGGAATTCATCGCCTCGATGCCGGACCCCGAGGGGTTTTCCGAGGATATCAAACGCATCCATCCCGTCGCCCGTAACGGCCAACCCGCCGAGGTGGCGGCTTTGGTCGCGTTTCTGGCGTCGGACGAGGCCAGTTTCATCACCGGGCAGGTCTATACGGTTGACGGCGGGCGTATGGCCAAGCTCAGCTTGCCCTGATTATTCATCCCGCGCCCGCCACTCCTTCCAGCGCAGTACCACATTCGCTCCAAGCTCGCGAAAAGGCTGTGGAGGCAGGCGTTTTGGCGGTTGTTCCTCCTCAAAATGGCGGGTGATGTCGGATTGATGTCCGCAAGCACGTTCCGCCGCAGCGATACCCGTCAACGTGCCGCGCGCGGTGCCCAGCCCGTTCTGAACGCAGCCCGAGAAGACACCGGGTTCGATCTGCCGCGCGACCGAGACGCCGTTCAGGCTCAAGCACAGATGGCCCGCCCATTGGTATTGCATTTGCAGACCCGCCAACTGCGGAAAGCGCTGATCGAACTTGCGTTGCATGACGCGGGCGGCCCGGTTCAGATCGCGCGCTTTCACCGCCATACCGGGGCGCAGCGCGGCGCAGGTGCGGGTAACGATCCGGTTGCCGCCCTGACCGCTATCAATCCTACGCATCGTCGTTCCCATCGGGTCGGACGGTGTTACACCCCAGCGTGACTGCCCGCCGATATGGGCCATCTGCTCGGCGTCCAACTCGGTTGTCATGGCGGCAAACAGGAACAGTTGCATCAGCCGGTCGGTCTCGATCCCGAAGCTTTCCAGATGCCCGTTCACCGTTAGGATCACCGTGCCCGTGCTGACCGACCCGTGCGCCGTTTGAACTTGCCACGCGTTGTCTTGTTTCTGAAACCCCGTGACCGACGAGTTTTCAAACACCGCGACCCCATGTTCGACCAGCCCCTCTGCCAAGCCGCGCACATAGCCCGCCGGTTGCAGCATCACCGTCCCCGGCGTGTAAAGCCCCGAGCGATAGTGGCGAGACCCGGTCAACTCATGCATCTGCTGTGGGTCCAGCATTTCACTGGTCTCGCCGAGACTGGCCAGATGCTGCGCGTAGCTTTCGTTGTGAGCGTGACCGGCTGCGCTGGCTGCGCCGTTTACCTTGCCCGCCGGGTCGAAATAGTTCGGGTCGATCTGATATTGCGCGACGGCCTCACGCGCAAAACCGATGGCCTGCCGGTTCAGCGCGATCATCGCCCGGTCATCGCCCGCGCCCGCATAATCATCCGAGGCCAGATCATGCGGCAGATCGATCATAAAGCCCGAGTTCCGCCCCGCAGCCCCCTCGGCGACACGTCCGGCCTCTAGCACCACGATCTTGGCGTCGGGCTGCAATTGGGTCAGTCGCCGCGCCGCAGACAACCCGGCAAACCCGGCACCGATGATGGTGAAATCGGCGGTGATGTTGTCGCTGAGTTCCAGCGCTGGCGGAGGATCGCCCAGAAGGACGCTCCACGCCGCTGGCCCGCGGTGGAGGGGCAGGGAGCGAGCGGTGTAGCTTCTCAATCCACCGCCTCATCTTCGTCATCGGCCAGATCAATCCAGATGGTCTTCAGCTGGGTGTATTGATCATGCGCGTGAACGGAATTGTCGCGCCCGCCAAAGCCCGATTGCTTGTAGCCGCCGAAGGGCGTGGTGATGTCGCCCTCACCAAAGCTGTTCACCGTGACCGTGCCCGCCCAGATCGCCCGCGCACCGCGAATGGCGCGTTTGACATTGGCCGTGAAGATCGAGGCGCACAGGCCATACTCGGTGTCATTGGCGATCCTGATGGCTTTATCAAAGCCTGAGACCTCGATAACCGACAGCACCGGGCCAAAGATCTCCTCTTGCGCCAACACCGCATCGTTTCCGGGCACTTCGACCACCGTGGCCTCGACAAACCCATCCTTCGCGGTGCCACCGATTACGACATTCTCGGCCTGTTCAAGATAGCCGCAGACCTTGGCGAAATGCCCCGCGCTCACCAGCGCGCCCATACGGGTTTCCGGGTTCAGAGGGTCGCCGATATTCCACTGTTTCGCGTGATGGGCGATGCGTTCCAGCAGTTCAGCCTTCACGTCCTTATGCACGATCAGGCGGGACGCGGCCGAGCAGTTCTCGCCCATATTCCAGAACGCGCCATTGACGATATGCGCGGCTACACGGTCGAGATTCTCGGCATCCTCCATCACGATGGCGGGGTTCTTGCCACCCATCTCAAGCACCACCTCTTTTGCGTTGCTTTCCGCCGAATAGGTCAGGAACCGCTTGCCGGTGACGGTGGAGCCGGTGAAGGACACCATGTCGATATCCATGTGCCGGCCGATGGGCTCGCCCACCTCGGTCCCGCCACCGGGCACGATGTTCAGCACACCGCGCGGCACCCCGGCTTCCATCGCCAGTTCGGCCAGCCGCAGGGCGGTCAGCGTCGTCTCGGCCGCTGGTTTTACCACTACCGAACAGCCTGCCGCCAGAGCAGGCCCGATCTTCCACGCCAGCATCAGCAAAGGGAAGTTCCAGGGCAGCACCAGACCCACGACGCCAATCGGCTCACGCACCACCATGGCGATGTGATCGTCGCTGGCGGGCGAGACCTGATCGTAAATTTTGTCGATCGCCTCGGCGTGCCATTTCAGGCAGTGAATGGTCTCGGGCACGTCCACGGTTTCGCAGTCATAGATGGTCTTGCCGCTGTCGATGCTCTCCATCACCGCCAGCTCGCGGGCATTTCGCGTCATGAGCTTGCAAAGACGGATCAGCACGTCCTTGCGTTCGGACGGGTGGAGTTTCGACCAACGGCCATCATCAAACGCCTCGCGCGCCTTTTCGACGGCAAAATCCACATCGGCCGCACCACAGGCGGCGATATCTGTCAGTTTCGCGCCTGTTGCGGGGTTCACCGTCGAAAACGTCTGGCCCGAGATCGCGGGGCGATAACCACCGTCGATGAACGCCCCGGTGGGCAGGTCCAGCCCTGCGGCGATGGATGTGTATTCGTCCTGTGTCAGCAGTTCCATGCTTTATTCCTCCGCCACGATGTCAGCGATTGTCTTTTTCAAAACGCGCGTCACCTGTTCCAGCGCGCGCTTGTCATCCTTGTTCAAACCTTTCAGCGGAGGCCGCATCCCCCCCGCATCAATCCCGTTCATTGTGACGCCGTGCTTGATTGTCTGGATGAACTTGCCGCCCTGTTCCAGCACCCGCATCAGGGGCATCATCGCTGACATTATCCGGCGACCTTTGGCGAAATCGCCTTCGACCACGCAGGCTTGATACAGAGCCACATGCTCGGCAGGCAGAAAATTCGATCCGCCGCAGACCCAGAAGGGCGCACCCCAGGCGAAGAATTCCAGTGCCTGGTCATCCATGCCGCAGCCCAGCTGGATATGAGGGTAGTCGCGCGCCAGCAGATGAACCCGGTTGATATCGCCCGAGCTTTCCTTGATGCCGCAGAAATTGCGGCTACGGCCCACGCGGTCAAGGAACTCCTCTCCCATCATCGTACCGGTGCGGTGTGGATAGTTATACAGCATGACGGGCAGGTCGGCGGCTTTGTCTATGGCCAGCGCGTTCAGCGCGTTTTCCCGGTCGGTGGGCACCGCATAGGGCGGGCTGGCCAGCAGGATCGCGTCCGCGCCGATCTCTCGCGCGCCCGAGGCCAACGCAATCGAATCCGCCGTCAACATCGCACCGGTGCCGACCACCAAGGGCAGACGGCCCTTCAACTGCTGATGCGTGAAACGTGCCAGTTCCAGCCGTTCTTCGACCGTTTGGGCATAGTTCTCACCCGTTGATCCGCCCGAGATCAGCCCATGCACGCCATGGTTGATCAGAAACTCGATCACCTGCGCCAGAGCATCCCAATTCACGGACCCATCGGCGTGGTAGGGCGTGACTACGGGGGTATAGATCCCCTCAAACTTGAAAATCGGGTTCATTGCGTCCTCATGCAGGTTTCGACAGGGGCGCGCCCATGGGCACATCCAGCGCGTCAGGCATCACGAACAGCTCAATCTGATCGCGTGACAGGTTCCAGTGGTCCTCGGCCAGCTGCGCAGCAGCCGCCTCATCGCCCGCCTCGATGGCGGCGATGATGGCGTCGTGCTGGTTGCTGGCCTGGGACAGGTTCTCGGTCATTTTGGCGGTTTGAGGCCGGTAAAACGTCATCCCGATACGGGCGTGGTCAATCAAAAGCCGATTGAACGAGGGCAACAAGTAGACATTGCCCGACATCTCGCCGGTCACGTCATGGAACCGGTTGTTGGCCAGCGCGCGATCTTCGGCGGACCCAGCACGCAAAGCCGCCTTGAACGCCTGCTGCGCATCCTTCAGGGCGTCGATCTGCGTTCCTGTGGCGTTCTGCGCAGCCAGCCGCAGGATGGCGCCGTAAACCATCGGTGCGGCCAGAAAGAAATCGCGTAGGGTGGTATATGACATCTCGGACACGCGCGCGGATCGGTTGGTGCGCAGGTCCAGATAACCCTCACCGGCCAGTTGCCGGAACACCTCGCGCAGGGGCGTGCGGGACAGGCCGAACGCATCAGACAGATGTGCCTCATCCAAATCGGTTCCAGGCTGCAGGCGCAGGGTCAAAATACCGACCTTCAGATGTTCGGTCAGGTCCGCTTTGCGGGATTTGCTGTCGTCTTTCACCTGGTCCGCCCCATTCTTGATCGATTCGTGTCTGGTCTTTCATTCTGTATTCTATAAAAATACAAGTTGTATACAGAAAAGAATCGTGCAGCATAGCGCCCCATAGAAACCGGATCTGTTCATGCGCAAAACGCGGCACATCACCTTCATCTTGATCGAGGAATTCTCGCACCTCGCATTCTCCTGCGCGGTCGAACCCTTGCGGATCGCCAACCTGGTGAGTGAGCAGACGCTTTATGATTGGACGTTAATTTCAGAAGATGGAGAGAGGGCTGTTTGCTCGAACGAACTTGTGACGCTGGTGCATGGTGGTTTGGGCGATCTGCCAAAGACGGATCAGTTGTTCGTTTTGTCCGGCATTCATATGCGCAACCACGTCACCCGTTCGCTTTTGGCTACTCTTCGCCGGGAACGGGCGAGGGGAACCGCCATTGGTGCCTTGTGTTCCGGCGCGTGGCTGCTGGCCGAGGCGGGGTTTCTAGACGGAATGCAGGCCGCGATCCATTGGGAGTACCATGACGCCTTCATGGAAGCATTCCCCGAGGTGAATCTTGTTCGCAGTGTCTTTGTGGCGGATGAAAAGCACATAACCGCATCCGGTGGCACAGCGACTGCGGACCTGATGCTGCACCTGATTGAGCGGGATCACGGCGAAGAGCTGGCTGTCGCTGTGGCCGACCAGATGGTTTACAACGCCGTGCGAAATGCGACCGCTAAACAACGCGTATCGCTGCAATCGCGCAACGGGATGCGCAATGCCCATCTGGCCAAGGCGATCCACATAATGCGCGATTGTATCGAGTCTCCGATTTCTCCATCGCAGATCGCCGATGGGCTTGGCATTTCAACCCGACAGTTGGAGCGTTTGTTCGGCAAATACCTAAACACCTCACCTAAGAAGTATTTCATGGAACTGCGGCTGGAAAAGGCGCAAAGGCTGTTGCTGCAGACCGAAGCCTCGGTCACAGAAGTTGCCATGGCATGTGGTTTCGAAAGCCCCGGTCATTTTTCGCGGGTGTATCGCTCAAGTTTCGGGGTCACGCCTCATGCGCAGAAAAGCAAGATCGATTGATTTGTGGTGACGGGGGGAGCCGCTCTGTCAATTGGCGAGGTGGGCTGGACATGCGCTCACCCCCGTGTTCCCGCTTGTACCCCCTCGTTAAAATCCAACTGGTCAACAATTCCGCGAGATTGACTGTGTTTAAACCGTAATATGGGCGTAACTATTGCCAGAACATGTCAACTCCGCGCTGTTTTTTGGCGCGGAAACGATCATCCTGCCTCATTTCAAATGCCTCTTCTGGGCCACAGTTTGGCCCTTAAAGATAAGTTAATCTTAGGCATGTTTGCCTTAAGCACGAGTTTGTGGCACTTTTGTAAAGTCAGAAATCAGACTGACATGTTAATTTATGGCAGAAAATCACATTCGAATGGCCTTGAAGTTTCCCATGTCCTTCTCAGGAGTTAAAGCTGGAGGACCGAAATGAATTTAGAAACTCAAGAAACTGCAATTTTCTCGGGTTTGCACGGCTTGCCTGTCGAACAGCGCGAGGCGCAGATTTGTGAAGCGGCACACTCGGCCCAAACGGCATTCGAACAGATTTCCCAAAGCGCATCCTGCAACATGGAAGCGAGTGGTGATTTCCAGAAGCGGGTTTTCAAAATCTTTCGGTGGTATTTCTTGTCTGCCTTCTGCACCCGGTTGTTGTCCGAATCCGTCCATCGGCTTGAGCATCAGACCCTGCAGGTATCTATGGATATATGCAGCGCGGTCAAAATGATCCTGTCCGAAAGCGATGTGGAAGAGTCGATGGCGCTGGTTCGGGTTGAAAAGACTTCTCCGATGGTGGTCAGGGCCAACGACATCGGTGCGCGCGGACATACTGTGGGATGGGTCGCCGCTGGGCTGCACGAAAAAGGCCGGAGCTTTCCGGGCGAGATTGAAAATGCTCTGGCAGGAGCGTTGGCTGCGTCCCGCCGTCTGAACTAATACATAGCTCTGAGGTGTTCAATTGCGCGGCAAATGGCGGTGATGCTGCGCAATAACGCATTGTCGGCGCAGGGACATTAGGCTTAGTATCCGCACATCTACATATTGTACTGTAAGGTGGTGCTGCTGGAGAGAATTGAACTCTCGACCTCTCCCTTACCAATGGAAGTTTCAGATCAGGATTTATTTATTTATATCAATTGGTTGAAGCGGACTTACTGGGAGTCTGCACCATTTTTGCACACATTTCTCTAACCCATTGAGGTTAAATGGATAAATATCTGGTGAATTTCACCTAGCGCTTTCCGGAACCAAACGCTCCGCGGGAAACCTATTTTTTAACCCCGACGGAATTCGCTCACAGGTTGAAACCTCCGAGGCAGACGGTCGTGACTTCAGTACGATGAGTTGATTGGCTAGCAACTAAGCATTGAACACTAGCGAGCGACAGTTGAGTTTGAATTTTCAATCTCCGATTGGATACGATTCAGCAGAACTACATCTGTTTTTACTGTATCTTGGCCGCATTATTGACCAAATTTTGTTGATTCAGCACTTACAATGCCATAAATCTGTTGGCTGGAGGCTTGATGATGATTTACCGGTTGGAAATTGAGAATTTCTATTCTGTGCGTGAGCGGCAGGTCGTCGATCTGACCGTAGGCAAGAAAGTTCCCGATGAACCGGGGCGTTTGGTTCAAATTTTTGATGGTTCTGAGGACCGCGCTCCAAGAATCGTTGCGATATATGGTGCAAACGCTTCAGGGAAGTCTAATGTCCTTCGCGCCATCGCTTTCCTGTCTTGGTTCGTCCAATACAGCTTTCAGCATCAAGTAAGGTCTTTGCTGCCGTACCAAAAGTTTCTCACTGATGCGTCCTACGATGCTCCGACCAGATTGTCATTGACGTTCTCTGGTAAGGAGGAGCCATTGGTGGCTGACAGTTCCAAAACATGCCCATACGTTTACACTCTCGAACTCTCGTCTCGCGGTGATTTAGAAGACCGGGTTATCAGTGAAAGTTTGTACTACAGGCCCACAGATGCATCGCGGATGGTTCGGATCTTTGAAAGGAATGAGGTCGGCGAAGTAAAAGTGGCAAAATGGGTCGGTCTCAGCCACCAGCATTCAGTATTGCAAACTATTCTTCGTCCTGACTCAAGTGTCATCTCGACTTTGGGGCAACTGAACAACAAGCTAGCACTGAACTTCATCACTGCTGCAAGTTCAATTGACACAAATATTCTACTGACGAGATTCGAACATAATGAGCAGGACTTGTTAAGAGTGTATGCGTCTAACGACAAAATGCTGGATGCTCTTAATCGCGACATCCGTCGCATAGATCTTGGTATCGACCAAGTAGAGATAATAGCTGAAAACGGCGCGCCAGTTGCAAGTTTCGCTCACAATGGTTTGGACCGGCCAATCAAGATGCTTTTTGAAAGTCACGGTACCCAGCAATTTGTAAGGATTTACCCAAAGCTATATCGAGCGCTAGAAATAGGTGGAATTGCGGTAATAGATGAGCTTGATGTTGCGATACATCCAGCCGTTCTTCCTGAGATCATGCGTTGGTTCTCAGATCCTGAGCGCAATCGATATGGAGCGCAGCTCTGGATGAGTTGTCATGCAGTCTCATTGCTTGACGATCTTTTGAAGGAGGAAGTGCTTATCTGCGAAAAAGATAATAGCGGAGCAACACAGGTTTACGGCCTTGGCGATATAAAAGGCATCCGACGCGGAGAGAATTTCTTACAAAACTACTTAGGCGGTGTTTATGGCGGGATTCCGAGTATCGGTTAATGACTAGGCGCAAGATACAACGAAGAAAGCGTATCTTTCTTGGATGCGAGGGTGAAAGTGAACAGGGCTATGGGGCGCTTTTAAGTAAGCTTGCGGAAGACGCGGGGCTAAGTGTTCACCTTGTGATCAAAAACCTTCAACCGGCCGGTGATCCGCTCGCTCTAGCCGAAAAAGCCATTCGGCAGTTCGACAAGGATAATCGAAAAGCGCCATTCATTGGAAAAGCTATCTTGTTGGATACAGATCGACTCACCGAACCAGCAGAAAGAGGTCGGCAGGCACTGGAATTGTTGCAAAGAGAACAATTCATAACAATATGGCAGAGACCTGATCATGAAGGTTTGTTGTTACGACACTTCCCCGGCCGAGAACACAACGATCCTCCTCGAGGCAGGTCTTTGGCTGCAATTCAAGTAGTTTGGCCCGGCTATAGAAAAAATATGGCCGCCGCTGATTTGGCTGGTCGTATAAGAATAGATGACGTGCGGAGGGCGGCGGGTGTCACTCCGGGTCTGCTCGATCTTCTCCAACTAATTGGCTTGAACGTAGAATAACACCAAAACCACGTAGCAACACCGGGTGCAGAGCCCGAGTGTATAAGCTTCGAAATTCCTATGAATACCACTTTCTGGGAGTGTGTTCAGCGTACTATCCCCAGCCGGATTCCTGAGCTCGAAGTCGCAAGCTCTAGGCAAAAATTGGCCTTTGGCTAATTGCACAAAACTCACTCACAAGAACTTTTATTAGCAAAACTAACTGTCGCCTGTTCAGAGTTGATGGCCGCACGAAATTGATTCCATTGCGGATTCAATCAACTAAATCTGCACGCATTTTGCACACTTTCTGCGGCCAAGTTTCCCGCGTTTCACCGCACTTTGCCGCACTTCACAAAATACGGTGAACGCGAATCTTGGGGAAAACCGGGGTCAGGGAAAATTACAAAACCCTTGTTTTAAAAAGGTTTTTCTCTATGGTTTTGAGGATTTTATGGTGCTGCTGGAGAGAATTGAACTCTCGACCTCTCCCTTACCAAGGGAGTGCTCTACCTCTGAGCTACAGCAGCGCTGTGGGCGGGTGATTAGACTCAAACGAAACGCGGCGCAAGGGTGTCTGGACGGTTTTTTTCGCCTCCTGTAGAGAAAGATCATGGCAGACAAAGATACACCAAAAAAACACGGCAAATCCGGCGATCCGCGCGAGGAGCGACTGAAGGCTGCGCTTAAAGCGAATATGGCGCGACGTAAGGCGCAAGCCAAGGCGCGGGCGATATCCGGAGAGAAGACCGACAAGGACGAGGGATAAGAGCACATGGATTCGATTCTGGTTACGGGCAATGGTCCGTTGAACGGTCAGATACCGATTGCGGGGGCCAAGAACGCATGTCTGACGCTTATGCCAGCGACGCTGCTAAGCGAAGAGCCGCTGACGCTGACAAACGCACCCCGGCTGAGCGACATCAAGACGATGACTGCCTTGCTGCAATCGCTGGGGGCC
Organism: Ruegeria sp. HKCCD7628; assembly: GCF_057221005.1. Lineage (NCBI taxonomy): Bacteria > Pseudomonadati > Pseudomonadota > Alphaproteobacteria > Rhodobacterales > Roseobacteraceae > Ruegeria > Ruegeria sp. HKCCD7628. Next base: position 404,656 of record NZ_JBWVBA010000002.1, read on the forward strand.
GAAGTGTCGGCCTTGCAGGACGGACAAGTGCTGGCCATGTCCAGCCACAACCTGACCAGCCATACCGCTGATTACGAGATAGTGCGCAAGATGCGCGCCTCGAATCTGGTGCTTGGTCCGCTACTGGCGCGCTTTGGTGAGGCCGTGGTCTCGTTGCCCGGCGGCTGCGCGATTGGTGCGCGACCTATGGATCTGCATGTCGAGGGACTTGAGGCGCTGGGCGCTGAGATCGAGTTGAAAGACGGGTATCTGCACGCCAAAACGTCGGGTGGGTTGAAAGGGGCCGTGCATGAGATGCGGTTTGCCTCTGTCGGCGCGACCGAGAACATCGTCATGGCTGCCACGCTGGCCAAAGGCGCCACCGTGCTGAAAAACGCCGCGCGTGAGCCCGAAATCGTCGATCTGGTAGAGTGTCTGCGGAAGATGGGTGCGCAGATCTCGGGCGAAGGGACTTCGACAATCGAAATTCAAGGCGTCGACCGGTTGCACGGTGCGACCCATCAGGTTGTAACGGATCGGATCGAACTGGGCACTTATATGTTGGCACCGGCGATCTGTGGCGGCGAGGTTGAACTACTAGGCGGACGGATGTCTCTTGTCGACTCTTTCGCCGCTAAGCTGAATGCCGCAGGCATTGAGGTCACGGAAACCGCAAACGGGCTGAAAGTTACGCGCAAGAACGGACGCGTACGGTCTGTCGATGTTGTCACCGAACCCTTCCCCGGATTTCCGACCGATTTGCAGGCGCAGATGATGGCGCTGATGTGCACTGCCGAAGGCGTGTCCGTTCTTGAAGAGCGGATTTTCGAGAATCGGTTTATGCACGCTCCTGAACTGGTACGTATGGGGGCCAATATCGAGGTCCATGGCGGTACCGCTACGGTTACGGGCGTCGAGCGTCTGAAAGGTGCACCGGTGATGGCGACGGATCTTCGCGCCTCGGTCTCGTTGATTCTGGCCGGTTTGGCGGCCGAAGGTGAGACGACTGTAAGCCGGGTCTATCATTTGGACCGGGGATATGAACATGTGGTGCGCAAGCTGGAAGGCGTGGGTGCAAAGATTGAACGGATCAAGGGCCAGTAATGACAGATGCAAGTTTCCACGACGGTCGTGAGGCCCCGCTGAACCTGGGGGCAGAGGATGCGGACGACCTTCAGGTGATTTCGACCCTGACGCAGGACGCGGTGTTCCCCATCACCGAGATGACATGGCGTCCGTCGGAGCGTCGATTTGGTCTTTTGCTGAACCGGTTCCGCTGGGAAGACAAAGATGCTGCAAGCCAACGCGACCGTCCGTTTGAACGGGTCCAAGCGCTGCTTGTTTTCGATTCCGTCCTGTCGGTTGCCAGCCAGGGGGTGGACCGCAGCGACAAGGACACGGTTATGTCCCTGCTGTCGGTTGATTTCGAGCCCGGCGAAGATGGCGCCGGTCATATTGTTTTGACGCTGGCCGGGGACGGAGCGATCCGTTTGACGGTCGAGGCTCTGGACGTCACCCTCAAGGATGTGACCCGGCCCTATCAGGCGCCTTCTGGTCAGGCTCCACATCATCCGGAATAAACGGGGCATAGCACAAGCCTTTGCCGGACCCTCAACGAGTCTGGTTTTGCGTCCGGCGACCGTGTTCGACGTTTTTCAGATCAGTCAGGTTTTGATCCGGTCGATTACGTACCTTGGTGCAGCAGATCATCGGAAAGATCCCGATCTGCTGGCGGCGTGGAGTGCAAACAAAGACCCCCAGACGATCCGACGCTGGTTGCAATCGGGAACCGAACTTTGGTTGGCCGAAATGGACGGCCAAGTCTCGGGCGTCGGGGCTCTGCGCTTCGGGTCGGAAATCGCGTCGTTGTATGTCGATCCGGCCTATGTTCGGCGCGGTGTCGGGTTGGCCCTGCTGGTTCGAATGGAGCACGAGCTTGCGCAGCAAGGCTGCACAATTGCGCATCTGAACGCCACCGCAACAGCGCGTGCATTCTATCGCCGATATGGTTGGCAGGATGCGGCTGCGCCCGAACATTGGTGCGGAATGCGACATTATCCTATGCGCAAATCGTTGCACCCACCCGACGAAGGGTTGAGACCATCTGCTGCGGGCGATATGTCCCGGTAAAATCCCGTTCGGAGTGCCTGCTCATGCCCGTTTTCCTTGATACGACCTCGCCCGAGTTCGAGCTCGCCTTTCAGGCGTTGTTGTCAGCAAAACGCGAGGACAGCCCGGATGTAGACGTGATTGTGGCTGAGATCATCGAAGATGTTCGCAATCGGGGTGATGCTGCGGTGATCGAGCTGACCGCGAAATTCGACCGGCTTGAGTTGACGCCTGACACTCTGGCCTTTTCTGCCGAAGAAGTCGCAGCTGCGGTGGCGAAGGTCTCGGATGAGGATCGCGCCGCGCTGGAGCTGGCCGCCGCGCGTATCCGCGCCTATCACGAAAAGCAGTTGCCCGAGGATCACGAATGGACGGATGAAGCCGGGGCGACTTTGGGCTGGCGCTGGTCGGCGGTGTCTGTTGCGGGGCTTTATGTGCCCGGCGGGCTGGCGTCTTACCCGTCCTCGGTTTTGATGAATGCGATTCCGGCCAAGGTGGCAGGGGTCGAAAGCCTAGCCATCACGGTGCCGACGCCCGACGGGGTGGTGAACCCGCTTGTCCTGCTGGCGGCGCAGCTTTCAGGTGTGGATACGATCTATCGTATCGGTGGTGCTCAGGCGATTGCAGCGCTGGCTTACGGTACTGATTCCGTCGCGCCGGTGGACAAGATTACCGGCCCCGGCAACGCCTTTGTCGCTGCTGCAAAACGTCGTGTGTTCGGCAAGGTGGGAATCGACATGATTGCGGGCCCGTCCGAGATTCTGGTCATCGCCGACAAGGACAACGACCCAGACTGGATCGCGCTGGATTTGCTAAGCCAAGCCGAACATGACGAAAGTGCACAGTCGATCCTGATCACCGATGATGTGGCGTTCGGGCAGGCGGTGGCCGAGGCCGTGGACAAGCGGCTTGAGACATTACAACGCCGCGCAATAGCTGGCCCCAGCTGGCGTGATTTTGGTGCGGTTATCACTGTGTGTGATCTGGACGAGGCAGCAGGCCTGTCCAACCGGATCGCCCCGGAACATCTTGAGCTTTGCGTGGGCGACCCTGTGGCGCTCAGCAAGAAAACTGTTCACGCGGGCGCAATTTTTCTGGGTCAATATACTCCTGAGGCCATCGGCGATTATGTGGGTGGTCCTAACCATGTTCTGCCCACGGCGCGCTCGGCGCGGTTTTCCTCGGGGCTGAGCGTGATGGACTTTCTCAAACGCACGACACTCAGCCAGATGACACCTGCTGCGCTACGGGCCATCGGCCCTGCGGCCGAACAGTTAGCTAAGTCGGAAAGCCTTGAGGCACATGGCTTGTCGGTCGCTGCAAGATTGAAACGCTTGAACGACTAATTGGCTATGGTTTGAGGGTCACAACGCCCTGCGCCATTCTCATTCATTAAACAATATGTCTTGATCTTACTCACGGAACGGAGGCGTCTTGCTGACGTGACAACGTCGGAAGAAGTAAGTTTGGAACGTGTAGCAACATTGTGGATAGGCAGGCGGTTCAGCTATCTGGAGCACCTTTGCCTGAAATCCTTTGCGGATGTCGACCAGACGCCCATTGTTTACCACTATGGCGAGCTTGAAGACATTCCGGACTACGTCGAAGCGCGTGATGCGCGGGAAATCTTTGATGTTTCTGAAATCTACCGTGACCCGATCACGCGATCAGTTGCCGTTCATGCCGATCTTTTTCGTCTAAAGCTCATGCAACAGACCGACTATATCTGGGTCGATGCGGATGCCTATGCCCTTCGGCCATTCGAAACCAACGCAGGATATCTTTTTCCAAAAGCGAATTTGGCGCGGCAGCGCATGATGAACGGCGTTGTCGCGTTGCCACGCGACAGTTCTGCGCTGCAAAAGATGTGTCGGTTTGCCTTTGAAAGCGATCTTGTTCCATTCTGGTGGTCGGAGGATCATCAGAGGGTGTATCGCGAACTCTACGGCCGTTCCTCATATTGGAGCCTCCCATTGTCGACTCTGGGACCACCACTTTTTTTCCATTGCCTTTATGGCTCGCCAGAACACGAGATGAATTCGGCCCGAACCGAGCTGTACGCCGTGCCTTTAAGGCATCGCAGGTTGTGGAATGAACCGGATATGTCAAAGCTCGATTTTTTGGAGTGGCAAAACAAAATGTCGATCCATTTCTTTGGTTCGTGGTTCCGAAAGATGTTTCGTGAAATGGAGATCAACCGGGGGTCTTTGGTCGATACCCTCCTGTCAAAGCACGGGATTGACCCCGCCAAACATCCTTTGTGACGAATTGGCATAGACCGATTTTCTGCGCGTTGCCCATTCACTTTTCTTACGATATGGCTGTCTCAACCCTTATGGACCAGACACCCATGACCCGTATTTCGCATATCGAACTGGACGACCGAAACCTGCCTCCGCCGACGCCTGAGATCGAACAGGAGCGCAAGGTCGCGATCTATGATCTGCTTGAGGACAACAGCTTCGCGCTGCCCAAACGCGGTGACCGTGTCGTGCCTGATGGCCCCTACCACCTGCAGTTGTCGATCCGCGACAAACGGTTGGTTTTTGACGTTGCCACTGAGGCCGAAGAAAAGGCGGCCGAGTTTCACCTTTCGCTGGGGCCCTTCAAGCAAGTGGTCAAAGACTATTTCCAGATTTGCGAAAGCTATTTTGATGCGGTGAAGTCGTTGCCGCCCAGTCAGATCGAAACCATCGACATGGCGCGGCGCGGCATACATAACGAAGGCAGCCGGGTCCTGCAGGAAAGGCTTGATGGCAAGGCCGAAGTGGACACCGATACAGCCCGCCGCCTGTTCACGCTGATTTGCGTATTGCACTTTGGGGGCTGACGGGTGACGTCTCTGCCGCAGTCCATTCTGTTCTGTTGCGACCACAACTCGGTTCGGTCCCCGATGGCCGAAGGCATCATGAAAAAGTTCTACGGCACCGGTACCTATGTGCAATCTGCCGGTGTCCATAACGATCTGGAGATCGACGGTTTCTGCGTCGCCGTCTGCCAGGAAATCGGCGTTGAGCTTTCGCGACACAGGTCGCGTTCCTTCGACGAGATGCAGGAATGGGGCGATGACCTCAGCTCGTTCGACCTGATCGTCGCGTTGTCACCCGCCAGCCAAAGGCGAGCGTTGGATTTGACCCGTATTTTTCATCTGGATGTCGATTATTGGCCAATAATGGACCCTACTGGGCTGGGCGAAAGTCGCGAAGACAAGCTAACTCACTACCGACAGACCCGCGATCAGATCATCAAACATCTGAAGGACCGCTGGGGCGAACCGACGGAGTGACCATGAACCAGACCGTGAAAACCTATTTCGATGCCTTCAATGCAGGCGATGTCGATGGCATGTTGGCCTGCCTGTCCGATGACATTGCCCATCACGTGAATGAAGGGCAGATTCGTGTGGGCAAAGAGAAATTTTCCGCCTTCTGCGCCCATATGAACCGCTGCTACCGCGAGAACCTGACCGATATCGTGGTGTTCGACGCCGAAGGTGGAACCCGTGCTGCGGCCGAGTTCATCGTGAACGGCACCTATCTTGAAACAGACGAAGGCCTGCCCGAGGCGCATGGTCAAACCTACCGTCTGCCCGCCGGGTCGTTCTTTGACCTGAAGGACGGGAAAATCACCCGGGTCACTACCTTCTACAATCTGGCTGACTGGACCAAGCAGGTCTCGAATGGCTAAGGTCTCAGCGGTCCACCCCCTGACCGGAGCGGCGCTTGAGGCCGCGCTGGACGATGTGGCCCGGTTGCGCATCAAGGTGTTTCACGCTTGGCCCTATCTCTATGATGGGGATCTGGGCTATGAGCGGAAATACCTGCAAGCCTACCGCGACAGTGCCCGATCCATCGTGGTAGGGGCCTTTGACGGCGACCGTCTGATCGGGGCCTCGACCGGCGCGCCGCTGGCCGATCATGCCGAAGATTTTGCTGCGGCCTTTGACGGGTCAGGTGTGGGTTTGTCGGATGTTTTCTATTGCGCCGAATCTGTTCTGCTGCCGGACTACCGGGGGCAGGGTGTTGGTCATAAATTCTTCGATCAACGCGAAGCCCATGCGCGCGCTTTGGGCTTTACGAAATGCGCCTTTTGCAGTGTGCAGCGCCCTGTCGACCATCCGATGCGACCAGAAAGCTATAGGCCTTTGGATGCGTTCTGGCGGGCACGCGGGTATGAACCCTTACCCGGTGTCGTGGCGCAGTTTTCGTGGAAGGATATCGGAGAAGACGGTGAGACGCAGAAACCGTTGCAGTTCTGGATCAGGGATCTGAACGCGTAGCTGCGCCTTTCGGTGTCAGTGTGTCTGTTTGCGGCTGAGAAGGCCGTACTTCACCGCCCATCCGCGAAAGGACCGGCGTTTGGGTTTTTCCAGTCTAACCTCGGATTTTGTCTGTGCCCCGCCTTTGCGATTGAATTCGAACACGTCAATGACACGCTCGGCGCAGCCGCAGGCCTCGCCCATACCGACCTTGGCGAAATAGAACTTTTCGAAGCTTTCGGGGTTTTGCATGGTGATCCTCCTGACCCTATTGAACCAAGTATGGATCGGTAAGCCAATTCACTTTCCCGTCGGATCTCGGCCGGGTCTATACATATCGCGCGATCCTGTCCTAGGGTCGCTCCAATCCAATGCTGAAGGACGCAGCCCATGAAAGTCGCAACCGCCGCCTATGACCTCGACTGGCTCGACAGTTGGGCGCAGTATGAGGACAAGCTGAACCGCTGGGTCAGCGAGGCCGCCGGGCAGGGGGCCGAGTTGCTGGTCTTTCCGGAATATGGCGCGATGGAGCTGTCGACATTGGACGGGGCCGATGTGGCAGGTGATCTGGAACGTTCGATCCGCGCGGTGTCGGACCGGATGGCAGATGCGCAGGCCCTGCATCAACGGCTGGCGCGCGAATATGGCACCTATATTCTGGGTGCGTCTGCGCCGGTTGTGGATGGGCCGGGCCGCCCGGTGAACCGAGCGGCGCTTTATGCGCCTGATGGCCAGCAGGATCACCAAGACAAGCAAATCATGACCCGGTTCGAGCGTGAGGCTTGGGATATCGCCCCCGGCGGCCCGTTGAAACTGTTCGACACCAAGCTGGGCAAGATCGGCGTTCTTATCTGCTATGACAGCGAATTTCCCCTACTGGGTCACGCGCTCAATGACGCGGATCTGATCCTTGTACCTTCATGCACCGAGGCACTCTCGGGCTATTGGCGGGTGCGGATCGGTGCGATGGCACGTGCGCTGGAAAACCAGTGTGTGACGGTCATGGCGTCGCTGGTTGGTAAGAATGAGTGGTCCGAGGCCGTGGATATGAACACAGGCACCGGTGGCATCTTCGGCCCGCCGGACAAAGGGTTCCCCGGCACCGGCGTATTGGCTGAAGGACAGTTGAACCAGCCCGGCTGGACTTACGCCGATATCGATCTGTCGGCCATTGCAGAGGTCCGCGCCGATGGCCATGTGCTGAACCGAACCCATTGGGATGAGCAAACGCCCCGAGTCGAATCGGTCACAATCTCTGCTCTTTCGTGATTCCGGCCTTGAAATAAGCCCGAAATAGGCTCATTTAAGCGCACATCCTCGCAGATTCTGCGAGTGCAACGTAAATGTGGAGACAACATGGCCAAGGAAGATACGCTCGAATTTCCCGGTGTCGTGAAGGAACTCCTGCCTAATGCGACGTTTCGGGTCGAGCTGGAAAACGGCCATGAGATCATCGCACATACGGCAGGCAAGATGCGCAAGAACCGCATCCGTGTTCTGGCTGGCGACAAAGTTCAGGTCGAGATGACCCCCTATGATCTGACCAAGGGTCGGATCAACTACCGTTTCAAGTAACGCTTTTTCTCATGGCGTTTATCCTCGGATCGGGCAGCCCAAGGCGGCTGGACCTGTTGGCTCAGCTTGGCGTGCAGCCCGATGCGATCCGCCCCCCTGACATCGACGAAACGCCCCTGAAGGGCGAACTTCCGGTTCCCTATTGCAGCCGCATCACGCGCGAAAAAGTGCAGGCGGTGCAGGCGGATAGCGATGACGTTACCCTGTGCGCGGATACCACCGTGGCGCTGGGTCGCCGCATTCTGGGCAAGCCCGAAAATGCAGGCCAAGCGGCCGAGTTTCTGCACGCCCTGTCCGGGCGTCGCCACCGGGTAATCACCTCGGTCGCGGTGCGGCGCGGGGATCGGGTGCTGCAACGCGACGTGGTCTCACAGGTTAAGGTCAAGCGCCTGTCGGATGTTGAGATCAACGCCTATCTGGCGACAGGAGACTGGCAAGGAAAGGCGGGCGCATACGCTATCCAAGGCCCCGCTGGCGCGTTCATCCCGTGGATTTCGGGCTCGTTCACCGGTATCGTGGGTCTGCCCCTGTCTGAAACCGCCGCCCTTTTGCAAGGCATCGGCTATCCCCTATATCGTGAGGTCTCATGAAGGGTCGCACTATCGTTCTGGATCACATCAACGATCGCGAGGCGGCCGCGTTGATGGTCGACGGCAAGTTGGATGATTTCCTGATCGCCGCCGATGCGCCTGCACCGGGCACAATCTACCGTGCTCGCGCAGATCGGCCCGTAAAAGGGCAGGGCGGCATGTTCCTGTCCACGCCCGACGGCCCCGCGTTTCTGCGGCAGGTCAAGGGGCTTGCCCCCGGTGCGCTGCTGCTGGTGCAGGTGACTGGCTATGCCGAGCCGGGCAAAGCCCTGCCCGTGACCGATCGTGTCCTGTTCAAAAGCCGCTATGCGATTGTCACCCCCGACGCGCCGGGCCTGAACATCTCGCGCTCGATCCGCGATGAGGATGAGCGTGACCGCCTGCTTGAGATCGCGCACGAGGTGATGGAAGGCAGTGATTACGGCCTGATCCTGCGCTCGTGCTGCGCGGGTGAGGATGCGGGTGAGGTTGCTGAAGATATCAGCACCATGCTGGCCCACGCGGACGCTGTAGTGAATGACCCCGGAACCGAGCCGGAACTGCTGCTTGAAGGCGACGGGCCTCATGTTCTGGCCTGGCGCGACTGGACCGACCCGGCCGAGGTCGAAACCCGCGCAGGCAGTTTTGACACCCATGGCGTGCTGGAGGCATTGGACACGGCCCGCGGCATTTCTGAGCCTTTACCCGGCGGAGGGCACCTGTTCATCCAGCCCACCCGCGCGCTGGTCGCCGTTGACATCAATACCGGTGTTGACACGTCCTTGGCCGCTGGCACCAAAGCCAATTTCGCCTGTGTCAAAACGCTGGCCCGCGCCTTGCGGGTACGCGGGTTGGGCGGGCAAATCACGCTCGACCTGGCGCCAATGCCCAAGAAGGACCGTCGAGGGTTCGAGTCCGCTCTGCGCGCCGCCTTCAAGTCTGACCCGATCGAAACCACCCTGGCTGGGTGGACGCCATTGGGACATTTCGAGTTGCAGCGTAAGCGAGCGCGGCTGCCCTTGCTTGAGGTGCTTAAATGACCTGTCCGATTTGTGCTGAAGACACTGTTCAGGCGTACCGCCCGTTTTGCTCAAAACGTTGTGCTGATCTGGACCTTGCCAAGTGGTTGAACGGTTCATATTCGGTCCCTTCTCAGAGGGAGGAGGACGTTGAGGCCGATGTCGAGACGGAAGAAACTGATCATTCTCGTCCGCATTGAAAAAATGTTGAAAAAGGCTCTGGACACTGCCAGTGGCAAGTCATAGAACGCCTCCACCCAACGATGAACATCGTTCCGATGCCCGGGTAGCTCAGGGGTAGAGCAGTGGATTGAAAATCCTCGTGTCGGTGGTTCGATTCCGCCCCCGGGCACCACGTTCTCATACGAACCTATTGATTACCCTCAGTTTCTTGTGGAAGCAGGGCGAGTGTAGGACATGGCGTATGACAATTCGGTACCCTATTCATTTATCAAGCGCGGAATCTACTACTTCGAAAGAAGAGTGCCGCGGGACCTAAAGAAACATTATGACACTTCGAAAATATCTTATTCATTGAGAACCAAGTCTGCTGCAGTGGCGGCATCAAGGGCGAGACAGGCCGCAGAGCAATTAGACCAGTATTGGTACCATCTACGAATCTTGAATTCAGAATTACCTGGAAAACACCGACTCCGTATCCGGCAAGGCGCACCAGCGTCTGTCTCACCGGACACGAATGTACCAGACGTGACACTCTCCGAAGCTGTCGAAGTTTATCTTAGGCTGAAAGGAAGTGGGCGGCCGATTACATTTCACCGTGCTGCAGAGCGATCATGTGGTTATGTTATCGACACTTGCGGCGACAAGCACCTCTCCGAATACACCAGAACCGACGCAAACGCATTCCGGGACATGCTCATTAATCGTGGAATGGCTGGGAGTAGTATTACACGGGTTTTCGGAACGGTCAGAGCTGTATTTAACTTCACATCAAGTGAGCTAGGGCTAACGATGCCAAACCCATTTTCGGGTGTCTACTACGATAGATCCTTGGGCGTGAAAGATCGCCAACCACTTTCAATTGATGAAATTAGAGTGGTCCAAAGAGAGTGCAGGAAAACCAATGACGACCTGCGCTGGTTGGTCGCGCTAGTCTCTGATACCGGAATGCGTTTGGCTGAGGCGGCTGGGCTGCACATTGAGGACTTGAAGCTGGAAGATGATGTTCCGCACGTTGAAATCCGTGATCACCCTTGGCGCCGTCTCAAGACAGCGGGAAGCACTCGAACCGTTCCTCTCGTTGGTGCCGCTCTGTGGGCCGCGGAGACCATCGCTGCGGAGGTGCGATCCAGTACATTTCTATTTCCGAGATACAATTCTGGGCCTCAAACCAACGCCAACTCAGCCAGTGCCACACTAAACAAGTGGCTCAAAAATCACGTTTCCAGAGAATGTACCATGCACAGCTTTCGACATTCGATGCGCGACAGGTTGAGAGCGGTGGAATGCCCCTCGGACATCGTGGATCAAATTGGCGGGTGGCAAACGGATGGGATAGGTCATGGATATGGGCATGGATACCCGCTGCATGTTCTGCAGAAGTGGCTACTGCGGTGCACGTAGAATATTTTTCCCCGGGAGTCGGGGATATCCTAGTCGTCAGAAATGCGCTGATAACTTCGCGAAAATGTACTGTTCCATGTACTCATTCGATGGCCACAAACATCGCAATCAAAGTAGTCAGTGTCGCGTGTAGGAAGCCGCTTTAGAGTAACCCTGTATACTGCACCACATTTCGAACAGCTTTCGTTCTCAGCCTCTTCAGACCGCCAAGTTTGCACCATCTCAATTCCCACGCCGATTCCAGCAAGTGAAGGTAGCGTCATCCCTGTGACGCCATGTCCTACACTCGCCCTGCTTCCACAAGAAACTGAGGGTAATCAATAGGTTCGTATGAGAACGTGGTGCCCGGGGGCGGCAGTTCTGCTCCCATTACAGGCATCGTGACTTATGATTGTCTCAGTAAAAGAAGGGGTATCATTGAGGACGAATCCCGGTCAACAGGCACGTTCTGTCCTACGGTTTGTCCTACGCCTCAGGACACCCTCAATATGGCCACCCATGACACGTTGAGCTCCATCCTCTCGCCCGAAATGCTGCACTAAGACCGCTACTGAATTCGCCCCCCCACGGGGGAGTATCAGAACTGGGGTGAGTGGTATTGGCTGCGTAGATCCCCAGCCATTTTTTTGAATGGACACTACCAGACACTGAAGTCCACTTATGACCGGGCCAGGCGGACGCCCCTGTTTTTTGTTTGTCCCTAAGGGCCTCTTCGGCCCCTAGGATGTTCTTAGAGCACTATGAGCTATTGGCGCAGTCAAAAGCCAAGACCTATAACTGTTAATAGGTTTAGGCTGCTAAACTAGACGGCCTTTCGGTCCTGACAAAGCGGGCCTTAGTTCCTCCGCGACCTTTGGTGCCGTGCACAAAGGACCAACCAAGCATTGTCCAAGCTGCATTGCTCTTTGCCAGCCTAGTTCCCCTGGTCTTCAGATTTGAATCGCCAATAAGCTCCCCCAGCTGCTCTACCTCAATTTCGTGCGTGGTAAGCGGAAGGGACTTAAGGCCATTCAAGACCTTCGTTTTGAAAGTCTCCTGACCTTTTCGAACCCCACGCCGACTGTTGTAGGCCGAGGGATCAATGTCGATGTTCGCACCCGGAAAGAGACTTTGGATCTCGTCTGGTAACACCCTGTCCTGATAAACCCATAGGCGCATTGGACCGCAACTTCCGTCCTTATTTGCGACTCGAACGCGACCACGGGCACCAAGCTGCTTGATCTGGGCCTTGTATTCGCCAGCCCTGACTTCTGCAAAGATGTCTTGGAGCGACCCCATCTGCTGATCTAGCAAAGGTTGTGTCACACGGATCTGACTGAACTGAAACGCTTTCTGCATGTATGCGGTCTTTGGAGCATGGTGAAGGCCAACTAGAATAACATCAGAACAGTCCGCATACTCATTTGAGCCAACGTCAACCTTGAAGTGTGTAACTCTCACGTTTTCGATTGATCACAAGTGGGTAATTTCGAAGGCCCTAAGAGCGGACTTAGTATGGCCGATCAGTGCCTTAGGTACTACGATTAGGACACTTGCATCTCGCGGTGTTTTATCCAGAGCTTCCGCGACAAAACTTTTGTAGCGGCTAATGGACTCTGGAGAACGTGTTAGATCATTGTAGTTGGTCGGCAGAGTTTTTGGCCAACCAGCGACGAAGATCTCAAGATTGCAATAGTCAAGCGTGTTCCCTCGATACATGCGCAAGTTTTCCTTATACGGAGACACCTGCCATCCTTCGAGGTGGACGGTAGCTGACAAGTGGATAGTGCGAGGCACATACGAAAGTTTCATTTCCGTCGTGCAGAAGACCGTCCTCACTTGCCCAGCCCCATCTCTCAGCTGCACGAAAGCGCGGCCTTCGAAAGAAGCAAGAACGAAGCCGACCACCTCGCGGATTATGTGTTTTGCCTCTGACGAAATTTCCATCACTTCTATCTTTTGCAGCATTTTCGCCCAGTCCACCTTTGCTTCAGCAAGTTCCACTGAAAGGTGCTGCTTTCCGAACTCGGCCCTTTCTGCCACATCCTCTGCCCAGTCGCGTAAACGACGCAGAGGTTCGCTGAGTTTCGAGTCTATCGCGTTTGCCTCCTCCCAAGCCGTGCAAATATCTGTCAGGCCAAGTTGTGATGCTCCTTCGAAGACAAGCGGCACTTCGTCGATAATCAGCAGATCCCTTGGTCCCAGCCATTCTTTAATCTCTGAACGTCCACTCAATACAAACTGGTGGGTAGCGATAACGATTCTGAAGTTCTTTAGTTCGCTACGCTCGAAGTAATCGCTCGGTTCAAAGTCGACCATGTCTCGTTTGTATTTGTCGTGTGCTCCAGTCCAAACCGCCACGTCTGCTGTCCAACTGCTTAGCCGAGCAAAGACTTGTTCAGCGGCCAATCTTGTTGGGACTGCGACAACTACTCTGATCGTGGCGCATCTAGACAAGTGCCACATCATGGCAGTTGTCTTCCCAGTGCCGGTATCACTGGCGAAGAACCAATTGCCACGATCGTCTGGGTTTGAAAAGTCTACAACTTCCTCAAGAAGTTCGCCAAATTGCTTTACTGTCGCCCGAACTACTGGAGAAAAGGAATCTAGTGACGGGATTGGACGTTCAGAATTGATCACGAAGAATCTTACCTCGGATGGGTCCCCGGGAAGGCAGTTTGCCTTACTGGCCGGTTGGACAATTGTGGGGGAAGTGCATTGCATGTGCAGAGACAATGAATGCGCGATGTGGGGAACAGGTTGGCTAGAAAACAGTTAAGTCTTATCCGGTTCTGTTCTCTATAACGTCCCTTTAATCGGCTTCACGTCCGGGAGCCTTGAGTCACACAGCGCATTGGGTTATCGCCCGCCGTCACCAAAAACCATTGTCCCGATGGACCAGAGACCAGTCGTGCACTAACAATCAATCCTGACCAGTCAAATCGGGCCAACCATGCGCACAGTGCTGAATACTCTTTGCTTTCTTTTATTGTTGCTAGTCGTCGCTTACTCAACAGTATGGGGCACTTTGGCCCTATGGTTCAAATTCCCAGGCCCGGAATTGATCCGATTAACTGCGATCGTTTCCTTTGTCGTCGTCGGCCTCGGAACGCTAGTTTCAATTTTTCGAAGAAGTAGATGGAGATGGTTTTCTGGATTCGCCTTATATTTCGCAGCGATACTAATATGGTGGAACTCACTAACCCCACCTTCGGACGGAAATTGGTCGCCAGATGTTGTGCGGACAGTCACAGGTGAAATAAGCGGCAACACACTAACACTGAAAGACGTTCGTGCATTTGAATGGCAGTCGGCTGATAGTTTCGAAGAGAACTGGGTTACTAGAGAATACAATTTGTCTCAAATTGAAAGTGTGGACCTCTTCATGTCGTATTGGGGCGGACCAGAAATGGCGCACCTTATGCTAAGCTTCGGCTTTTCTGATGGCAGGTATTTGACGTGGTCGATCGAAGTACGTCGACAGATCGGAGAGTCTTTTTCTCCCGTGGCCGACTTTTTCAAGGCACATCCGATTGTAATGATAGCGGCGGAGGAGCGTGATGTCGTCGGGCTTCGCTCTAATGTTCGAAAAGAGAAAGTACATCTGTTCAGGCTGCGTGGTGAACTGGAAGAGCGTATCAAACTGATCAGCGCCTATGTAGAAGCTGCAAATGAAATCGCCGTGCGACCCCGCTGGTTTAACTCAGTTTTTACCAATTGTTCCCGATCAGCAATTTTAATCGCACGGTACGTTGGTATTAAGATTCCTGTCGATTACCGCGTTGTAATTAATGGCTATTTTCCTAACTACCTGTATGAGCAAGGACTGACCAATACGGAGATTGATATTCAGCAGTTGTATAGTCTTGGAGATATAACAGCTAACGCACTAGCAAACGGACTGGACGAGGGTTACTCGGCAGCAATCCGCAAAGATGTTCCGGTTCCTTAGCTCTTTGTCTTGGAGAAGTCATTTTATCTTAGTGATAGTGAGTGGATGGTGCTGCTAGAGCAGAAATGACTTTTTGGCTTTTGCGGTGGAAGCCCTGAGATATAACGAAAATTGCGGCCCGCCTATTTGTCCGATATTTATATTCCACTTATGTAGTAATGTGCTCTGGCTACGATGCCCTTGACGGCGATTTTCGTGGAAAAAGGGTTTGTGAAGTTGAGCTTCAAAAAGACCATAGATCAGTCGCGACGGCACTTTGTATTATCAGGGAGCGCTTTAGTCGTGACTGGGTGCAGTTCTAAAAGGAACTTAGTCGGCCTTGAACCAACAAGAGCTTTATCCAAAGCAGAAATCGATGAAAGAGGTCATAGAATCTTTATCGCAACTGTTCGGGAACCCTCAACGGTGGCGACTGAGTTTTT
Organism: Ruegeria sp. HKCCD7628; assembly: GCF_057221005.1. Lineage (NCBI taxonomy): Bacteria > Pseudomonadati > Pseudomonadota > Alphaproteobacteria > Rhodobacterales > Roseobacteraceae > Ruegeria > Ruegeria sp. HKCCD7628. The sequence continues at coordinate 420,102 of NZ_JBWVBA010000002.1, forward strand.
TTCGGGTCGTCGCGCTAATCGTCTCAGCTTTGCGGCTGTAGATGTTGTAATCCCGCCAAACCACATAACGGGCAAGATCGAAAGGCCGAGAGGCAGCTCGCCAGATCCCGATAAGCATTTCGTTATTACGAACCCGCAGATATTTGACAACGATAGCGCGTTTGTAGGCACGGTAGAGAACAGTGTTTTAGCTTTGCCAAAGGGAGAACGTTCATCTCTGCTATGGATACATGGTTATAACACAAATCTGACTGATGCAGTATTGCGGTTCGCTCAGTTTCTGGAAGACACTGGGTATAGCGGGGTGCCCATTCTATATTCATGGGCTTCTCAGGCTCGATTGGGTGCCTACGTCTACGACATCAACAGTGCGCTTATCGCAAGGGACCAGCTTGAGGAGGTTCCTGGGATACTCAAAGACAGTCCGGTTGAAACAATAGATATCGTAGCCCACTCGATGGGAAATCTTGTCGCTATGGAAGCCGCTCGCGGTATCGCAAATCGCGGGCTTTTCAATGTCAGCGGTAAACTCAGAAGTGTAATTCTTGCGTCGCCCGACATCGACATAGACCTGTTCATTGCTCAGCTATCAGCGATCCCCAAGGACAAACGGAGGTTCTATGTGCTGACATCTGAAAATGACCAAGCTCTTGCGGTTTCAAGCTTGATTGCAAGAAACCCACGAGTGGGACAGCTAGATGCTACACTGATTTCCGAGCTTGGTTTAAACGTGATCGACCTGTCCCAAGTACAAGACACGACCACTGTTCACCATTCAAAGTTTGCTGACGCTCCCGAGGTTGTGCGGCTGATTGGGGACAGAATACTAGCAGGCGATAAAGGCGCTAAGGTTTCAGGTCGTGCCGAAGCAGTGGTTATTACGGCCAGTGGTACCATTGCTGTCGTGGACGAGGCGATATCCAACTGACATTGGGAACACGACGCGCTTTCGGCCGGCTAGAGCCATCGATCTCTAATCTTGGGCTGCGAACTTATGCCACGAAAAATGCTAGTGTCGGCCAAGAGTTTCTTCTGGCAAACATCCGAACACCCGTTTGTATTGTTGAGCAAAATGACCTTGATGAAAAAAACCGTTTTCAATCGCAACACCTTTGATTTGGACTTCCCCAACACTGGAAGCGCTAAGTGTTTTGTGGACTTTGTTAAGGCGTATGCGTCGCAACCAGGTTGCGGGGGATATACCGATGCAATCTCGAAACGCGTAGTGTAAAGTCCGAAGGCTTACTCCGATTTCGCTGCATAACTCGACCAGACCCACAGAGCCGACATCGTCCGAATAGGCGATATCGCACGCGCGACTAACGATTGCTGCGGAGCGGCACGATTGTGGGGAAGCAAATTTCGAAGCCCGCGAGCTAATCAATTCCCACAAGAATAACTTTGTAAATTGGTCAAGCAGGTGTTTGGTCTCAAATTCATTTGCTTGCTTCGAACGGTGCAACAAATCTTGAGCCGCGAGTCCCAGTCTTTTACTCGCCTGCTGAGTTAGACTACTGACTGGAGGTATGTCATTAAAGTCGAGCTCATCCCCAGTGAGATTAAGCGCCAGAGACCGCGCTTCCGAAAAGGGAACGGCCAGATTTACCCCATCCCAGTTTGTACTGCCAATTAGCTCGGCTTCTCGACTGGAAGGTTGAACAACAATCGAACCTGTTTTGATTTTTTCACCAAAAAGAACTGCGGGTTCAGCTTGTTTCAAAACGAGCGCCGCCGAAAAACAATCGGGCATACCTGTGCCGCGGTACACTATTTTTCGATTCCATTTCTCCCGAGCAATCTGTTTTTGACCAACTTGAAGTAAGTCAAGACTGCTCTCCAAAGGACCAGCAGTCATTTGGTAGTACTCTTGATCCCAACCGACGGAGGCGTCCTGCAACTGCCCGACGTCAGACGTGGTTGTGAATGTCCGTTCAACCGACAAGTTTTTGTATAGTTCTTTGTCCCCCATCTATTCCGATTATCACATTCAAAAAATCTAACATAGCATATTTCTTTGACACGTAACAGTCAGTTATTGAGGTAAATTCTTTGGTCTGTGACACGTATTTTGCACTTTTGGGATGTCGAAATTCCCCCCAATGATCGCCTTTCAATGCAAGCATGTTTTCCTAAACACGGGGCTTGGTAGGCGGACCGAATGCAAATTGGCGAGGGAAGGTTACGGCGTGTGCTCAGTGTCTTAGCAATATTGGCGGCTAAGGTTACTCTTTTCAGTAGCCAAGTTTATGCACAAGACAGCGCAGACGCTGCGGCGCAGGCCAATAACCCTCTGGCAAATTTCACGGCTTTCAACCTGCAGAACTATTATGTCGATGAGTTGACTGGCCCTGGCGACAATGATGCAAATTCGTTCATTCTCCGCTACGCCCAACCGGTTCAGCTAGGGGAAACAAACTGGCTGATCCGCGCGTCTTTGCCGTTTAACAGCTTTCCTGTCGGCGATGGTGGGTCAACGGTGGATGGGGTGGGGGATTTTGACATCTTCGCCGCCTATCAGATCGACTTACAAAAACCGGGAGTAAGCTTTGCAATTGGCCCTTCTATTGTGGCTCCAACCGCCTCCGATGACCGCTTGGGCAGCGACCAATGGCAGTTAGGTTTGGCGAATGTCTACTTCAACGCGAAATCGACACTTTGGCAGTATGGGTACTTGCTAATTTGGCGAAGCGGCGTGGGTAGCACGAACGACCGGGATCGCGTAAACACCGCCGCATTGCAACCTATTCTTTTCCGACAACTCGGCGACGGTTGGTACACAGGCGGGGCTCCAATTTGGACAGCAAATCTGGAAAACGGTGATTATTCTGTACCGTTGGGCCTCCGCGTCGGAAAGGTCTGGGTAAACGGAAAAACTGTATTCAACGTGTTCGTTGAACCTCAATGGTCAGTTGCCGATAGCGGGCCGGGACAACCAAAACGACAAGTGTTTTTTGCACTAAATATGCAGTTTCAATGATTGAAACGAGCGTCTGAAAAAAGGACTTACTACAACGCAAAAAAGAGAGGACCCAATTGAAAAACCTTGTAATCCGCCGCCCTGTTCCGTCGCGCGTCCAGGAATGTTCTTCCGCGCCGAATTAAAGATGAAATTGCCGACTCCAGCCTTGCAACTGCCCGCTCGCCGACCGATTCGGTCGAGCGATAGCAAAACACCCTATTTATTCAAGGGTTTGAATAGGTGTTTTGTTTTGTAAAGTGAGGCGCTTACGATGAAGTCAGAGTAAAGAACGGAAAGCTAGACTGCGCAGTTATCCAACCTGTTCATTTCAGTGAGAGTAAAACAAATGGAAAAAACTTGCTTCAAACATCACGCCAAGTTTTGGATAACGATTTGTTTAGTAGGTGCACTTGCAGGGTGCTTTGAAGAAGAGAGTGCCGAAGCAACAGAAAAACCAGCACGACCGGTTTTGTCGATGATCGTGGGTGACACAGAAAGACTTCGGACTGACAGCTATCCTGGTCGAGCCGAAGCTGTACGGGAAGTGAACCTGTCTTTCGAAGTATCGGGGCGAATGATTACCAGACCAGTCGATGTTGGATCGACTGTCGGATCAGGGGAAATTCTCGGTTCTTTGGACCCGGAGCCTTATATAGCTCGGATTCGCACAATTGAAGGGGAACAAGCTTCTCTTCAAGCGGCATTGTCCAACGCAACCACAGAATTGGAGCGCAGAGAAAAACTGCTCGAAAATGATTTTGTTTCTCAGGCCAACGTCGACGACCAAATTATGGTTGTCGATGCAGCCAAGGCAAAAATTGAAGCGACTGAAGGTTTGCTGGACGCTGCTCGTCTCAACCTAAACTATACGGAACTGAAAGCACCTTTCGATGGGATCGTGTCGGAAGTTTTTGCGGACAACTTTCAGAACGTTGTCGCGAAACAACCGGTAATGCGCATCCTGGATACTTCCCAGATCGAAATGGAAATCGGCGTTCCAGAAGCTCTTATAGGGCTGGCTCCTTTCGTGGAAGAAATCAGCGTTACTTTTTCAAGCATACCGAATTTAGAAGTTCCTGCGGAAATTTCCAGGATAGGTTCTGAGGCGTCGCTCAGCACTCGTACATATCCAGTTACAATTGTAATGGATCAACCTGACGAAGCCAAAATCCAACCCGGGATGGCCGGTAAAGCGACTGCTCGTGTTCGACTGCCCGAGAACTGGGCGAAGACCGGTGTTGAGATTCCCAGCGCAGCTGTGTTTTCGCCTGACGGGGAAAACGCGGGAAACACTTTCGTTTGGCTTATTGATGAAGCGTCAAACACAGTTTCTCCAAAATCTGTTGAAGTAATTTCTATCGGGGGGAGGGGATTAGTTGTTCAAGGGCTTGATGCGGGGGATCGTATTGTCACTGCAGGTGTCAACGTCATAACCGAGGGCCAAAAGGTCCGGGTCGAAGCGCCTTAAATTCAGGAGGCAGCCATGTCACTTCCGCAGATATCTATTGAGAACCGAGTTGTAACGTATTTTACGCTGTTCCTTATCTTGGTTATCGGAACCTTTAGTTATTTCCGTCTTGGCCAACTCGAAGATCCTGACTTTACAGTCAAAACCGCGATCGTGATTACTCAATACCCGGGTGCAAGCCCTGAAGAAGTAGAGCTAGAGGTTACTGACCTTATAGAATCTGCAATTCAAGAACTCCCGGAACTTCGTTTTCTTACGTCTTACTCAAAAGCTGGACTTTCAATTGTAAAGGTCGAAATCAAACAGGAGTATTGGGCGGACCGCTTGCCCCAAGTTTGGGACAAGATGCGTAGCAAGGTCCGGGATGTCCATGGTCAGCTTCCGCCAGGAGCCATGACCCCAAACGTTATCGACGACTTCAGTTTTGTGTATGGGTTCGTTCTTGCGATAACGGGCGACGGTTTCACCTACGCTCAATTGGAAGAATACGTAAAGGCGATCCGCAAAGAGCTGGCGCTTGTTCAAGGAGTTGCACGTGTCGAAACTTGGGGAGTGCAGCCAAAGGTTATTTACCTTGATGCTTCGGAACAAAAGCTTCTGGGTCTCGGGGTAACGACGGAAGACTTTGTTGCAACGCTGGCACTGCAGAACCAGGTCGTTAATGCGGGGCAACTAGAGCTTGGCGATATGCGCCTTCGAATTGCGCCGACTGGAGAATTTGAAAGCCCGGAAGATATCGGGAATTTACGAGTCCGTACAAGCTTGCTGGACAAAGCTCTGGATATTCCCGCGGATTTTGCTGATGACGCAACTCGCCCCAGAGACCGCAGTGCTGAAACAATCGCAATCAAGGACGTTGTAGATGTCAGACAAGGTTACCTGGAACCACCCATCAATGTCATGCGTTTCAATGGCCAACCCGCAATTGGGATATCAATAGCCAATGTGACTGGCGGCAATATTGTAGACACGGGACAAAATTTGGATGCGGCTTTGGCCGTTGTCGAAGCCAACCTTCCCTTGGGAATTGAAATGCACAAAATCGCTTGGCAGAGCGATCTCGTGACGGAAGCCATAAACGCCTTCATGATAAACTTGGGAGAAGCGGTTCTTATCGTCCTGGTCGTTGTTGCTCTGGCCATGGGTTGGCGTATGGGGCTGGTAATAGGCGGTGCGCTTATCCTGACGATCCTCGGCACCTTCATTGTAATGTCTATACTGCAAATTGATCTTCAAAGGGTTTCTCTAGGTGCGCTGGTTATTGCTCTGGGAATGATGGTCGATAACGCCATTGTAGTCGCAGATGGTATGGCTGTCCGTTTGAAGAAAGGAATGGATCGCAAGGCGGCTGCCATTGAAGCCGCTGCCCAACCGAGTTGGGCTCTTCTGGGAGCGACAGTTATCGCAATGATGGCTTTCTACCCAATCTTCGCAGCAACCGCAGATGCAGGCGAGTATGCCGGTTCACTATTTGTGGTGGTAGGGGTTTCGCTGCTGCTAAGTTGGCTTATTGCCATGACAATCACGCCATTGATGTGCGTTGATCTTATCAAGATCTCGGAAGCCGACCGAGACTCATCACGAGATCCATATGCGGGCGTTGTTTTCACGACGTTCCGCGCGGTCTTGTCTACGTGCATCAGAGTGCGCTGGCTTACCGTACTTGTTATGCTGGCAGTGTTCGGATCCGCGCTTTACGGGTTCCAGTTCGTAGATCGACTTTTCTTCACTGATGCGACACGGCAGCAGTTTATGGTCGATATCTGGGCACCCGAAGGTACGCGCATTCAACAGACTTCGGCTCTGGCAAAAAGGGTGGAAGATCACCTGGAAGGAGATGAGCGTGTTTCCGGAGTTTCCACGTTTGTAGGTTCCGGAGGCCCCAGATTCTATCTTCCCGTTGATCCAGAATTTCCTTACGAAAGCTACGCACAAGTCATTATTAACACGACCGATCTAGACAGTGTTTATAGCCTTGTCGAAGAACTAGAGCCTTGGGTTGTGGATAACCTGCCTGAGGCAATGGTCCGAGTTCGAAAGTTCACAGCAGGTCCCGGTTTTACCTGGCCGTTCGAGGCAAGGTTCTCGGGCCCGGCAAATGCAGACCCGGAAGTGTTGAGGGATCTTGCGCGGCAGGGGGTGGAGATACTTCAAAAGTCGCCCTACGCAAAGGACATCCGGACCGACATGCGCAATCGAGTTCCAAAGATTGTTCCTGAGTTTGATCAGGTTACGGGTGTTTGGACCGCAACTTCTCGCGCTGATATCGCGAATGCGTCTCGCGCGGCATTTGACGGTTTGCCCGTCGGACTCTATCGCCAAAACGAAGATCTCTTGCCAATTATTGTTCGACGTGTCGACGATGAAAGGCAACGAACTGCCGAAGACTTTGAGCTTTTGCAGGTCGTTCCAGCCCTGTCTGTAAAGAACTTGCCTCTCTCTGCGGTAACAGAAGACATCAAAGTTGAGCTGGAAGACCCAATTATTGTGCGCTGGAATCGCAAGCGCGCTGTAACTATTCAGGCCAGCCCTGACGAAGTTACATTTCCAACGTTGTTCGAAAGTGTCCGTGAGGAGTTCGAGGCTATACCCATGCCTCCCGGTTATCAGTTGGAATGGCGAGGAGAATACTTCGGGACAGTGGACAGTCAAACTTCGCTTCAGCCCGGTGCGGCGCCCGCTATCATAATTATCGTGTTTTTGATTGTGGTGCTCTTCAACGCTATTCGACCAGTTTTTGTGATCTTCTCGGTCGTCCCGCTGGCGATAATCGGTATTACCGTTGGTTTGCTAACATTCCTGCAACCCTTTTCTTTCATGGCGTTGCTTGGGGCCATGAGCCTCATCGGGTTGATGATAAAAAATGCGATTGTGTTATTGGACGAAATCAATCTGAATCAATCGCAGGGTATGAAACAGTATGACTCGGTAATGAATGCTGCTGTTTCTCGACTAAGTCCCGTTTTGCTTGGCGCAGGTACAACGATTCTTGGTGTTCTTCCATTGATGCAGGATATCTTCTGGGTCGCCATGGCAACGACGATGGCCGTCGGGCTGGCCTTTGGGACGGTGTTCACGATGATAATGATTCCGGTCTTCTACTCGATTTACTATCGTGTGAAGGAGCCAGCAACGTAACTAATTGGGGTTATCTTTTCAGCCGGTAAAGCGACCAAAGGCGAGAACAACAATACCCTCTACAGCGGGGCAGAAGATGACTATCGATTTCTTTCAGCTTTTCTCAGCCAACTCGGTGTTGGTCGTTTTTACGATCATTGCCATCGGTTACGTGATAGGCAACGTCAAAATTGGCCAATTCGAGATAGGGATCACCGGCGGCGTATTGTTGTGCGCTCTGGTTTTCGGCCACTTTGGTTTTCAAATTGACCCGATCGTCCAATCAATCGGATTTACTTTGTTCATCTACTCAGTTGGATGGCAAGCGGGTCCTCAAATTATCAACGTGTTACGCCAAGATGGCCTCAGCTATTTGACCATCGCACTATTTATGGCTCTGGGCTCTTTTGCGTTGGTGGTTGGACTGGCTCTTGTGGTCGACTTGGAAAACGCGCTTGCGGCTGGTTTGATGGCAGGGGCATTGACGAGTACTCCTACGCTTGTAGGTGCGCAGAATGCTGTAGAAGCCGGATTGGTTCCAATACCGGCCGGTTCAACTTCTGAGGCGATAATCGAAAGCATCAGTGTTGGATACGCGATTACATATATCTTTGGTACCGTGGGTCTTTTGCTGCTTGTTAAGCTATTACCAAGCCTTCTTAAAATTGATCTGGTTGAAAAGGCGCAAGACTTTGCGAAGGAACGCGGCTTTGTTGCTGAGGATTCAGCAAAGGAGGCCGAGCGCCCAATTTTACGGGCTTACGAAGTTCCATCTGTCGATTACGAAAAGAAAACCGTAGCTCAAGCATCATCCGATTTTTTGTCTCAATATCAAGACTATGGCGCGATCTATAAGTTAAAGCGCGGCAACGACATAATCGACGTGTCGCCAGACACAACTCTTGAGCCTGGCGACAAGCTCGCATTTTTTTGCTCGCCGAAACTACATGAGAAAATTCGGGAGGAAATGAAACTTGGCCGCGAAGTATTAGACGATGACTTGGTAGACGCTGTGGTCGACGTTGCTGAAGTGGTTGTCAATTCCAGCTTTGCAGTCGGCCAAACGATTGGGCAGCTTGCAATCCAACAAGAGCATGGGTGCCGCCTGACGCGATTGACACGTTCGCAAATAGAAATGCCGCTGTCACCTTCGACAAGGGTCCAACGTGGCGACGTGATGTACTTGACCGGCGAGCGTGCTGCTTTGCAGCAGTTAGTTTCGATATTGGGAGTAGAAGAGCGAGCCGCAGTGGAAACCGACTTGTTGACATTTGCAGCGGGAATAGTCGTAGGGCTGTTTATTGGTCAGATTACAGTAAGAATTGGTGGAATTGACGTTGGAATAGGTAACGCCGGTGGTCTACTTGTTTCTGGGATAGCCGTTGGCTTTCTTAGGGCCAACCGCCCAACATTTGGTCGTATGCCAGCTGCCGCGCGTTTTATTCTTATGGAGTTAGGGTTGTTATTTTTTATGGTTGGCGTTGGCCTAAATGCCGGCGGTGGCATAGTCGAAGCTCTTGGTGCGGTCGGGCCGAAACTGTTTCTTTGTGGTGTTGTCGTGACTTGCCTTCCTCTATTGGCTGGCTATGCGTTTGGGCGGATCGTTCTAAACATGAATCCGGCCTTACTTTTAGGGGCTCTTACTGGTGCAATGACTAGCACGCCAGCTCTCGGGATTGTTCAACAAGCGGCGAAGAGTTCCGTTCCTTCCCTTGGCTATGCAGGAACTTACGCGCTTGCCAATGTACTTTTAACGGCGCTTGGAACACTAATTATGCTGCTTTGACTATTATGTGGGTTACTTAGTGCGGGTCCCATAAAGGCTGACAAGCCTTGCAATTAGGATTGCTTGGAAAAGAACTCCTACAATTGCTTCTAAGATTGACCAGATTTGAACCACCGCTTTGCTGGAAGTTATATCACCATAACCGAGGGTAGTGAGTGTCATAAAGCTTAAATATATGTAACTACTCCACTTTTCGGATTCTCCAGGTTTGCCAAAGTCAAGAGCATGTGGCAAAACCGTATGTATTATTGAAAAAATCAGTGCCCAAGCAATTCCGATCAATAGATAGCAGGACACAGCATCGGTAATGATTTTCAGGTCGATATAATGGGCTACAATAATGGCCTTCATCAAACTGATGAACGCAAGTACCAACAAGAATAGAGACAAAACGTAACCTGCTAAATACCAAACGTCGCCGAAATCTAACGCGCCGGTTAAGCGGACTAGTAGAATTGCTAAAGCTGCCGCTATTGCTGCCAGTTGCACAGTGGGACGAACCGTCAAAGAAAGAACCGCGCTCACTAGCACCAGACAAAAAATCACGTCCAGAACTCTTTGCCCAAGGACAAAACTCTCCAGCAGTGGAGACATCACGATCATGAGTAGCAACGAGGCTAACAACAAGTAAGAATTATGCTGCATAGACATTTCGTTCAAATTTTTGGTCCAGTCATTGAGACGCGGTTAGTCCTGCGTACTATATCGTTGGAAAGATTTTGGTGTCACCGCGCTAATTGCAGCGAGCTTTTGTGATGCCAAAACAGTTTTGTTCGACTATCTGCCGCTATCCCGTGCGAAATAAACCACAGGATAAACGTGCGTGAGCCGCGTTGCTTTGTGAGTTTCAGCTAAACAACTAATTTGGCGTATACCAAATAGGTGAAGTGTAAGCTCGGTCCTGCAATTGCATCCGAGTGCCTTCCGGCATTTGAACATCGAAGAACTTTGCGTCGTAAGCGGTCCACCGAGGCGTCGGAATTTCTATCACGCGAACGTAGTAAAATGCGCTCTTTTCCGCATCAAATTCCGGGTCAATCCAGTGACCAGCTAAAAACGGCTCGCCTATCGTATTGGTGTAGGAGGCATCCGCTACATTGACAGTGTTGCCAACATCTCCATCACAGGCGTGATCGACGATAGTCCGATCGCCACAGGCCACGTCAAAGATCTTCTCTGAGGTTGTGCCGTCGGCGTTCAACCAGCCTTTCACGATTTGAATGCGATCGAGATTGGCACCGTCAGGATCACGCAGAGCGCGGATCATCAATGTTGGAGCGCCCCCATCTGGTGCGTCGGTCAAGTCGCCGCCCATTGGTACCCCGCGGGCATAGCCGGTACGGGCAAAGTCTGGACGCGAAACCTCTTCAGCTTTGAAATCCCAACCCGCGAAAACTCGAACGGTCAGGCGCGTACCGGAAGTTGCGTAGGTTTCCTTCCGAGCCATAGCGTCCCAGATTGACTCGCGGGTATTTTCTCGTGCCCAAACAGCTGCAAGACCAGAAGCACCTACGTCGCCTTCCATGATAGACAGTGCGGGGTCGTCGGCAGCAACAAGCGGGTGGAAAGCGCGGTCAGGAGCGGGTTCTACGAATGAAGCCTTTGAAAAGTTGTTCTCTTCTCGTGAAGTGGGCAGGGCAGTATGATTGTCTGTCGAACCGATCATGCCGAATTTGAAAGGGTTAACACCAAGACTTGCCTCTGCCAACAGGCCGGTCTTCAATGCCTCACGGGCGTATTCTGCGGGGAGCATCTCAGGCGTTTTTGCACCCTGACCGTTTAGATTGCCAGCGTCGATTGTCTCAAAGTCGGCGAATGCATCGTCAGGGGACAAAAGCGGGTGGGCCTCACCATCACCCTTTTGTTGAGTAACTTCTGCCAAAGGTTCCCAACGTATGCGCTTGGCCGCGTAGTTCGCGTCGATCGGTTCTCCTGAGAGGTTGGACCCGTCAATGGTCTCTAATGCGAACATAAGCCCATTCGACAAATTACCGTTGTGCGGGATCGCAAGGACCTGACCACCGGTTTTCTCTTCATAAGCCGCCATGTAGTCCCATAAATCTTCGGGATCGGTGGAGTCGTATTGCGAAAATGGGAACACTTGGGAAGTGCGATCTTTGCCATCACGGAAGATCACAACGCGATGCATGTTGTTGCCGCCGGGGTGAGACGTCCATTCGAAGCCATGAAATGTGGTGAAAGTTCCAGGCTGATAGTATTCGTCAGCGTTGGTTGTTGCACTATCCCATGCCGTTGCGAGCAGTTTTGGCTCGTTGATCAAGTCGGTATCATTAGCGCGCAGCCACTCAAGAAACGCTTCATATCCGTTCCCAGATTTAACCATATCATGCCAGCGTTTACCGGTCTCATTGGCCAAAATTAGCGGGTCCGAGCGACGGATAAAATCTGCAAGGCCGAGATTCTCAGCATGATCGGCCATTACTACAAAGTCGAGAGGGCGGATCAGTTTTACCCGCCAACCGAGCGCGCTTGTCACCTCTTCGCCACGTGACACGCGATACCCAGCATCCTGATCCAGCACCCCGCCTGCCATACCTGAGTCTGCAGACCACGAGGAGTGCAAGTGCGTATCACCGAAAAGAACACGGTTTGGGAAATGGTCGTCGACATAAGGAGAGTATTCGGCCTTTGGCTCGTCGACTAAATCGGCGGGTGGCAAGAGGTCCTGCGCATGGGCCGTAGCCGTCGCTGCGACCAGCGTTGTGACTGAAACTGCGGTGGCAAAATTGAGCTTCATTTAGGGCCTCCATTTCCACGTTTTCGAGCGAAGGTTTCGTAAGGGCCTTAGGGACGCTGACCGCTCGCAAGTTATGCTTTCTTCTTACGGGTCCAATTCAACTTCGACTTTCTTCAGAACACCTGGGAAGTCGAATGGCACATGGTAGTCTTCGCTCACTGGTTCTCCTGCGTCGGAGCCAATATCGAAGGTCTCGTCGAGGGATATCCGGTAGCCCATTGTCCGTTCGACCCGGCCCTCTCCGACAAGTGTGTCATCTACGAAGAGTTTTCCTGTTCCGCCAAGGCCGACACCTCCACCGTCGTATTCGAACTCGTAGCGAATTGTATGCTCGCCTGGTGTAAGGACATCTCCCACGATATTGTACCGCTCAAGGTTGGCGACATTGTAGGTGTAGATTGGCTTTCCTTCCAAAACATAGAGCGCCCATCCTCCAAATCGCCCACCTTGGGTGACAAGCATTCCGTCAGTCTCACCCTCGCCAATTTCGACATGCGCAGTGATCGTATGTGACTTGTTCTTGAAGTCGGGTGCTGTGCCTTCGGGGATACGTCGCATGTTGTCGAAGTATGTGAACTTAGAACGACCTTGTGTCAGGCTTGGTCGGAGCGCTACGTCCAGCCTGTCGACCTTGTCGTTGTCGATTGGAAGGACATTGTATTTGGCGGCTTCACCATAGAATAAGATCTGCAACTCGGCCAATTTCTCGGGGTTTTCGTCAGCCAAGTTGTTGGCCTGCGAAAAGTCCTCTTGGACATAATAAAGTTCCCATGCCCAATCATTAATCACGTCGCTTTTCTGGGTAACGCTGATCCAGGGTGCCTCCGGCGGCGTAGTCGTCGCAACCCACCCGTCGCTGTAAATCGCTCGGTTCCCCATCATCTCAAAGTACTGGGTGCGACGAGTTGAAGAGGCATCGGCATTATCGAAAGCGTAAACCATACTGGTGCCTTCTATTTCAGATTGCGCGACGCCGTTTATTGATGTCGGCGCCGGGATCCCTACTGCTTCGAGAATTGTTGGCATGATGTCGATTACATGGTGGAACTGACTTCGCACTTCACCTCTGGCTTCTATCCCCGCTGGCCAGCGAATGATCATTCCGTTACGTGTGCCTCCGAAATGACTGGCAACTTGTTTGGTCCATTGGAATGGCGTGTTCATGGCGTGCGCCCAAGCTGAAGGGAAGTGACCAAAGGTATTTGGCCCGCCCAGCTCATCCATTCTCGCGTATGTATCTTCAAAGGGTACGGCGATGTTGTTGAAGAAAGTCATTTCATTCAAGAGCCCATCCGGGCTGCCTTCGGCGCTCGCTCCGTTGTCGCCCATCAAGTAGATAATGAGGGTGTTATCCAATTCACCCGTCTCCTCAACGGCGTCGATGATGCGGTTGATTTGATGGTCCATATGGGCAAGAGCGCCAGCGTAGACCTCCATCATTCGTGCGTAGAGTTCTTTTTGTTGGTCGTTCAGTGAATCCCAAGCACGCAGTTGCTCAGGTCTCGGAGTTAGAAGGGTATCTTTAGGGATTATTCCTAGTTCTTTCTGCCTGGCGAACGACTCTTCACGGACCTTGTCCCAACCTTGATCGAATTGTCCTTTGAATTTTTCGATCCATTCCTTTGGCGCGTGGTGAGGGGCGTGCGAGGTGCCGGGCGCGTAGTAAACGAAAAACGGTTTGTCCGGCGCAAGTGCATGTTGTTCGCGAATATAGTTAATAGCCCGATCCGCCATGTCTACGTCTAGGTGATAGTCTTGGGTGTTGGGCGGTTCGATCGGTTTGGTTCCATCGAAAATAGCAGGGGTGAATTGGCTAGTATCGCCACCGATGAAACCGAAGAATTGTTCAAAGCCCAAGCCGGTTGGCCACAAATCAAACGGCCCGACTTGGCTCGACTGCCAATCAGGAACATTGTGGTTCTTACCGTACCACGCGGTATTGTAGCCGTTTCCCTTGAGAATTTCGGCAATAGTTCCGTTTTCCTTGGGCATGAGGGAGTTGTAGCCAGGGAAGCCGGTGCCGATTTCCATTATCACACCGGTCGCGTTCGAATGGTGATTGCGCCCCGATATCAACGCAGCCCGGGTTGGCGAGCATAGTGCGGTTGTATGCATCTGGATGAAACGGAGTCCGTCTTTCGCTAGTCGATCATACGCTTCTGTTGGGACAGGTCCGCCAAATGCTGTGGGTGCCCCGAACCCAACGTCGTCGGGCATAATTAGAAGAATGTTGGGCGCACCTTCTGGGGCGACGACTTGCCTCGGAAAGTCCAGACTGGAATCGCCAGTTCTTAGGCCGATATGGCCGTTGAATTTAGTTAAAGGGATCGGCAAAACCGAGCGGTCCCAGCCATCCTGCGACATAGATGGCGTTGCACCCAAAGACAGCAAGCTCGCAAATATTACACCTTGCGCTACAGCCAAGTTACGCAACCTCATGTGTTTCCTCTCCTTAATTAATTGCTCAGATGCTTTTTCGGGTGACCGTTCATATCGAATGAATGTTGGAAGCCGTCGACCTGACTTTGATGCAGGTGCTAAGAACTTCACCGTTGGTTTTTGGTTCTATTGTGCGCTGTGCCGGTGTTTATCGGGTAGCTTTGACTGTCATCACTGTCACAGTTGAGCCGAGGTGCTATAACAGAGTAGTTCGAAACTTTAGTAGCGTTAGCAAATGGAACTTGAGCGCTCTGTTTTACAGGCTACTCAGGGTTTAGTTTGCTTCGGGTGACGACGCCGAAGTGCTTTAAGGTTAGGGAATCTGATGCTGAATGCCGTACGACACTTCGCTCCTCTCATACTGTCGCACCTTTGGCTAGGTCAAAACATGTGCACAACATCAGATCGAAGTATTTGTCACGCCTATTGATTTTGCACGTTGTTTTAACATCCCAAAAGTGCAAACCTACGCGCTGGTTGAGGTTTGGGTGGCCCTTTACAGGTCAACTCGTCCGTCTACTTTTATTGAACCAAACTTTTCAACTTATCATCATGAAATTAAGAACTGCGCAAAGTAGTATCGTTAGGACGTCAATTTTTCGGATGTTCGGCAAAAGCCAAATCCTACTCCCGCAACCAAAACTCTCAAAATGATATCAAACACTTAGCGCCACAAGAGGCGCTTTTTGCGTGTTGGGCGGATTCGCCCGGTGCTACAATGGTTGGCCCGATTTGACCGGTCCGTGTGACACAACCTTTGCTAGATCAGCAGATGGGGTCGCTCCAAGACATCTTTGCAGAAGTCAGGGCTGGCGAATACAAGGCCCAGATCAAGCAGCTTGGTGCCCGTGGTCGCGTTCGAGTCGCAAATAAGGACGGAAGTTGCGGTCCAATGCGCCTATGGGTTTATCAGGACAGGGTGTTACCAGACGAGATCCAAAGTCTCTTTCCGGGTGCGAACATCGACATTGATCCCTCGGCCTACAACAGTCGGCGTGGGGTTCGAAAAGGTCAGGAGACTTTCAAAACGAAGGTCTTGAATGGCCTTAAGTCCCTTCCGCTTACCACGCACGAAATTGAGGTAGAGCAGCTGGGGGAGCTTATTGGCGATTCAAATCTGAAGACCAGGGGAACTAGGCTGGCAAAGAGCAATGCAGCTTGGACAATGCTTGGTTGGTCCTTTGTGCACGGCACCAAAGGTCGCGGAGGAACTAAGGCCCGCTTTGTCAGGACCGAAAGGCCGTCTAGTTTAGCAGCCTAAACCTATTAACAGTTATAGGTCTTGGCTTTTGACTGCGCCAATAGCTCATAGTGCTCTAAGAACATCCTAGGGGCCGAAGAGGCCCTTAGGGACAAACAAAAAACAGGGGCGTCCGCCTGGCCCGGTCATAAGTGGACTTCAGTGTCTGGTAGTGTCCATTCAAAAAAATGGCTGGGGATCTACGCAGCCAATACCACTCACCCCAGTTCTGATACTCCCCCGTGGGGGGGCGAATTCAGTAGCGGTCTTAGTGCAGCATTTCGGGCGAGAGGATGGAGCTCAACGTGTCATGGGTGGCCATATTGAGGGTGTCCTGAGGCGTAGGACAAACCGTAGGACAGAACGTGCCTGTTGACCGGGATTCGTCCTCAATGATACCCCTTCTTTTACTGAGACAATCATAAGTCACGATGCCTGTAATGGGAGCAGAACTGCCGCCCCCGGGCACCAC